>NZ_JBEXCR010000020.1:152033-251827 GCF_040605375.1 Nonomuraea sp. NPDC005650
TCCACGACTCCACGACTCCACGACTCCACGACTCCACGACTCCACGACTCCACGACTCCACGACTCCACGACTCCACGACTCCACGACTCCACGACTCCACGAGCCGAGCCGCCCGCAGACCCGCGCCCCATGACCCCATGGGCCGGCCCGCCTGCCCGCAAGCCCGCGCCCATGACTCCACTGACCGGGCCGCCTGCCCGCAGCCCCGCGTCCATGACCCCACAGGCCGAGTCGCCCGCCCGCAGCCCCGGCGCTCCCGCCACCGCCCCGCATCCCACGGGCCGGGCCACTCGCCCACAGACCGGTAGGGCCGAGCCCCAGCCCAGCCCCGGATCCACAACTGCGACTGCGCCATCAACAACCGCGTTATCCACAACTCAACACCAGCCTGCCCCATCATCCCCAGAACCCCGTTCGGTCCAACCCCACCACCCCTCATCCGCAAAAGTCGGTGCCCGGACCAACACCAGGCCGACGACGACGGAGGTGGCACATGGCCGCGAAACACGACCAAGACCTCGGCAAACAAGGCGAACAGGTAGCGGCGACCTACCTGGAGGCCAAGGGGATGAAGATAATCGACCGCAACTGGCGCTGCCGCCACGGCGAGATCGACATCATCGCCGAAGACGGCCCCACCCTGGTCGTCGTCGAGGTCAAAACCCGATCGGGCAGATCCCACGGCACAGCCCTGGAGTCCGTGAGCCCGGTCAAGCTGGCCAGGCTGAGGATGCTCGCGGCCAAATGGCTGGCCGCGCAGCCGCGCACGTTCGGCGCCGTACGGGTGGACGTGATCGCCCTCGAACGCTTCGCCGGTGACTTCGCCCTGAGCCACGTACGGGGGGCGATCTAGATGGCCGTGGCCCGCACGCGCAGCGTGGCCGTGATCGGCGTCGCAGGCCGCACCGTCGAGGTCGAGGCCGACGTGGGCAACGGCCTGGCCGGCATCCACCTCATCGGCCTCCCCGACACGGCGCTCAGCGAGGCCCGAGACCGGGTCAGGTCAGCCATGGTCAACAGCAGCTACCCCTGGCCCGACGCCCGCATCATCGTCAGCCTCTTCCCGGCCAGCCTCCCCAAACGCGGCTCCCAGTTCGACCTCGCCATAGCCGTGGCCATTCTGAGCGCCGCGGGCGTGATCCCGGTCGACCGCATCGCGGAGCTGTTCTTCCTGGGCGAGCTGGGCCTCGACGGCCGCATCAGACCCGTACGCGGCGTGCTGCCCTCCATCCTCGGCGCGGCCAAACACGGCGACGTCACCGTGGTCGTCCCCGCCGCGAACTCAGCCGAGGCCGCCCTGGTGCCCAACGTCAAGGTGATCCCGGTGTCACACCTCCGCCAGCTCGTGGAGTGGCTGCGCAGGGGAGACGACGAACCTGAGCCCCAGATCGAGGAGCCTGCCGAGCTACCCAAGTTCACCGACCACCCGGCGGTGGACCTGGCGGACGTCGTCGGCCAGCCGGTCGCCCGCCGAGCCCTGGAGGTGTGCGCGGCAGGCGGCCACAATCTCTGGATGCTCGGCCCGCCGGGCACCGGCAAGACCATGCTGGCCGAGCGCCTCCCCACCCTCCTGCCGGACCTGGAGCTCGACCACGCCCTGGAGGTCACGGCAATCCACTCCGTCGCGGGCGCTCTGCCGCCGAACGCTCCCATGATGAGCAGACCCCCGTTCGTCAGCCCTCACCACACGGCGACGTCCGCCGCGATCATCGGCGGTGGCAGCGCGGTCGTACGCCCAGGGGCCGTCTCCCTCGCCCACAGAGGCGTTCTCTTCCTGGACGAGGCCCCGGAGTTCCCCCGCCACGTGCTCGACGCCCTCCGGCAGCCTCTGGAGTCCGGCCGCGTGACGGTGTCGAGATCCGCAGGCTCGGTCACCTTCCCTGCCAGATTCATGCTCATCCTGGCCGCCAACCCCTGCCCATGCGCCCAAACCGAAGACCAGGGGGAGACCTGCAAATGCACTCCCACGATCAGGCGTCGTTACCTGGGCAGACTCTCCGGCCCACTCCTCGACCGCATAGACATGAAGGTCACCGTGGTCCGCTCGTCCAGACGCGAACTCCTGGCCGATCGCCAATTCGTCGAAACGAGCAAAACGGTGGCCGAACGCGTCCTCATAGCCCGCGAACGCGCCGCCAAACGCCTAGCCGGCACCCCCTGGCGCACGAACGCCGAGATCCCCTCATCCCTGCTCCACTCCGACTACCGCCCATCCAACGACGCCATGAAGCCCATGACGTCCTGCCTCGACTCCGGCACCCTCACCGCCCGCGGCCTGGACCGCGTCGTACGCGTCGCATGGACCCTCGCCGACCTGGCCAACAAGGACACCCCAGAGCAGGACGAAACGAACGCCGCCCTCAGCTTCTGGCTGGGCGTGAAGTCCTAACGCCCACAAGAAAAGAGACCCCTACCTGCACCCCACCCCCATCACCCGCCCCATTCTCACCAAGGGCGCACTTCCACCACCTGCCCATTGCCACCATGGGCGCGCTTCGCCGTCTGTCCTTTGCCGCCACGAGCGCACTTCCACCACATCCCTCACGGCCATCATGGGCCCCGCACCCCCGTGGCCGCCGTCGGCCTGCTTCCACCGCCTGGCCCTTGCCGCTACGAGCGCGCTTCCACCGCGTCCCACATGGCCATCATGGGCCCCGCACCCCCGTGGCCGCCGTCGGCCCGCTTCCACCCCTTGGCCCTTGCCGCCACGGGCGCACTCCCACCAGGTCCCCCATCGCCACCATGGGCCGCTTCCCCATTAGCCCCATTGGCCCGTCGACCCCATCCCCATCAGCCGCCGCCTCACTCCCACTACTTCCCCGACTCTCCGCCGCATCCGTAGCGCACCCAGCTCACGCCTTACCGAGTTCCGATCCACCCTCTGACCGCGCCCTTACCTGTCCCCCAGCGCAACCTCGTCCTGCGTCGCAACCTGGTCCCGCACCGCACCGACTCCACACGGCCCAGCTCGGAACCACATCCGGGTCCGCACCGCGACCAGGTCCTCATCCCGCCCAGCTCTGCACCACCACTCCAAACCCCACATCCCTCCAGGAGCCCTCATGCCCAGCTCAACCCCAGAAGCTGACACGCCCCTCACGCCACCACCAGCCTCCACCCCCGACCTAAGCCATGCAGACGCCCCACCATTCCCGCCTCCAGACGACATGGCCCCTGCACCTACAGAAACGGCCTCTACCAGCACACCCGCCACAGCCACCACGATCGCCCGGACCGTCGGCACCGCCCCCAGCGCTAGCACCCGCACAAGCCACGCGCCCTCAGACGCGCCCGCAACCTCGCCCTCGACCGCCCCGACAACCTCGACCCCGGCCCGCAGCTCAACCCCGACCTCGACCCCCACCTCGACCCCGACCCCCACCTCGACCCCGACCTTGGCCACCACCTCGACCTTGACCACGATCACCACGCCCATCACGTCGACCTCATCCGGGAGCGAAACTGAGGCCAGAGCCGCACTCATGAGAGCCGCCGACGTCGGCGACCCCGTCATGGGCCGTCTAGTGATGCAGTACGGGGCCTCATCGGCAGTGGAAGCGATCCGCGCCCGCACTCTGCCGCCAGAGTTCGTGGCCCAGGAAGCCAAGCGAGCCCAGGAATCCCAACAAGATCGTCCCCCCGGCCTGACCGCTCGTCTCAACGCCTGGTACGCCCGCCTGGCAGCAGCAAACCCAGCAGCAGACCTCGAAACCGGAGAACAATCCGGAGCCCGACTGATCATTCCCGGCAGCCCGGAATGGCCCACCCAACTGGACCAGCTCGGCCCCGGCCGCCCTCTCGGTCTATGGCTCCATGGCAAGGCCGACCTGCGCTTCTCCTGTCTCAAATCAGTGGCGGTAGTGGGAGCACGAGCCGCCACGTCGTACGGCACTCACATCGCAGCCGAGTTCGGCGTCGGTCTCGGCGAGTCAGGCTGGACCGTCGTGTCAGGCGGGGCCCACGGTGTGGACGGCGCGGCCCATCGAGGAGCCCTGGCCGCCGACGCACCCACGGTGGTCGTTCTGGCCTGCGGCGTGGACATCTGCTACCCGGCGAGCCACGACGCCCTGTTCGCCGCCGTCAGAGATCGAGGCGTCGTGATCAGCGAATGCCCGCCCGGCGTCCACCCCACCCGAGCCCGCTTCCTCATCAGAAACCGCCTGATAGCCGCCCTGTCGAGAGGAACGGTAGTGGTGGAGGCCGCCCTACGCAGCGGTGCCCTCAACACAGCCACGCACGCTCTCTCCCTCAACAGACACCTGGCGGCAGTCCCCGGCCCAGTCACTTCCGGAATGTCGGCCGGCTGCCACAAACTCCTCCGCGACCGCAAGGCCGTCTGCGTAGCCTCCCCAGAGGAGATGATCGACCTCGTCGGTGTCATAGGCGAGGATCTGGCCTCTCAGCCCCGAGTTCCCGCAGTCCCCAGAGACAGGCTCAACGAACCCACCCGAAAGGTCCTCGACGCGATCCCCAACCGAGGCGGCGCAGGCCCTGCGTCCATTGCGGTCGCCGCAGGACTAAGCCTGGATGCCACATTGAGCGCCTTGGGCGGCCTGGCCGCCGCGGGCTACATCGAACGAACCACGAACGGCTGGCGCCTCCGCAAACAGACCGCTTCCTACCCCAAAGCTCCCGATTCCGCCGCTCTTGAACCCCCAGTCACCCCCGAACCCGATCCGTCCGACGACCCCCCGTTCCCCGACGACTTCCCCGAGCCCGAGCAGCACGGCTGGCATTAAGGCACCAACAATCCACGTCTGAAGATGATCGGGGCTGAAGGGGCGGGGCCTCGGGTGCCGCCCGCCCCCGCAACCTGGGGCCGAATCAACGCAACGGCCGCCATGACTGAGAAGCTGCAGCCCGATCGGCACAGAGCCCTCGGCGTCGGAGAAGGACCCGCCACGCCGGCCAGCAGCGCGCCGACAGCCTGCTGTGACGTTCAAAAGGAACACCCAATACGACAGTCTTAGGATCTGGGCGCCGGTCCATCCAAGCGTCAAGGATAGCTAGCCAAGCTTGGGCGGCGGTGGTCGTGTGCAGGACCGCTGTCTGCCCGGGCAGGACTGTTGGGGCCGATGCGGCGAGTATCCATTCGGTCCACACCTCAGGCAACAGCCGCCGAGACGCAGACGCAGACGAACATGCCCCTGCAGCCGGGCGATGGCGAGCGTATGGGCGCCGCAGAACCCACCGCTTTCTGGAACCGCCCCCGCCTCATCGCCACCCCTGCTGGCCGTCTCTCGCGAACTCAACCACGACCATGCTGGGCGTTCCAGCGGCCCGCTGGAGGAGACGCACGAACGTCCGAGAGTCGGTGAGCACAGCAGAGGCCGAAGGGTAGGTTTCTCAACGGGTGGGCGAATGGCAGACGCTTCAACTGATGAATGTCAGCGGAACGCCGAAGATGTCTGAGAAATCCTGACGTGGGCAGATTCGTCTCTGCAGGTCAGGGCATTGATCGCCGACCGCAGCAAAGTCGGAGTCACCGATTCCAGATCCCCTTCGCGAATCCCTGCTCGGGCGGCAGACTGATGTCTGCGGCCATCGCTGTGCTCTCCTTCGGTCTCGCCTTAGGCCCTCGAGGGATCAAGCGATGGCCGTCACCATTTCCCAGCTCCTTGGCCTTGAACTTCTCCCACCGCTGGTGAGCGGGCCCGTCCAAGCTCGCCTCGGCCGGTGGGTAACGCCAGGAGGTCATTCTTTCTGAGGATCATCAAGGATGGTCTTCAGGGCAAGTGCCGCCAGCGGAGGAAGCTCAAGGTGGGTGGATCGGGGTGTGGTGACCCGGCGCGGGGGTGGAGCGGTCTTTAGTGGGCTCCAGGCGGGTGTGCCATGGTGCGGCGCGCCAGGATGGGTTGACCTGGGGCGATTCTGGGTGTGGTAGCGGTGCTCGGCCGTCAGTGGGCAGGGATGTCGGGTATGGAAGCTCCGGTCAGCGCACGTTGGACGACGTCGACGCGATGGGGCTCTGCGGTTGCCAGGCCTTCGGGGCTGCCTGCGTCGTCGGCAGGCCATGTGCTCTGTGGCGGTGTGGTGCGTGCAGGGCGCCTCGGCGTATGTGGAGTGATGTGGTGGGTTCACGGCCGTGGCGGATGGGCGTGTTGGTTGGTGAGATCGATGCTTGGCCTGTGCTTGAGAGCTGCGGTGAGGTTCTTACTCCGGTCGGTTTGGGTTGTTCCTGGAATGTTGTTGGGCTTGAGTGGGGCAGCGAAGTATTCCTGCGTGTGTGGCATGTAGTGAGTTGGAGGGTTCTGGAGATGGAGGTTCTGGGATGAGTGGGGGTGTTGATCGTGAAGAAGTGGTGGCGGAGTTCGGGCGGCATTTGCGGTTTGAGCGGGATCTTTCGCAGCACACGGTGCGGGCCTATCTGACTGACGTGAACTCCTTGCTCGATCATGTGGATGGGCGGCTGGAAGGACTCGATATCGGGGTGCTTCGGGAGTGGCTGGCAGAGCAGCATCGGGCGGGGAAGGCTCGGGCCACGCTGGCGCGGCGGACTGCTTGTGTTCGTACCTTTACCGCCTACTGCTACCGCCGTGGCTGGCTTACCGGCGATCCGGGGTTGTTGCTGGGCAGCGCGAAGGCGGCTCGGCCGTTGCCTGCTGTTCTCGATCAGGAGCAGGCGCAGGCCGTCCTGGAGGTGCCCACGGCTGGAGAGCCCAAGGAACTTCGAGATCAGGCTCTTCTTGAGTTGCTGTACGCCACCGGGGTGCGAGTGAGTGAGTTGTGTGCGCTCGACGTCGATGACGTGGATCGGGACCGGCATGTCATCCGGGTTCTGGGCAAAGGGCGTAAGGAACGAGCGGTGCCGTTTGGGCTGCCTGCTCTGCGGGCGGTGGACAGGTGGTGCATTCATGGGCGGCCGCTGTGGGTTCGGGCACGGTCAGGGCCTGCGCTCTTTCTCGGGGTACGGGGCGGTCGCATCGATTCGGGGACCGTTCGGCGGGTCGTACATGAGCGGCTGGCTCAGGTGGACGGGGCTCCGGACATGGGGCCGCATGGGCTGCGGCACAGTGCGGCGACCCACTTGCTTGAGGGCGGTGCGGATCTACGGAGTGTCCAGGAGTTGCTCGGGCATGCGTCTCTGAACACCACGCAGATCTATACGCATGTCTCGATCGAGCGGCTCAGGGCGGCTTATCGGCAGGCGCATCCGAGGGCCTGATGGGGATGTTGGAGATCGAGGACTCGAGTGCGTCGATGGTTGATCGGCGGGTGGCGGCAACAGGGCTGCGCGTATGTCGGTGAGTGGGACGCGTTGCTGGGTGATCTTCTAACTTCTGTCGGTCGTGGTTTTGCGGTGGCGGCCGGGCTTCGCGTTGGTGGTCGTGGTGCTGCTGGTCTGTGGGTCCTTCTCACCGCGATGCCGGGTGCTGGTGTTCTCGGGCTGTTGCTCGTCTTCTGTGGTTGCGCGGTGTTGGCCTCTTCTTCGGGGGCGATGGGGCGTTGTTCGAGCACGTCTGTGGCTGCGTAGGGCTGTGATCAGGAGGCCCATCCCGAGCAGTGCGCCGAGGCCGATGGCGGACGTTGTGGTGGTCGAGGCTGAGCGGGGCAGGAAGTCGACCGTCGCGGTGGGGGGAGTGGGGTGGAGCGTCCGGCGTGAGGTGGCGGGAGTGATGGATTCCGTGGCTGCCGCGGGATGGCGCCGGCTTGGGGTGCCATCGTGACGGGTTGGCGATGAGGTGTTGTGGGTGGCGTCGGAGGGCAGGCTGTGGGCGGCGCGCGTGATCAAGGTAGGCGTTACTGGGGTGGTGGCCAGGACCTTTGGCGCTGCTGGTGGTGGTGTCGGGATGAGTGTGGTCGGTGATCTTCGCGGCTGGGTGATGAGCGGTCTGGTGATCTTGGTGCCTGGTGGTTGGAGTGGGTGCTTGTTCGCATTCCGCTGAGAGTGCTCATCCACAGGTGAGAGCGGGGTCCCGTCTTCGAGCCAGAACGGGAGGAGGCGGATGGGGGCCTGGCCCAGGAGCAGGAGGGGGTTGAGGTAATGCGTGCCGCGTCGGAGGCCCCAGTGCAGGCAAGACTCCTGACAGTGACCTGGGGAGGCTTCTATGACGCCGAGACTGGATCCGGGGGTGACGGGTTGGCCTCGCCGTACGGACGCTTTGACGGGGAGGTACGTCGTGCGGAGGCCGCCCTCGTGCTCGATGGTGACCACACCCTTTCCTGCCACGGGGCCGGCGAAGCGGACTGTGCCGGGGCCGGCCGCCAGGACTGGGGTGGATGCGGGAGCGGCCAGGTCGATGCCGCGGTGTCCGGCGAGCCATGGTTCGGGGGGTGGGGTGAAGCGGCGCAGTATGCGGGGATGTCCGTCCAGCGGCCAGCGCCATGTGGGCGGAGATGCTCTTGCCGGGGAAGCGGGGAGAAGAAGGATCGCGGCTGTGAAGAGCAGTGTTATCAGGGCGCTTTGGGCGGTCGTGAAGGCATGGCGAGTGCGGGGTGGGGGTCCGGGTTCTTGCGGGGGTGTGAGGGGCTGACGAGTGCGGGGTGGTGTGGTTGCTCGGGGTGGATCGAGGAGGTGATGGGCTGGAGATGAGGTGGTGCCTTGGGCCGGCCTGGGGGAGTGATGGGCGAGCGGTGGGGTGCTCTGTCTTGTCTCGTGGGAGTGGGGCGTTCTGTGGGGGTGGGGGGTTTGGTCGAGGTTGCCCAGGGTGGAGATGCCGAAGGGACGGCGGGTGGAGGAGGTGGGGCGTCCTTGGGGCTTTGAAGGTGTGACGGTGGCTGTTGGCGCTGGTGGGCGAGTTGCCGGGGTGGGAGGGCGAGGGTTCATGGGCGCGAGTTTGGTTGAACGCGCCGTGGCGGCGAGGAGGCGAACGGGATTCTGGGGATGAGGTGGGTCAGGAGCTTGTGGGCTGTGGATAACTGGCCGGACGGTGGCTTGGGCCGGGATGAAGAGCTGCGATGATGAGGCCAGCGTTGGTCAGCTCGTGCAGGTCAGCGATGACGGACATGTGCGGGGCGGCCTTGGCCGGGCGCTTGGGTGGGGGGACATCCGTAGCGCCTCGTGGAAGAGCGCCAGCCTGGCGTTGCAGAAGCAGCGTGCCGGAGATCTGCTCGGTGATCTGCTGCTTGCGTAGCCTGCGCAGGCTGTCCGGGACGGGTGCGGCGTGGTTTGCGGCTTGGGCGGCCAGGCGGCAGTTGTCCAGAGAGCTGCGGCGGCGTAAGGCTGGCACTTGGGTGGCCAGTCGCGGCTGTTCGGAATGGCAGCGGTGTGGGCACTTCGGCGGTCGGGCGCCGCTCGCGGGTGCCGTCGGCTTGATGGTTGCCGTGCACCAACCTTTGAGGACGTTGTTGGGGCTTGTTGGCTGGGATCGTACGGGGCTTCGTCTGAGGGGCTGAGTGGGTTAGCGAGGGGAGTGGCGCTTGAACGTGATCAAGGAATCTATGGTTTGAGATGGGGGCGGGTCGCTGCTGGAGCTTGCCGGGGGCGCGAGGCGTGGGCGTAGTGGGGAGGTCCAGATCCAGATGGCGCTCAGAGCTATGCCTGCTGCGCAAATGAGGATGACCGGGCGTAGGCCTACGAATTCGGCGAGGATGCCTCCGGTCACGCCGCCGAGGGCCAGGACGCCCTGTACTGCGAAAGTCATGGTGGCATTCACGCGGCCGCGGAGCTCGGGGGTGGTTTCGCGCAGGGTGATGGCGCCCATGCAGGTGGCGAAGGCTACGACGATGCCGCCTGTGATCGTTCCGGTCAGTGCGAGCAGCGAGAGTTTCCACCACAGAGGGCCGGTCAGCAGGCCTACCGCGAGGATTTCGATGGGGAAGAAGAGCACCGAGATGAGCAGGATGCGGTTCTCGCCGTAGCGCTTGGACAGGCGGGCGGTGGCCCAGGCGCCCAGCAGGCCGCCGATGCCGCTCAGGGCGATTAGGGCGCCTATCAGGGGCTTGGGGATGTTGAGCGTGTTCACCATGTAGAGCATGTAGATGGCCGTGTACGCCATGGCGAAGAAGTTGATCGTGACGCCCGCGCCCAGGAGGGCGCGGAGTACGGGATGGGTGACGCTGGTACGCAGGCCTTCGACGACGTCGTTCCACATGCCTCGGGAAGTCGCCGGCTCGTTCTTCTCCGGGGTGCGGATGGCGCGGAGCAAGAGGGCTGAGGTCAGGAACGACAGTGCTTCCGCCAGTATGGCCAGCGGGGCCGTAAGAAGTTGAACCAAGAGACCGGCCAGGCTGGGGCCGCTGACTGAGGCCACCGAGTAGGAGGCGTGGAAGCCGGCCATCGCTTCGGTTCGCTGGGATGGCGCGACGACTGCTGCCACATAGGGGAAGTTCGCTGCCTTGAAGACCACTCCGGCTGTGCCGATCACCAGGGCCACGGTGATCAGCCAAGTGACGTTGAGGAGGCCGAGGAGCCAGGCCACGGGGACTGTGGCGGCGGCTGCGCACGATACGAGTTCGCAGGCGATCATGAGCGGTCGGTGTCGGGTGAGCCGGTCCGCGATGGCACCTGACTGGAGGCCGAACACGAGGGCGGGCACCGAGGCGGCGGCCGTCAGCAGCCCCATCTGGGAGGGGGAGGCTGTCAGCAGGGTTACCGCGGTCAGGGGGATGGCCAGCTTGGACACCTCCGAGCCGGTGACCGAGATCGTCCGGGCAGCCCAGAGGAAGCGGTAGTCGCGCTGCCTTCTGAGTGGGGTGGGGGCGTCTGATGGGCTGCGGTCATGGGGCGTGTGATGGCCGGAGCCGGAGCCGGAGCCAGAGCCGGAGCCGGGATCGGGGCCGGAGCTGGAGTTGGAGCTGGGATCGGGGCCGGTGTCGTTGGAGGTGCCGTCATGGGGTGCGTGATCGTGGGTGGGGGTTTGGTGCGTGGGGATGTGGTTGGCGCTGGGGATGAGGGCGTGGTCGGGTGCGCGGTTCTTGTGGGTGAGGTTGTGGTCAGGCATTCGATCCTCGGTCATGGTGCTGCGGGTCTTGGTGGTGGCTGGCTGATGGGGTCGGGCTGAGTGGGGTCGGCTGGGGCGCCGGGCCTCCGGGGCGGGGATGTTGATCGGGGTCGCCGTCGTGCGTGGGCTGGGTGGGCATTCGGGGTGGGTGCGGAGTGGGCTCGTGGCGGGCGTGGGTGCGCGGGGGTTAGTGATAGGGCGGGCCTGCGGTGGACATGGGTGCAGGGGGTGGAAGTAGGGCCTGCGGTGGGCGTGGGTGTGGGGTGGCAGTGAGTCACGTTGGGCCAGTGGGTGTGGGTGAACGTGGGGCTCCTATTGGGGTGGGTGCGGAGGTGGCGGTGGGGCTCGCGTTATCGACTGGGTGCCACGGGGGACTTGCGTTCGAGGTGGGTGGGGGTGGAGCGCGGGTTAGGGGTGTGGTTGTGGGTGGGTTGGGCGCGGTGGGTTGGGGGTGGTTCATGGAGGCGGCGGTTGGCTTTTGGTGGCGGGAGTGGGGGCTTGGCGGCTCCTCTAGCGGGAGTGGGTGACCTGGCGGCGCGGCTCCTGCAGCGGGAGTTGGGTGACTCGGCGGCTCCTACGAACGGGCATGGGGTGGCTTGGCGGCTCCTGCGGGCGCGAGTGGGGTGGCCTGGGGTGGTTGGTGGGTGTCCTGGCTGGTGGGGGCAGGATGGAGTTATGAAGGGAATGCTTCACAACTGTGAAGGTATCCCTTCATAGTTGTGAAAGCAATGCTTCAGATCTCGGGGTGGGTAATCTTGGCGGCATGACTGAGGGGCTCAGTGATCCCAGGGCGATGCGTGCGCTGGCCCACCCGGCGCGCCTGATGATCCTCAATCGGCTGGGTCTCGAGGGCAGTGCCACTGCCACTGAAGTGGCGGAGATCGCGGGGATTACGCCCAGTGCCGCGAGCTATCACCTGCGCATGCTGGCCAAGTACGGGTTCGTGGAGGACGCGCCGCCGCGGGGTGATGGCAGGGAACGCCTGTGGAAGAGCGCGAACAAGCGGATCAGCGTCGGAGTCAAGCCGGGTGATCAGCCGGACGTACGGGATGCCAAGGTGACGTTGATGCTGGCCTTTCGCCGGGAGGCGAACGAAGAGGCGGATCGCGCGCTGGCCGCCACAGAGAGGGAGCCTGACGAGTGGCGGGATGTCACCCGGTTCAGTCGGATGCGGATCAGGGTGGATCCCGAGGAGATGGCCCGGCTCAACGAGTCGATCGAGAAGTTGGTCGAGCCGTACCTCATCCCCGGTCGCGATGAGAAGGCCGCGCCGAGCGGGGCCAGGGTCTCCGAAGTGCAGGTGAACCTCTTCCCCGTCGCGCAGAGGCCGACGCCCGGGCTGCCGACGGAGGATCACGATGCGGCAGGGTGACGTGGAACTGTGGGTGGTGTCTTCCGGGGTGGGCGGAGAGCCTGGCTGAGGTGATGGCCGCCGGTGTGTGGCTGTGCTCTGGTCTGTGGTTGTGGTAGCGGCCTTCTGTGTCAGGGCTGTCGTGGGGACGGGGTCCCGGAAGCTCTCGGTTTGAGCTGCCGTGGGGAGGGGGTCCCAAGAGCTCTCGGTTTGAGCTGTCGTGGGGATGGGGGCCCGGAAGCTCTTGCCGTGCCTGGCCGTGACGGTGGCGCCGTACTCTCGCCGTGCCTGGCCGCGACGCGGTGCCGTTCCCGCGCCATGGCGGATCTCGCTGAAGTGTCGGCGCATCGTGCGTACGACGCCGTCGAGCCCGGCGGGCGGGGGGTGGTCGGCGGTGGGATCGGTCGCTGATGGTTGAGGTGCGTCGAGTTGTGGCGGCTGTCGAAGCTGATGGGTGGTGCGTGCCAGGTGTTGGTGATTGGGGGTGGTGGGGAGGGTGTGTTTAGTGCGGGATTGCCTGGATGGTCATGGTGGTGGGGGTTTCATGGCAGCGGGCTGGACGTCTGATTGACGGCTGACGGTCAGGCTGGGCTGGCGTGGGAGGTAGACTTTTCGGTGGCCTGTGACCACAGGCCGACTTCGCATGCCCCACTGCGGACCGCGCCATCGGTCCGGGCCATGTGCCCGGCTGGCGGGGTTTCGGGGCATCAGGGCGGCAGACGACGCGCTGCTGCGGCACAACCGAGAACCGCGCCCTTCCACAGGGCGCCAAGACCTGGAGGACCAGCACATGGCCCCCGTCGTCACCATGCGACAGCTGCTTGAGAGCGGCGTTCACTTCGGTCACCAGACCCGGCGCTGGAACCCGAAGATGAAGCGATTCATCTTCACCGAGCGCAACGGCATCTACATCATCGACCTGCAGAAGTCGCTCTCGTACATCGACCGTGCTTACGACTTCGTCAAGGAGACCGTGGCCCACGGCGGCACCATCCTGTTCATCGGCACCAAGAAGCAGGCTCAGGAGGCCATCTCCGAGCAGGCTGCCCGGGTCGGGATGCCGTACGTCAACCAGCGCTGGCTGGGTGGCATGCTCACCAACTTCTCCACCGTGCACAAGAGGCTCCAGCGGCTGAAGGAGCTCGAGGAGCTCGACTTCGACAACGTTGCGGGCTCGGGGCTCACCAAGAAGGAGCTCCTCATGCGCCGTCGCGAGAAGGACAAGCTCGAGCGCACGCTCGGCGGTATCCGTGACATGGGCCGCGTGCCCAGCGCGGTGTGGGTCGTCGACACCAAGAAGGAGCACATCGCGATCAGCGAGGCCAAGAAGCTTGGCATCCCTGTGGTCGCGATCCTCGACACCAACTGCGACCCCGACGAGGTCGACTACCCGATCCCGGGCAACGACGACGCCATTCGCGCCGTCGGCCTGCTGACCAGGGTCGTCGCCGACGGTGTCGCGGCCGGTCTGATGGCTCGCTCCGGTGCCGCCCGTGGTGACGAGAAGCCGGCCGCCGCCGAGCCGCTGGCCGAGTGGGAGCGCGAGCTCATCGAGCAGGGCACCGGCGAGGCTGGGGTCGAGGCGCAGGCTGAGGCCGAGGCGCCCGCCCCCGTGGCTGAGGAGGCGCCCGCCCCTGCGGCCGAGGCTGCTCCCGTGGCCGAGGCCGCTCCTGTGGCCGAGGCTGCTCCTGAGGCTGAGGCCGCCGCCGAGGGCGACGCCGAGCCGCAGGCCTGACGTCAGCGCTCAGGTACCCGGGGTTCCCCGGGTACGGGCCCGTTCCGGCCGGGTGGGTGAAGAGTCCACCGGGTAGGGTGCGCGCCTTGCTCCGGTGAACGGCAGGACGAGGGATGTTCCTGGTCCTGCCGTGATCGGGCAAGGACGGGCCACAGACAAGTGAAGTGAACGGTTGAGCGAGGGGCCGCGGCCGCCTCACCGGGTGAGTGATCACCGGGCGGGGACGCTGCCCAGCCAGGTAAGGGCCGATAGCCGGGTTCGGGTCGCCGGGCCAGGCCTAGGTCACGAGCCAGGCTGGCTGGTCGCGGTCTGGGGCCTGGTTGAGGTTTTGGGCCGCGGGCTGAGGCTGTAGGCCGAGGTCCGGGTTGCGGTCCGAGGTCGAGGTCCGGGTTGCGGTCCGAGGTCCGGGTTGGGGTCTGGGGCCGGACTGAGGTTGCGGGCCGAGGCCGAGGTTGGGCTGAGGTGGTGAGCCGAGGTCGGGGCTGTGATCCAGGGTTGGGTTGCAGGCCGGGCCGGTGGTGAGCCGGGCCGTTCCGGGAGACTGGGGCGGGTGACCGGGCTGAGGCTGAGGCAGAACCGAGGCTGAGGCTGAGGCCGGGGTAGCAGGGCGGGCCTGGGTGGTCGGCCGGGCCGGGGAGGGTGAGTTTGCCCGAACCGGGCGCGGTGGGCGGGCCGGGTGGCGTTGGTGCTGGCCGGTGATGGTCCAGGATGGTAAGCCAGGGCGAGGCTGGGCAGTATGCCAGGCGAGCCGGGCCCCGAACGCAAGACAGAGGCTGACGCAAGACAAAGGCTTCCGTACGGCAAGCGCCCGCCGTACGAACCAAGGGTGAGCAGGCGTGCCGTTGCTCACCTGATCCACGACGACGACGAAATCCCACAAGGAATAAGAGCAATGGCTTCCGTGAACATGGCCGATGTCAAGCGGCTTCGCGAAATCACCGCTGCCGGCATGATGGACTGCAAGAAGGCGCTCGAGGAGTCCGAGGGCGACTTCGACCGCGCGATCGAGCTCCTGCGCCTCAAGGGTGCCAAGGACGTCGGCAAGCGCGAGGCTCGTACCGCCTCCAACGGTCTGGTCGCGCTCCAGCAGGCCGGCGACTCCGCCGCCGCGCTGCTCGAGCTCAACTGCGAGACCGACTTCGTGGCCAAGGGCGAGCGCTTCCAGGAACTGGCCGCCCAGGTCGTGGCGCACATCCTCGAGACCAAGCCCGCCGACGTGGCGTCGCTGCTCGAGTCGTCCTTCGACGGCAAGACCGTCAAGGAGCACCTCGACACCGCCAACGCCGCGCTCGGCGAGAAGATCGAGATCCGCCGCTTCGAGGTGCTCGAGGGCGGCTACATCGGCGCTTACATGCACAAGACCGACCCGGCGCTGCCGCCGGCCGTCGGCGTGCTGGTCCAGCTCGACAAGCCGAACGCCGAGGTCGCCAGGGACATCGCGCAGCACGCCGCCGCGATGGCCCCGCAGTACCTCAAGCCCGCCTCCGTCCCCGCCGACGTGGTCGACAAGGAGCGCAAGCTCTTCGAGGAGATGACCCGCGAGGAGGGCAAGCCCGAGGCTGCCATCGGCAAGATCGTCGAGGGTCGCGTGAACGGCTGGTACAAGGACTTCACGCTCCTCCAGCAGGCCTTCGTCAAGGACAACAAGAAGAGCGTGGGCAAGTACGCCGAGGAGAACGGCGTCGAGGTCCAGGCCTTTGTCCGCTTCAAGGTCGGTCAGGCTTAGGCTTAGGCAAGCCACCGGTCAGGCGGGCCCACCAGCCAAGGCGAGCCCGCCGGCCAAGGCAAATGACAAGCCGACAGCCCAGACTGCCCCACCGAACGAAGGAGGCCGCCGCCGTGCAGGACCACCGGGAGCCAGCCCACGAATCCACACGGACGGCGGCTTCCTCATCTCAAAATCCGCACAGCCCGCTCAGATGGAAGCGGGTGATGCTGAAGCTGTCAGGAGAGGCGTTCGCCGGTAGCGAGCCGCTGGGCATCGATCCGGTGATCGTCGATCATCTGGCCGATTCGATCGCCGAGGCCGTCAAGGAAGGCGTACAGGTCGCGGTCGTGGTCGGCGGCGGCAACATGTTCCGCGGCGCCACCCTGTCACAAGGAGGCATCGACCGCGCCAGAGCCGACTACATGGGCATGCTCGGCACGGTCATCAACTGCCTGGCCCTGCAGGACTTCCTTGAGCGGCGGGGCGTCGAGACGCGCGTCCAGACCGCCATCACCATGCAGCAGGTGGCCGAGCCGTTCCTGCCGCGCCGCGCGATCAGGCACCTTGAGAAGGGGCGCGTGGTCATCTTCGGCGCGGGGCTCGGCTCGCCGTACTTCTCCACCGACACCGCGGCGTCCCAGCGGGCCCTGGAGATCGGCGCGGAGGCGCTGCTCAAGGGAACGCAGGTGGACGGGATCTACGACTCCGATCCACGTAAAAATCCGGATGCGGTCAGGTTCGACCACCTTGACTACGGCGAGGTGCTGCTCCGCGACCTCGCGGTCATGGACGCCACCGCGATCAGCCTGTGCAAGGACAACGACCTGCCGATCGTGGTCTTCGACCTCATGGGCGAGGGCAACATCCTGCGAGCGGTACGCGGTGAGAAAATCGGCACGCTGGTGAGTCCCGCAGGCAAATGAGGGAGCGAGCCCGACACCGCCAGCTAGAAGACAGGGAGCCGCTGTGATCGACGAAACCCTCCTCGAAGCCGAGGAAAAAATGGACAAGGCCGTCTCGGTCGCGAAGGAGGACTTCGCGACCATCCGTACGGGCCGCGTCACCCCCGCGATGTTCAACAAGATTAACGCCGAGTACTACGGCACGCCGACGCCGATCCAGCAGCTGGCGTCGTTCCATGTGCCGGAGGCGCGCATGGTTCTCATCCAGCCTTTCGACAAGAGCTCGATGGGCGCCATCGAGAAGGCCATCCGCGACTCCGACCTCGGCGTCAACCCCACCGACGACGGCCAGGTGATCCGCGTGACGTTCCCGGAGCTCTCCGAGGAGCGGCGCAAGGAGTACATCAAGGTCGCCAGGAACAAGGGCGAGCACGCCAAGGTGTCGGTGCGCAACATCCGCCGCTCCGCCAAGGAAGTCCTCGACAAGATGATCAAGGATGGCGAGGCGGGGGAGGACGAGGTCAGGCGGGCCGAGAAGGAGCTCGACGACCTCACCCAGAAGCACGTCGCGAAGATCGACGAGCTGCTCAAGCACAAGGAAGCCGAGCTGCTCGAAGTCTGAGCGGCGCGCCGCACGGCGGACCGCGCTCAGCGGCTCACACCGACGGCGGCCCGCGTCCAGTGGTCCGCGCCTGTGGCGGGCCGTTCGGCGGGCCGCGCAGGCAGCGGGTCGTCTGGCGGGCCGCAGGTGGCGGGTCTTGAATGGCCTTCACGTGCGACGGGCCGTCCGGCGGGTCGCCGCAGGTGGCGGGTCTTGAATGGCCCTCGCGTGTGGCGGGTTGTCCAGCGGGTTGCCGCAGGCAGTGGGTCTTGAACGGCCCTCGCCCCGAGTGGCGAGGGCCGTGGCTCTTGGAGAAACTCTGTGGAAGAACGTACGGCTGGCAGCAGCTCGAGCGGCGACAGCCGTACCGGAAGGAACCTGCCCGCCGCGATAGCGGTCGGCGTGGTGCTGGGCGCGCTGGTCATCGGCTCGCTCTACACGATCAAGGAGCTGTTCCTCCCGGTGGTCGTGGGGGCCGTGGGCGTCGGCGTGCTGGAGCTGATCAAGGCCTTCGCCACCCGCGACATCAAGGTGCCCGCCGTGCCGGTGCTCGCGGGCCTGGTGGCGATGCATGCGGGCGCGTACTGGGGCGGGCCGACGTGGCTGCTGGCCACGTTCGCGGTGTTCGCGCTGGTGCTGCTGGTCTGGCGTATGTTCAGCGCCGGGACCGACGGTTACGTACGGGACGCGTCGGCCTCGCTGTTCACGCTGTTCTATCCCGCGATGCTCGCGGCGTTCGTGCCCATCCTGCTGCGGCTCCCCGACGGCGACCACCGGGTGCTGATCTTCATCGCGGTGACCGTGGCCAGTGACATCGGCGGCTACTTCGCGGGTGTGCTGTTCGGCCGGCACAAGTTGACGGTGATCAGCCCGAAGAAGACCTGGGAGGGGCTCGCCGGGTCGGTGATCGCGTGCACGGCCGTCGGGGCGTGGCTGGTGGTCTGGCTGATGCACGGCGCCATCTGGCAGGGCGCGCTGATCGGCGGGCTGGCGGCGCTGCTGGCCACCGTGGGCGACCTGATCGAGTCGATGATCAAGCGGGATCTCGGCATCAAGGACCTGGGCACGATCCTGCCCGGCCACGGCGGTCTGATGGACCGGCTCGACTCGCTGGTGACGACGCTGGTGCCGGTCTGGCTGCTGATGTCGCTGTTCTTCTAGTCAGTGCTGCTGCGCCTCCAGCGTCTCGGTTCCTCTGGTCACTGCTGCTGCGCCTCAAGCGTCTCGATGGTGACCGGCGAGAGCCAGAGCCACCGTACGGCCTCACCCCCGAACGCGAATCCCGACATGTCTGGCATGTGGGGTGCGTTGGCCAGCATCAGGACACCCGAATACCGCGGCCCCAACGGGAACGTCGAAGGCTCGTGATACCACTTCGCCGTGTGCCCGTGGCCGAGCCAGGTGACCGAGTGCCACGGATACTGCGACAGCCACACCAGGAGCAGCGCCGCGTCGCGCGGGTCCTCGCGGGTGGCCACAGCCAGCTCGATCCTGGCGTACGCGCCCGGCTTGTCGATCCACTGCTCGACCGTGGGCATGCGCTGGCAGCTCATCCCCACCGTGGACAGCACGGTGTAGGCGCGGCCCTCATATGGCGGCCGTTCGGTGATCCCGACCGTCGGCAGCCGCTCGCCGCCGGCGTCCCAGTAGCGTCCCGCCGGACCGAGCACCCGGTCCAGGTGGCCCATCACGAACTGCTGGAACGACGGCCACGACCCCTCGCTGTGCCGCCAGCCCCAATAGGACCTGGCGTTGGAGATGCGGGGCCGCAACCCGTCGAGCGCCTCCGACAGCGCCCACGCGAACGGCGACTCGCCCACCGCGTCGCGGGCGTAGCCGGGCATTCCCCTGCTCATGTCGGCCCAGCCGGGGATGACCGCCAGCAGCTCCTCGTCCTCGTACAGGGCGACGCCGTCGCCCTCCTCGAACCACAGCGCGGTCAGCTGCCCGAGCGGCCTGCGGCCGTCCGGGTGGACGGTGTTGGCCCTGGGCATCAGCGGCGGCAGGCCGGCGTTGAGCCGGGTCAGGTCGACCAGGGCCGGGGCGGGGCGATGGTTGGCCAGCCAGACGGCGCCGTGCACCGCGCCCTCCGGCGAGCACAGGTAAGCTACCGAGGAGTCCTCGTCGCGCTCGACCACGAGCGTCCGGCTGCCGTACGGGTTACCGACGGCGAGAACGACCTCGGCGCCACCCTCGCCAGATGCCGACCGAAAAATCGCCATACGAGATGACTGTAGATCCGGGGTATCCATGACGCGAGGAATGCCACCTCCGATCCGAACGTTCATTACCCTGATTGACAGCCACTCAAAGCAAAGGCAGGAACGTGTCCCAGCCCCCAGGCCAGCTCACCTTCGTCGCGCCCCGGCGGGCCAAGCCCGCACGGCACCTGGCGGACCTGTCGATGGCCGACCGGCGGGCCGCGGTCACCGAGCTGGGCGAGAAGGCGTTCCGTGCCGACCAGCTCTCGCGCCACTACTTCGAGCGCCTGACCACCGACGTCGGCGCGATGACCGACCTGCCGGCGGCCTCCCGCGAGAAGCTCGCCGCGCTCCTGCCCGACCTGCTGACCTCGGTCAGGGAGCTGACGACCGACGGGGGCACCACGCGTAAGACGCTGTGGCGGCTGTTCGACGGGGCGCTGGTCGAGTCGGTGCTCATGCGCTATCCCGACCGGGTCACGATGTGCGTGTCCTCGCAGGCCGGCTGCGGCATGAACTGCCCCTTCTGCGCCACGGGCCAGGCCGGCCTCACCCGCAACATGTCCACCGCCGAGATCGTCGAGCAGGTCGTCGCCGGAGCCCGGGCGCTGGCGGCCGGCGAGGTGCCCGGCGGGCCCGGCCGGGTGAACAACGTCGTGTTCATGGGCATGGGCGAGCCGCTGGCCAACTACAAGCAGGTCATCGGGGCGGTTCGGCGGCTGGTGGAGCCCGCGCCGCACGGGCTGGGCATCTCGGCCCGGGGCGTCACCGTCTCCACCGTCGGGCTGGTGCCCGCCATCGGCAAGCTCGCCGACGAGGGGCTGCCCGTCACGCTGGCGCTGTCGCTGCACGCGCCCGACGACGAGCTGCGCGACACGCTGGTGCCGATCAACACGCGGTGGAAGGTGGCGGAGGTCCTCGACGCGGCGTGGGCGTACGCGGCGAAGACGAAGCGGCGGGTCTCGATCGAGTACGCGCTGATCAAGGACATCAACGACCACGAGTGGCGGGCCGACCTGCTGGGCAAGCTGGTCCGGGGCAAGCTGGTGCACGTCAACCTGATCCCGCTCAACCCGACGCCCGGGTCGAAGTGGACGGCTTCCCGGCCCGAGGACGAGCGGGCGTTCGTGCGGCGGCTGGAGTTCCACGGCGTGCCGGTGACGGTGCGCGACACGCGCGGCCGCGAGATCGACGGCGCCTGCGGCCAGCTCGCGGCGGCCGAATAACCACCCGCCGCAGTGCGCCTTCCTGGGAAACCGGTCAGTGCGGGGCGATCGAGCGGGTGACGAAGCCCTCGATCAGGTCGGCGATCATGGCCGCGCCCCGGCCGTTCAGGTGGACGGTGTCCGTGGTGAGCTGGAGGCCGCGGCTCCTGGAGATGGCGTCCAGGCTGCGGCCGAGCATGAAGTGCTGCATCGCCGCCGTCTGCGCCAGCCGGCCCTCCGCCTGGTAGTGAGTGCCGGGAGCCCGGCCCTGCTCCTCCAGGTACGCGGTCATCCGCTCGTTGAGCGGCAGGTACGTGACGCCCTCGGCCGCCGCGACCCGCCGGACGATCTCGCTGTATTCGGCGGCCCGCAGCACCGACGCCGAGCCGAGGTCCTCGCCGATGACGGGCAGGGAGAGCAGCGCCACGCGGGCCATCGTCTCGTCCTGGAGGCGCCGGGCGATGGTGGTGAGGTTGGCGGCGTAGCCCTCCGCGGTGGGGTCCGCGGAGAGCTTCCAGCGCTTGCGCAGCGTCTTGGCCAGCTTCCCGCTGAGCGTGAAGTTCGCGTCGTTCGTACCGATCAGTACGGTCACCACGTCGGGATCCTGGCCCACGACGTCGCCGAGCCGCTTGACCGTCTCCGACGACAGCTCGTAATTGACTCCGGAGCTGATCACGGTCGCCTCAGGCAGTCGCGAGCGCAGCATGGCCACGTAGTCGGCGCTCACCTGCGCGCGGGTGATGCTGTCACCCAGGCAGATCATCTTCACCGTTGCCTCCTCTAGGGTGAGTGAGTGTTCACTAACCTACCCTACGACGGAGCCACACGTACGCCCCGAGGCCGATCAGGCACCAGACCAGGGAGATCGCGGCGAGTTCGGGGAACTGGTCGAGGAGGTGACCCGAGTTCGCCGCCTTCATCCAGGCGATGAGCGGGACGCCGAGCCAGTGCACGGGCGAGATGCTGAGCATCAGCATCGCCAGGAACCCGAGCAGCAGCACCATGATCGAGACGGCGGGGGAGCGGATGACCGCGCGGCTGGTGAGAGCGCCCAGCGCGGTGCCGGTCAGCGCGGCCAGGCCGTACAGGGCGAGACCGGCGGCCAGCACGCCGGGCGAGGGTGTCTCGCTCACGCCGAGCAGGAGCGCCGCGCCCATGCTGAGCGCCGCGAACGCCGCACACGTCCCTAACGCCGCCGCCAGCCCCGCCGCCACCTCCCTGCCCCAACCGCCCACCTGGACCGCTGACAGCTCGCGCTGCTGGTCGGGCTCGGTGTCGAGGAGACTCCTGGCCGCCCAGGCCAGGATGGGGATGATCAGTACGGCGCCGTCCGTGAAGACCGAGGCCTCCGCGCCGCGCGGGGCCCGGCTGCCGTGGAGGATCGCCAGCATGGCCAGGGCCAGGAGGAGCGCCTGGAACACACGGTGCGAACGGACGTAGGCGGCCACCCGGAACGCGGCCAGGGCGATCATCCGGACTCCTCGATCTCGCGGGCCTGGTAACCCTCGCCGCGCATCCTGGCGAGGAAGTCGTGGAGCTCGGATGCGGGCACCGTGACGGCCACGACCGCCTCCCCGTCCTCCAAGAGCTCAGGGGCCGTCGTGCCCTCCTTGAGACGGCCGTCCACCATCGACCAATGGCGCATCCCGGGCAGGGACCGCAGGCCGCCCTGGTGGTCGCTGACGATGACGATGCCGCCGCGACCCGCCACCTCGCCGGCGATCGAAGGCAGCGCCTCCCGGGTGTCCGCGTCGAGACCGGCGAACGGCTCGTCCAGGATCAGCAGCCCCGGCTCGGACATCAGCGCCTGGACCAGCCCGACCTTGTGCGCGCTGCCCTTGGACAGCTCGCCCAGGGCGACGGTGAGGAGGTGGCCCATGTTCAGGCGCTCGGCCCATGGCTCCCAGCGGGCGCCCCCGCGTACCCGGGACATGTGGCGCAGATAGGCCGTCACCGTGAACGGCTGGGCGGTGGGGAAGCGGTCGGGGGCGAAGCCGACCACCGCGGGACGGCCGGCGACCGAGCCGGTCGTGGGCCGGGTGAGGCCCGCCAGGAGGCGGAGCAGGGTCGACTTGCCTGCTCCGTTCACGCCGGTCAGCTCGATCACGTCGCCGGGGGCGAGCTGGGCGTCGACGTCTTCGATGACGAAAGGATCACGTCTTCGGTAGCGGAAAGAGACCTTGGACAGACGCATGGTGCTGTAACGCTATATGTCGGGTGGCTTCGTCATGATAAAGAGCCTCACAATGGAGGCACCCCAGCACGTTCTCAAGAGGAGTGGGCTTGAATCGCTTTCCACGCGTCATGGGTATGCGTTCAGGCTATGACCCCGCCGAAGTCGACGCCCTGATCGGGCGGATCGAGTCGACCCTGGGCAGGGGCATGCACACTTTGGAGCCCGTCACCGCGGACGACGTGCGGCGGGCCACGTTCCGCGCCAAGCGTGGCGGCTATGTCGAGACCGCGGTCGACTTCGCCCTGGAGGCGTTCGTGGTGGCGCTGGAGACCCAGGCCAAGCGGCCGGTACGGCTGGCCATGGCCGAGCCGACCGGCGAGATGCTGCGCGAGGAGTGGTTCGAGACCCAGGCGACCCGCGTCGAACGGGTGGCCTTCCGCCCGGGCCGCATGGGCACCGGCTACAACGAGGACGAGATCGACGCCTTCCTGGACCGCATCGTGGCCACCCTGCGCGGGACGACCGATTTCGCGGTGACGGCCAAGGAGGTGCGGGAGGCGAGGTTCTCGACGGTGCTGTTCCGGTCCGGCTACCTCATCGCGGACGTGGACTCCTTCCTGGCCGGCATCGCGGACGTGCTGGAGCAGCGCCGCTAGGCGTTCTCGACCACGGAGAGCAGCCCGCCGAGGTCGGGCAGGCGCTGCTGGATGATCTTCTCGTCGGCGGGTGGCTCACCCTGGCGGTTGATCCACACGCGTGGGATGCCGAGACGGTGCGCGGGGACCATGTCGTGGAAGTAGCTCTGCGCCACATGCACCCACCGGGCCGGCTCGTACGAGCGCCTGAACGTCTCGAAGTGCGCGTCGGCCGGCTTGTACGCGCCCACGTCCTCCGACGTCAGCACCGCGTCGAACGGCACGGGCAGCCGCCGCCGCGTCTCGGCGACGAGGTCGCGGTCGCAGTTGGTGAGCAGCGCCAGGCGCCAGCCCGCGCCGCGCAGCTTCGACAGCTCGGCGCCCACGTCGGGGAACACCGGCCAGTACGGGAGCGTCGTGGCCAGCACCGCGGCGTCGTCCCCGTTGAGCTCCACCTTCTCGTCGGCGCAGGCCCTGCGGAGCGCCTCGGCCAGCACGTGGCGGTAGCGGAGCGTCGGGGACTCGGCCTGCACGGCGTGCTCGTGTCGGTTGTACGCCTCCAGCAGTCGCGCGCCCTGGCCCGGCGCGACCAGCTCGGCGCTGGTGCGGATGCCGTGCCGCCAGTCGACAAGTGTTCCGAAGCAGTCGAACGTTACCCATCGCATAACTCTCATAATGAGGGCCATGTCGATATCTGTGCGTCCCATTCAGCCGCAAGATCTCGAGAACGTGACCCGGGTGCTGACCGGGAGCTGGGGCGGCTCGACCGTGGTGGCCCTGGGCCGCGGCGAACTGGTCGACGCCGCCGCCCAGCCGGGCTTCATCGCCGAGATCGGCGGCGAGACGGCCGGGATCGTCACCTATGCCCGGCGTGGGGACTCCGTGGAGATCATCACGATCGACGCCGTGATCCCGGGCAAGGGGGTGGGGGTTGCGCTGCTGGACGCGGTCCGCGCCGTCGCGGCCGAGGACGGGGCGGCCCGGCTCCGGCTGGTCACGACCAACGACAACACGCACGCTCTGCGGTTCTACCAGCGGTACGGCTTCGACCTGATCGCCCTGCACCGCCACGGCGTGGACCGTGCGCGGAAGCTCAAGCCGGGCATCCCCGCCGAGTCCGACGGCATCCCGATCCGGCACGAGCTGGAGCTCCCCCTCTGACGCCTTGAGTCGCCGATACAGGCAACGACCGGCGGGCCGGGCGCTTCACGTGGTCGCGGGAGCCGGCGGGGGAGCGAGAGTGACCGGGCCGGCCTCGGCCCGCGGCCGCCGCAGCAGGGCCACGATCACCGCGGTCACCGGGGCGGCCAGGAACGCGCCGATGACCCCCCAGATCAGGCTGCCCACCGCGATCGCCACCAGGATGACCGGGCCGGGCAGTTCGAGGGCCTTGCCGTAGATCTGCGGCGCCAGCACGTGTCCCTCAAGCTGCTGCACCGCCACGGTCACCCCGACCACGATCAGCGCCACCAGCCAGCCCTTGGCCACGAGCGCGACCACCGCGGCCAGCAGCCCCGCCACGAACGCCCCCACCACCGGCAGGAACGCCCCCACGAACGTCAGCACCGCCAGCGGCAGCGCGATGGGCACGCCCAGGATCCACAGCGCCATGCCGATGAAGAACCCGTCCACCGCGCCCACGATCGCGATCCCGCGGATGTATCGGCCGATCACGGAGAAGATCAGGTGGCCGGTCTCGGTGACGCGCGGCCTGGCGGCAGCGGGCGTCAGGCCCACGAACCAGTGGAAGAGCCGGTCGCCGCCGTGCACGAAGTACACCGACAGGACGAACGCCACCGCCGCCCCCACGACGATCTCACCCGCCGTCCTGACCCCGGCCAGCGCGCCCGTGGTGATCTGGCGGCCCTGGGCGGACAGGTACTCCTTGGCCTGCGCGGCGAGCTTACGCGGGTCGATCCCGAACCTGGAGGTCAGCTCGTACAGGTTGTCGAGCACCTTGCCGACGCTGACCCGCAGTTGCGAGACGCTCTCGATGGTGGGCGGCACCAGCAGCGCGATCAGCCCACCGGCCAGCACGAGCCCGCCGACGAAGACGATCGCCGTGGCCAGGGCGCGGTTCAGCCCGCGCGACCTGAGCCAGCGGGTCGGGGGCAGCAGCAGCGCCGTGATGAACAGGCCGACGATGATCGAGATGGCCACGGTGCTGACCTGGTTGACGACGAAGCCGGCCACCGCGATCAGCGCGATCCAACCGAGCAGCCGCCACGGCCCCATCCCCTGCCCCCTATCGTGCCTGGTCAGAGGCCTTCCCCAGGGCGGCGGCGGGCAACCCTGATCAGGCGGGCCGCGTCAGGTGGAGGCGGCCACCCCGGTCAGGCGGGCGGCGTCAGGTGGAGGCGCTGGGAGCGCTTGTTCTCCTCGTACGTCTCCCGCGCCGCGCCGGCCGTGCCGCCGACCTCCGCGACCGGCACGTCCCACCACGCCTCCGAGGACGGCGCGTCGTCCACCATCGGGTCGGTGCGCACGTAGATCACCGTGGTCCCGGTCCCCGAGCGGGCCTCCTCCAGCGCCTTGCGCAGGTCGGCGACCGACTCGGGGCGCAGCACCGTGGCGCCCAGGCTGGCGGCGTTGGCGGCCAGGTCGACGGGCAGCGGCCCGCCGTCGCGATGCCGGTACGACGTGCCGAGCCGCTCCGCGCCCACGCTCTCCGACAGGCGGCCGATGGAGGCGAAGCCGGAGTTGTCCACCAGAACGACCACCAGCTTGATCCCCTCGGAGATCGCGGTGACCAGCTCCTGGGCCATCATCAGGTACGAGCCATCGCCCACCAGGACGAACACCTCGCGTTCCGGCACCGCCATCTTGACGCCCAGGCCGCCGGCGATCTCGTAGCCCATGCAGGAGTAGCCGTACTCGACGTGGTAGTTGCCTGGCCCGCTCGGCCGCCAGAGCTTGTGCAGGTCGCCGGGCATCGAGCCGGCCGCGCACACCACCACGCCGTCCTCGGCCGCCGCCGCGTTGACCGCGCCGATCACCGCGGACTGCGGCAGCGGCGAACCCTCCAGCGAGTACGCCCGGTCCACGGCCGCGTCCCACTCCCTGGTCAGCCCGGCGGCCCGGGAGCGGTAGTCGTCCGGCGTGCCCCTCCAGCCCGCGAACGCCTCGACCAGGTCCGCCAGCCCTTCTCTGGCGTCGCCGACCAGTTGCAGGCCCGACAGCTTGGCGGCGTCGAAGGCGGTGATGTTGAGGTTCAGGAAACCGGCGTCGGGGGCGAAGATCGTCCGGGAGGCGGTGGTGAAGTCGCTGTAGCGGGTGCCCACGCCGATGATCAGGTCGGCCTCGCGGGCCAGCGCGTTGGCCGCCGTGGTGCCGGTGGAGCCGATCGCGCCCATGGCGAGCGGGTGCCCGTAGGGGAGCGCGCCCTTGCCGGCCTGCGTCTCGGCCACCGGGATGCCGTAGGTCTCGGCGAAGGCCCGCAGCTCCTCCGTGGCCTCGCTGTAGATCGTCCCGCCGCCCGCGACGATCAGCGGGCGCGCGGCCGACCTGACCAGCTGGGCCGCGCGGTAGACGGCGGCCGACTCGGGGCGCGGCCTGGGGACGTGCCAGACGCGGCGCGCGAACAGCTCGTCCGGCCAGTCGTGGGCCTCCGCCTGCACGTCCTGGGGCAGCGCGAGCGTGACCGCGCCGGTCTCGGCCGGGTCGGTGAGCACGCGCATGGCGGCCAGCAGCGCCGACGGGAGCTGCTCCGGGCGGTTGATCCGGTCCCAGTAGCGGGAGACCGGCTTGAAGCAGTCGTTGACCGAGATGTCGTAGGAGCGCTGGTCCTCCAGCTCCTGCAGCACCGGGCCCGCCACGCGGGTGGAGAAGATGTCGCCGGGCAGCAGCAGCACGGGCAGCCGGTTGATCGTCGCGCCCGCCGCGCCCGTGATCATGTTGGTCGCGCCGGGGCCGATGGAGGTGGTGCAGGCCAGGGTGGCCAGGCGGTTGCTGGCCCGCGCGTAGGCGGCGGCCGTGTGGACCATGGCCTGCTCGTTGCGGCTCAGGTGGTAGGGGAGGTCCTCGGTGGAGGTGGCCAGCGCCTGACCGAGCCCGGCCACGTTGCCGTGGCCGAAGATGCCCGAGCAGCCGCCGAAGAACCTGCGCTCCACGCCGTCGCGCTCGCTCCACTGCCGGGCCAGGAAGCGGACGACGGCCTGGGCGACGGTCAAGCGCATCATGAGGTCCTCCCGAACGGCAGTCTTGGGTCTGTGGGCTGGGTTTCCCAGGAGGAGCGGATCCAGGCGTGGCGAGGATCGTCGCAGAAGGCCATCGAACGGGTCTCCGCCGGGCCCGCCAGGACGTTCAGGTAGTACAGGTCGTAGCCGGGGGTGGCCATGGAGGGGCCGTGGTAGCCGTACGGGACCAGGACGACGTCGCCCGAGGAGACCTCGGCCAGGGTGTCGATGTGGCCGCGTTCGGAGGAGTAGACGCGCTGGTAGCCGTTGCCCTGGCCGGCCACCTCGAAGTAGTAGATCTCCTCCAGGACCGCCTCGCCGGGGTTGTCGGTGTCGTGCTTGTGCGGCGGGTACGACGACCAGTTGCCGCCCGGGGTGATGACCTCCACGGCCATGAGCTTGTGGCAGTCGAAGGCGCCGGGGGCGCAGAAGTTGTTCACCTGGCGGGTGGCCTGGCCCGCGCCGCGGATCTCGACCGCGACCTGGTCGGCGGGCACGTGGCGGGGTTCGAGGGCGCGGGTGGCGCGGGCGGAGGGCAGGGCGATGCGCCCGGCGCCCCGGAGGGTGACGTGGGTGCCGATCGGCACGTAGGCGAAGTCGCTCGGCCCGCTGAAGACCGACTGCCGCCCCGCCAGCTCGAACGTCGCGGCGGAGGTGGCGACCGTGCAGGATCCCGACAGCGGCAGGACCAGCATCTCCTCCTCGCCCGTGTCGAACGAGACCGGAGCGTCCGCCAGGTCCACGACGCGCAGGCCCGAGTACGTCCAGCCGGCCAGGGCCGGGGTGATCTCGACGGACCAGGGGCCGTCGGCGGCCTTGCCGAACGGGACGTAGGTCATGCGCGGTCCTTCCGCACCAGTGCCGCGGCGCCGTCCACCGCGGCCGCGACGTCGTCGCCCGGAGGGTAGAGCAGGGCGCGGCCCACGACCAGGCCGCGGACCCCGGGCAGGCTCAGGGCGCGGTCCCAGCCGGCGTAGGCGGCGTCGATGTCCGGCGGGTCGCCCCCGAGCAGCAGCGCGGGCAGCGTGGTGGCGGCCATCACGCGCTCCATCTCCGCCACCGCCGGGATCTTGAGCCAGGTGTAGGCGGAGGTGGTGCCGAGCGCCTGGGCGACGCTGATCGCGCGGATCACGGCTTCGGGCGACAGGTCGTTGCGCAGTGCCCCCGACTCGGTGCGCCGCGCCCAGAACGGCTCCACCATGGCCGGCAGGCGGTGGCGGGCCAGGTCGGTGACGGCCCGGGCGCAGGACTCCAGGGTGGACACCGTGGCGGGGTCGGCCGGGTCGATGCGGAGGAGCATCTTGCCGCCGTCCAGGCGCATCGCGTCGATCGTGGCCGCGTCGAAGCCGGTGAAGCGGTCGTCCACCTCGAAGACCGAGCCCAGCAGGCCGCCCCGGTTCATGGAGCCGAAGGCCAGCTTGCCCTCCAGGGCGCCGAGCAGCAGCAGGTCCTCCATGACGTCGGGGGAGGCCAGGATGCCGTCCACGCCGGGCCGGGAGAGCGCCACCTGGAGGCGGTCGAGCAGGTCGGCGCGGCTGGCCATGGCCAGCGGCCGCTCGCGCACGGCCAGGGCGCCGCGGGCCGCGTGGTCGGCGGCGATGATCATCAGCCGCTCGCCCGCGCCGGGCAGGCCGCGCCGCTGCCGCCTGGCCGCGGCCTCGGCGATCTCCTCGGGCCGGGTGGCCCGGATCTGGGTGAGCCGCTCGTAGCCGGAGGTCCTGGGCAGGGTGAGGTCGCTCAAGTGCTTGCTCCGTTCAGCAGGGGCAGGGTGAGGCCGCTCAAGAGCCCGCTCCGTTCAGCAGATCTTCCACCTCGGCGGTGGACGGCATGGCGTCGGCGCAGGCCAGCCGGGCGGCCACGAACGCGCCCGCCGCGTTGGCGAAGCGCACCGTCCGCTCCAGCGGCCAGCCGCGCACCAGCCCGAGGCAGACCGCCCCGCCGAACGCGTCTCCCGCTCCGATGCCGTTGACCACCTTCACCTCCACCGGCTCCGCCACCACGCTCTCCTCAGAGGTACGCGCGAGAACCCCTTCAGGGCCCATTTTCACGATCGCGACCTTCACCCCCGCGTCCAGGAGCGCCTGCGCGGCGGCCTCCGGGTCGCGCACGCCGACCGCGTTCTCGACCTCGTCCAGGTTGCCGACCGCGACGTTCGCGTACGGGAGCGTCCGCCGCACGGCCTCCTGGGCCGCCTCCCGCGACGTCCAGAGCGACGGCCGCCAGTCGAGGTCGAACACGGTCCAGCCCGACGGGCGCGCCGACAGGGCGGCGGCGTGGGCGGCGGCGCTCGGCTCCTGGCTCAGCCCGGTCAGCGAGAACCAGAACAGGCTCGTCTCCGCGATGGCGGCGAGGTCGAGCTGGGAAGGGGAGATCCGCAGGTCCGGTGGATGCTCGCCACGGTAGAAGTAGATGGGGAAGTGGTCGGGCGGGAAGATCTCGCAGAACGTCACGGGGGTGGGCGGGCCCTCGACGGTGTGTACGAAGGCGTCGTCCACGCCGAACCCGCGGATCGCCCTGCGGACGAAGTCCCCGAAGGGGTCGGCTCCCACGCCGGTGATCACGGCGGAGCGCAGCCCGTGGCGCGCCGCGGCGACGGCGACGTTGGTCGGGCTGCCGCCGAGGAACTTGCCGAAGGACTCGACGTCGGCCAGGCCGACGCCGGTCTGCAGCGGGTAGACGTCGACGCCGGAGCGCCCGAACGTGATCAGGTCGTACAAAGCACCTCCAGGACGGAGCTTACCTTCGACACCTTGGCATATTGTCATGACATTCGGATGTCCGCTATGTAACCTAATGTCCCTCGACTCAAACCCTCGCGGCTCACATCTCGCCTTCTCGGACGGTTAGCTCCCGGCCGGGCGAGCAAAATCACAGCATGAGGGCCTCTTCCTGAATTTTGGCCAAGCCTTTACGTCATATGGATGTCATGACATATTGGCCCATGGCGTCACCTCCTTACGGACATGCCGGAGGGTTTGCATGGCATTACGGAAACGCTCGATCGGTGTGGTCGCGGTCATCACCGCGGCCGGGCTGGGGCTCGCCGCCTGTGGCCAGTCGTCTGAAGGCGGGGGCGGTGACGCCATAGAGCTGACGATCACCCAGAACGCCATCGCCGGCGGCAAGAACGCGGCCGGAGCCAACTTCATCACGAACTGGGTGATCCCCAAGTTCGAGGCGGCGCAGAAGGCGAAGGGCAAGAACGTCAAGGTCAAGTTCGTCCCCAGCGGCGTCGACGACGAGCAGTACAAGACCAAGCTCTCCCTCGACCTCAAGTCAGGCAAGGGCGCCGACGTGATCGACATCGACGGCATCTGGGCCGGCGAGTTCGCCGAGGCCGGCTACATCAAGCCGCTGGCGGACCTGGTCGGCGCGGAGGCCGACAACTGGGACGGCTGGGCGCAGATCCCGCAGGCCGTCCAGGGCCTGGCCACGTTCAACGGCAAGAAGTACGCGCTGCCCGTCGGCACCGACGGCCGGGTGCTCTACTTCAACAAGACGCTCTTCCAGAAGGCCGGGCTGCCGGCCGACTGGCAGCCGAAGAGCTGGCAGGAGATCCTCGACGCCGGCACGAAGCTGAAGTCCTCCGGCGTGCCCGTGCCGATCCAGATCAACGCCGGCACCGCGATGGGCGAGGCCACCTCGATGCAGGGCGTGCTGCCGCTGCTCGCGGGCGCGGGCGGCGAGGTGCAGAAGGACGGCAAGTGGACGGGCGCCGCGCAGCCGCTGAAGGACGCGCTGGGCCTCTACCAGAAGATCTACGGCGGCGGCCTCGGCGACCCCAAGCTCCAGCAGGAGGCCAAGGGCCGCGACAAGTCGTTCCAGCAGTTCGCCGCGGGCAAGATCGGCATCCTGATGGAGGGCGACTACTTCTGGCGCGGCGTCGTCAACCCCACGACCGGCGTGGCCAAGATGGCCGACCGCGACCAGGTCGTCGGGTACGCCATGATCCCCGCGATGGAGCCCGGCAAGGGCATCCGGGGCCAGGACTTCGTCAGCATGTCGGGCGGCGCGCTGCGTGCGGTGAACCCCAACAGCAAGCACCCGAAGGAGGCCTTCGAACTGGCGGCCTTCACGCTCTCGCCGGAGGGGCTGAAGGAGGAGACCAAGGACGGCAACGTCCGCATCACTCCCCGCACCGACGTCAACAAGGAGATCCTCGCCGGTGAGCCGCTGCTGACCTACATCTCGGAGAAGGTGCTGCCGCTGACCGCGTACCGGCCGCCGGTGGCCGTCTACCCGCAGGTGTCGGTGGCGCTGCAGGAGGCGTCGGCCGCGGTGGTGGGCGGCACGGCGCCCGACCAGGCGGCGGCCGACTACCAGAAGAAGCTCGAAGGAATCGTCGGTGGCCCTGGCAACATCGCCTCCTGAGGTCACCGAGGCCGCCGCGCCGAGCCGCTACAGCTCGGACGCGGCGGGCCTGGGCAGGCTGCGGGCAGGGGTCTTCATGGCCCCCGCCCTGCTGCTCGTCGCCGCCTTCCTCGTCTTCCCCGCGCTCTGGGTCCTCTATCTCGCCCTCACGAACTACCGCCTGACCGGCGCCGCCGCCGCCGAGCCGCAGTTCGTGGGGCTCGCCAACCTCATCGACGCGGCCGCCAACCCGGAGTTCTGGAGCTCTACCTGGCTGACCGTCGAGTTCGTGCTGGGCTCGGCGGTCATCGGGCAGGTCGGGCTCGGCTTCACCATCGCCTGGCTGCTGCGCGACCGGCGCGGTCCGCTGAAGCGGCTGGTCGAGGGCCTGGTCATCCTGGCCTGGATCCTGCCCGGCGCGATCGTGTCGTTCCTGTGGGTGGCGCTGCTCGACCGCGACGGCGGCACGCTCAACGCGCTGCTCGGCATCCAGGGCTTCGCCTGGCTGCTCGACCACCCCATGCTCTCGATCATCGTGTTCAACACGTGGCGCGGCACCGCGTTCTCGATGATGCTGTACGGCGCCGCGCTCGGGAACGTGCCGCCCTCGCACCTGGAGAGCGCCCGCCTGGCCGGCGCCTCCGGCTGGCAGCAGCTCAGAGACGTGGTCTTCCCGCACATCAGAGGGCACGTCCTGACCAACCTGCTGCTGATCAGCCTGTGGACGTTCAACGACTTCACCCCGTTCCTGCTGACCGCGGGCGGCCCCGACGGCAAGTCCGAGGTGCTGGCCGTGCACGTGTACAAGGTCGCGCTGCAGAGCGGCGAGCTGGGTTACGGCGCCGCGGTCTCCGCGATCATTCTGCTGATCAACCTGGTCGTGGCCGTGTTCTACCTGCGGCTGCTCCGGAGTAGGAAATGACGCGTTTCGTGCTGGGCCGGATCGGCTTCTACACGCTGATCGCGGTGCTGCTCGCCTTCTTCACGATCCCGCTGCTGTGGCTCGTGACGGCGCCCTTCACCTCCGACCCGACCTACGAGGTCAAGGTCCCCGACTTCACCCTGGACAACTTCAGGGCGGTGGCCGAGCATCCGTACGCGCTGCCGTCCCTCTACAACTCCCTGGTGCTGTCCGTCGGCACGGCCGTGCTGGTGGTGATCCTGGCGGCGCTGGCCGCGTACGCGCTGAGCCGGGTGCGGCTGCCCGGCCGGGACGCGCTGCTGTACGCGTTGCTGCTGCTGTCGTCGATCATCACGGGGACGGCGGCCATGGTGCCGCTGTTCCAGCTCGCGGTGGAGCTCAACCTCATCGACTCGCAGCTCGGGCTGATCCTCATCCTGACCGGCGGGCTGCTGCCGGCGGCGATCTTCATGCTCAAGGACTTCATGGACTCCACGCCGAAGTCGTACGAGGAGTCGGCGCGGGTCTTCGGGGCCACGCCGCTGCAGATCGTGCGGCACGTGGTCGTGCCCCTGGTGCGGCCCGGCCTGGCGACGGTCGGGGTGTGGGCGGTGGCCAACGTGTGGGGGAACTTCCTCATGCCGTACCTGCTGCTGAGCGACGTCGAGAAGCAGCCGGCGGCGGTGATCACGTACACCCTCTACACCGAGGGCGGCCAGGCCAACCTCAGCATGTTGTCCACGTTCGGACTGCTGTACTCGATCCCCGTGGTGCTCATGTACCTGTTCGTCAGCAAGAAGTACGGCTTCCGCTTCCACGGAGGGATCAAGCGCTAATGGCCGGAATCGAACTACGCGGGCTGACCAAGGTCTATCCCGGCGGGGTCAAGGCGCTGGACTCGCTCGATCTGGTCGTCCCCGACGGCGAGTTCTTCGCCCTGCTCGGCCCCTCCGGCTGCGGCAAGACCACGCTGCTGCGCACGATCGCCGGGCTGGAGACCGCCACCGGCGGGGCCGTGGTCATCGGCGACCGGGACGTGACCGGCGTGCAGCCCGGCGGCCGGGACGTCGCCATGGTCTTCCAGGACTACGCGCTCTTCCCGCACATGGACGTCACGGACAACATCTCCTACCCGCTGCGCATCAAGAAGGTCGCCAAGGGCGCCCGCCGCGACAAGGCCGCCGAGGTGGGGGCGCGGCTCGGGCTCGAACAGCTCATGGACCGGCGGCCGGGCCAGCTCTCGGGCGGGCAGCAGCAGCGCGTGGCGCTGGCCAGGGTGATGGCCACGCAGGCGCAGGCGTTCCTGTTCGACGAGCCGCTGTCCAACCTGGACGCGCGGCTGCGGCTGGAGGCGCGTACGTTCCTGAAGAAGCTCCAGCGCGAGCTGGGCGTCACCACCGTCTTCGTCACCCACGACCAGGCGGAGGCGCTGGCCATGGCCGACCGGATGGCCGTCATGGAAGCCGGGCACATCCGGCAGATCGGCACGCCGGCCGAGGTCTTCCAGCGGCCCGCGAACACGTTCGTGGCCGGATTCATCGGCTCGACACCCATGAACCTGCTGGACGGCGCCGTACGAGGTGACACGCTGGACGTGGCAGGGTGCAAGGTGGCGGTCCCGGCCTCGGCCGAGGGGCGGCTGTCCGACGGGGAGAAGATCGTGTACGGCGTGCGACCCGAATACCTGGCCTACTCGCCCGAGCCCGCGGAGGGCGCGCTGGGCGGCAAGGTGGCCATCGTGGAGAACCTCGGCGCGGCCCACCTGGTGACCCTCGACGTCAACGACGTGACCGTGCAGGCCGTCGTGCCCGAGGGCAGCGAGCCCGAGATCGGCGACGACGGCTACGCGGTGCCCCGGCGCGACCGCGCCCTCGTCTACCGGGACGGAGAGCTGGTGTGAGAGGTCACTGGAGTCTGGACGACCGGTTGGAGCGGATCCTGCGCGAGGTGCCCTTCGAGGTGCCCGCGGGGGTCGCCGCCGTGACCGTGCGGCTGGCGTACGACCGGTCGCAGGGCGTGATCGACCTCGGGTGCGGCTCGCCCGGCGGCTTCCGCGGCTGGTCGGGCGGCGCGCGTGACGAGTACACGATCACCGCGGACTGGGCGACGCCCGGCTACCTGCCCGGCGAGCCGGAGGCGGGCACGTGGCACGTGTGGCTGCGGCTGCACCGCATCCCGCCGCAGGGCCTCGACTACACGCTGGAGATCACCACCTCCGACGTCGTCCCCGCCGAGCCGGTGGCCCCGGAGCCGCCGCACGGGGAGCGCCCGCCCCGGCGGGACATCCCCGCCGTCGACGGCCTGCGCTGGTTCGCCGGGGACTTCCACGCCCACACCCTGCACAGCGACGGCAGCCTGACCATCGCCGAGCTGGCCGAGCTGGCCCACGGGCGCGGGCTCGACTTCCTGGCGGTCACCGACCACAACACCGTCAGCCACCACCCCTGGCTGGACAAGATCGACCGCGAGATCACGCTCATCCCCGGGCAGGAGGTCACCACCGACCGGGGCCACGCGAACGTGTTCGGCGAGGTCGGCTGGGTGGACTTCCGGCAGCCGGCCGACTCCTGGGTCGAGCACGCCGAGCGCGCGGGCGGGCTGATCTCGATCAATCACCCGCTCGGCGGCGACTGCGCCTGGCTGCTGCCCATCACCCGGCGGCCCCGGATCGCGGAGGTGTGGAGCTCCGGCTGGTGGGACCGCCGCTGGGGCGCGCCGCTGGCCTGGGCGGACGCCTGGCGCGACGACGTGATCGCGATCGGCGGCAGCGACTTCCACCGCCACGGCTCCGACGGCCTGCCCGGCGCGCCGACGACGTGGGTGCTGGCCGAGGACACCAGCACGGTGCTGGACGGCCTGCGCGCCGGGCGCACCGCCGTCTCCACCGGGCCGGACGGGCCGCTGCTGGTCAGGCTCGGCGACGAGCTGCTCGCCCTGGACGCCGACGGCCTGGTCCTGGTGCGCCCCGACGGCGGGCGGCAGGTCGTGCGCGGTGAGCGCGTGTCGCTGGCGGCCATGGACGGGCCGCACCGGTTGGAAAGCTATGAGAATGAGGTGATCGCGCTGTGCGAGTGAAAGTCGCGAACGCGCCAGTGAGTTTCGGTGTTTTCGAGCTGGCCACCGAGGCGCCGCCGTTGAGCGCCGACGAGATGGTCCGCGCGCTGTCCGAGGCCGGCTATGAGGGCATCGACACCGGGCCGATGGGTTACCTGGGCACCGGGTCCGAGCTCGCCGACCGGCTGGCCTCGAACGGGTTGCTGCTCGCGGGCGGCTGGGTCGACCTGCCGTACGCCGACGCGGGGGCGTACGAGGCCGCACGGCCCACGCTGGAGGCCGCGCTCGACGTGTTCGCCGCCGCGCCGCCGGCGCCCGAGGGGTTCGGGCCGCGGCCCACGCTGGCCTGCTCGGGGTCGCCGGAGCGGTTCGCGCGCCCCGGTGGGAGCGTTCCAGGATTGCCCGCCTCCGAATGGGCGGGGTACGCGGCCCGCGTGCAGGAGGCGACCGACCGGTGCCGCGAGCGCGGGTTCGAGCCCGCGTTCCACCACCACCTCGGCACCTACGTCGAGACCCCCGACGACGTCGAGCGACTGCTGGAGCTGACCGACACGCGGCTCTGCCTCGACACCGGCCACCTGCTGCTGGCCGGGGGCGACCCGGTGACGGCGCTGCGCGACTGGTCGGACCGGGTCGAGCACGTGCACATCAAGGACGGCGACACGAAGATCCTCGCCCAGGCCCTGGCCGACGGCGTGGACCTGCGCGAGCTCATGGGCCGCGGCGGGTTCGCCCCCCTGGGGGACGGTGAGCTGGACCTGCCCGCCGTGGTGCGCGTCCTCGGCGAGATCGACTACGCCGGCTGGGTGATCATCGAACAGGACACCCTGCCCGGCCGCCGCACCGTCGCCCAGAACATCGCCGACCAGGCGGCCAACCGCCGCAGGCTGGAGGATTTGGGACTGTGAAAATCGCGCTGGTGGGATGCGGCGCCGTCACGCAGGCGGTGTACGTGCCGCTGCTGTCGAGACGGCGCGACCTGTTCGAGGTGGTCGCGGTCTGCGATCTGTCGCGCACGCTCGCCGACGACGTGGGCGAGCGGCTGGGCGCCGCCGGGCGCTTCACGTCGGTGGCGGAGCTGCTCTCGGCCGGGGGCTTCGAGGCCGTGCTCGTCCTGGCCTCGGGCTCGCACGGGGAGACGGTCGGGCAGGCGCTGGCCGGCGGGTACGCCGTGCTGTGCGAGAAGCCGCTCGCGCTCACCAGGGCCGAGGTGGCCGCCCTGCCCGAGGGGCGGCTGATGGTGGGCTACATGAAGCAGTACGACCCGGCCGTGCGCCGGGCCGAGGAACTGCTGGCCGAGCTGGGCGGCCCGGAGGCGATCAGGTCGGTCGAGGTGACCGTGCTGCATCCGAGCGGGGAGTCGCAGCTGGCGTTCGCGAACCTGACGCAGGCGCGGGACGTGGACCCGGGGCTGCTCGGCTCGCTGCGCGCCGCCGAGCGCGACCTGGTCTCGCGGGCGCTGGGGGAGTCGGCGCCGGAGCGGGTACGGGCGCTGTACGGGGTGGCCCTGGGCTCGATATGCCACGATTTGTCGCTCTTGAGGCGCTTTACCGGGTCGCCTGTCGAAATTTCGTACGTTGAGACGTGGGGACCCGCGCCCGGGTCCATCGAGATCACCGGGCCCCTGCCCGCCCGCGGGCGGTTCTCGATCCGCTGGCACTACCTGGAGGACTACCCGGCCTACCGCGAGACCGTGGCCATCCACCACGACCAGGGCTCGCTGGAGCTGGTCTTCCCCTCGCCCTACCTGATGAACGCGCCCACCACGCTCACCGTGGTCTCCGGCGCCGAGAGCCGCACGGTGTACCGCGACGTGACCGAGGCGTTCGAGGTGCAGCTGGCCGCCTTCCATGCTTTCGTGAACGATGGCAAGCCGCCTCTCACCGACACCGGCGGCGGGCTGGAGGACATCGTGACCGCCCAGCGGATCGCCGCCCGTTATGCCGTACAGCACGATCTGCCCATTGGAGGGGAGGCCGTATGAGCGCCGAGATCGTCGTGGTCCCGCACACGCACTGGGACCGGGAGTGGTACGAGCCGTTCCAGCGCTTCCGGCTGCGGCTGGTCGCGCTGCTGGACGAGGTGCTCGACACCATGGAGCGCGAGCCCGCCTACCACTTCACCCTCGACGGGCAGCTGGCCTGCGTGGACGACTACCTTGAGGTGCGCCCCGAGAACCGCGACCGCATCGCCGCGCTCGTCGAGTCGGGGCGGCTGGCGGTGGGGCCGTGGCAGATCCTGCTCGACGAGTTCCTGTGCTCGGGCGAGAACATCATCCGCAACCTCGAACTGGGCATGAGCCGGTCCGACAAGCTCGGCGGGGCGATGCCGGTGGGCTACCTGCCCGACATGTTCGGGCACACGGCGCAGATGCCGCAGATCCTGCGCAAGGCCGGGCTGCTGCACGCCTGCGTCTACCGCGGGGTGCCGTTCTCGGTGACCACCGACGCCTTCGCCTGGGTGGCGCCGGACGGGACGGCGCTGCGTACCCAGTTCCTGCCCGCGGGCGGCTACGGGAACGGGGCCTACTTGTTCTCGGACTCCGCCGGGCTGGCCGAGCGGGCGGCGGGCTTCGTCAAGACCATGCGGGAGTGGCACGGGCCCGAGGGGGCGCTGCTGGCCATGTACGGCACGGACCATTCGGCGCCGGTGCGCGGGCTGCCGGAGATGGTGGCGGAGATCGGCGCCCGGATGGACACCCTGTCCGGATATATCGGTAAATATTCCGGTGAGGTGGACGGGCTGCCGCGCGTCGCCGGCGAGCTGCGCTCCCACGCCCGCGCCAACATCCTGCCCGGCGTCATCTCGGTCCGGGCTCACGTCAAGCAGGCCATGGGCCGCGCCGAGCGGATGGTCGAGCGCTACGCCGAGCCGCTGGCCACGCTCTGGGGCGGCGAGTGGCCGGGCCGCTTCCTCGACATGGCCTGGTGGCGGCTGGTGGACGCCAGCGGCCACGACTCGGTGACCGGCTGCGGCGTCGACGACACCGCCCAGCAGGTGGCCGCGCGCATCGCGGAGGCCGAGCACCTCGGCCAGGCCGTACGCGACATGGTGACCGCCCGGCTGGCCGGTTCTGTGCCCTCCGACGGGGTGCTCGTCGTCAACCCGACGCCCGCCGCGCGCAGGGGCGTCGTGGTCGTGGACGTGGCCGGCATCGACCCGCTGACCGGCCCCTCGGGCGCGCCGGTGCCCACGCAGCCGCTGGAGTACGCGCCCACGCTGCTCCTGGACGAGGAGATGGACGCCGCCACGGCGCTGACCTTCGTCCACGGCACCGAGCTCTACGGGCAGCACATCACGGCCTGGTCGGTGGAGGACGGGACGCTGACGTTCACGGTGGCGCGGGAGACGTCGGCCGCGTTCGACCTCGACGACCTGCGCGCGGCCACCGCCGGCGTGCGGCGGGTGCGCATACTCGCCGAGCCCCGGCGCACGGTCGCCGCCCTGGTGGAGGTGCCGCCGCTGGGCCACACGAGCATCCGGCCGGCGCCCCACGGGCCGTCCACGGGGGAGCACCCTGCGGCCCTGACGCCGGTGCGCGGCGACGAGGAGGTGCTGGACAACGGCCTGCTGCGGGTCACGATCGCCGGCGACGGCACGCTGACGCTGGTGGGCGCGGACGGCACGACGGTCACGGGAGCCGGTCGCATCGTGGACGGCGGCGACGTCGGCGACACCTACAACCACGCGCCCCCGGCCGACGATCTGGTCGTGTCCGAGCCGTCGTCCGTCGAGACGGAGCTGATCTGCTCGGGTCCGCTGGTGGCGGCGGTGGACGTGCGGCGTACGTACCGGTGGCCGGCATCAGGGGACGGGATCGACGGCACGCCCGAGTTGCCCGCCCCCTCGCGGTCCTCCAGGACCGAGGAGATCGTCGTCACGACCCGCGTCGAGCTGCGGGCCGGCGAGCCGTACGCGCGCCTGCGCGTCGAGTTCGACAACCGGTGCGCGGACCATCGGGTCCGGCTGCACGTGCCGCTGCCCGCCCCGGCGACGGAGTCGCACGCCGAGGGCCAGTTCGCGGTCGTCACCCGCGGGCTGACCGCGGAGGGCGGCTGCGGCGAGACCCCGCTGCCCACCTTCCCCGCCTCCTCGTGGGTGGCGGCCGGAGGCGTCGCGGCGCTGCTGGAGCACGTGACGGAGTACGAGGTGGCGGACGGCGAGCTGGCCCTGACGCTCCTGCGCTCGGTCGGCTACCTGTCCCGCAACCGCAACGCCCTGCGCCCCGAACCGGCCGGCCCCCAGCTCCCGACCCCCGCCGCCCAGTCGCGCGGGATCCGCTCGGTGAGCCTGGCGCTGATGCCGTACGGGGAGTCCTGGCAGGAGGTCGTGCCGCAGGCCGAGACCTTCCGCCACGACCTGCTCGTGGTGCCGGGCCAGGGCGAGCGCGCCCTGCCGCTGCCCGCTCCCGCGCCAGGGTTGTCGGTGACGGGCGACGGCGTGGTGATGACCTCGCTGCGGATGCGTGACGACCGGCGGGAGCTCAGGGTCGTGGCCCTCACCCCGGCCGCCACGGAGGCCGTGATCGAGGGCGCCTTCACCCAGGCCCGCCACGCCGACCTGCGCGGCCGGCCCGGCGATCGGCTCCCGGTCGCCGACGGCGTGCTCCGTCTGGCGCTGAAGCCGTGGGAGATCGCGACGGTCCAGCTCTCCGGCTAGCCGCCCCAGCGCCTGCTCGCGCGCCTCCCCGGCGAGGTACTCCTCCGCCCGGGGCAGGCCGAGCGACAGCGCCCGGTCCAGGTCCGCCGGCGCGCCGCGGAAGTCGCGGAGCGCGATCCGGACCTGGTCCCGGCCGGTGCCAAAACTCGGGGGTTACGCCGCTTGTCGAGACGTGCTTGTGGGCAGCCACAACAAACACCGGGCGACTTCGTGGTCTCTACAATTGCCGCAGGTCGGAGGCATGACGAACACTGGGCCGCATGAACCTTGGCCCTGTCGACTCCTCCCAGGTCCCCCGTTTCGCCGGCTTCGCCACCTTCGCCCGCCTGCCCAGGCTCGACCAGGTCGAGCGGGCCGACGTGGCCGTGGTCGGCGTGCCGTTCGACGCCGGGGTGTCCTACCGGCCGGGCGCCAGGTTCGGGCCCGCCGCGGTCAGGGAGGCCTCCCGGCTGCTGCGGCCGTACCATCCGGGGCTGGACGTCTCCCCGTTCGAGCGGGTGCAGGTGGCCGACGCCGGTGACATCGCGGCGAACCCGTTCGACATCGGCGCGGCCATCGAGAGCATCGAGGGCGCGGCGGACTCGATCGACGCCAGGCTCGTCACGATCGGCGGCGACCACACGATCGCGCTGCCGCTGCTGCGGTCCGTGGCCAGGAAGCACGGGCCGGTGGCGCTGCTGCACTTCGACGCCCATCTCGACACCTGGGACACCTATTTCGGCGCCGAGTACACGCACGGAACCCCGTTCCGGCGGGCGGTGGAGGAGGGGCTGCTGGACACCGAGGCCCTCAGCCACGTCGGGATCAGGGGCCCGCTGTACGGCAAGAAGGACCTGGAGGACGACCGGCGGCTCGGGTTCGGCATCCTGACGGCGGCCGACGTGCTGCGGCGCGGCCTCGACGAGGTGATCGACGCCCTGCGGCAACGCATCGGGGACCGGCCCCTGTACGTGTCCGTCGACATCGACGTGCTGGACCCGGCCCACGCCCCGGGCACGGGGACGCCGGAGGCGGGCGGGCTCACCAGCCGGGAGCTGCTGGAGATCCTGCGCGGCCTGGCCGGGTGCAACCTGGTCGGGGCCGACGTCGTCGAAGTGGCCCCGGCGTACGACCATGCGGAGATCACCTCGATCGCCGCCTCACACGTGGCCTACGACCTCGTCAGCCTGCTGGCGTTGCAGGAGAAACCATGAGCCTCACCGAGATCGAGACGTACGGGGTCGAGCGCATCCCCGACGCGGACCGCAACGCGCGCCCGGTCGACCTGTTCCGGCTGGCGTTCGGGGGCGCGAACACGTTCGCCACCTGCGTGCTCGGCGCCTTCCCCATCCTGTTCGGCCTGTCGTTCTGGCAGGGGCTGGCCGCGACCGTGCTCGGGCTCGTGGTGGGCGCGCTGATCCTGGCGCCGCTGTCGCTGTTCGGGCCGCTCAACGGCACCAACAACGCCGTCTCCTCCTCCGCCCACCTGGGCGTGCACGGCCGGGTCGTGGGCTCGTTCCTGTCGCTGCTGACCGCGATCGCGTTCTTCTCGATCTCGGTGTGGTCGTCGGGCGACGCGCTGGTCGGCGGCGCCCACCGGCTGGCCGGGCTGCCCGACTCCGACCTGTCGTACGGCGTCGCGTACGCGCTCTTCGCCGTCCTCGTGCTGATCGTCTGCGTGTACGGCTTCCGCTTCATGCTGTTCGTCAACAAGATCGCGGTCGCGGCGGCGTCGCTGCTGTTCGTCCTGGGCGCCTTCGCCTTCGCCGGCGAGTTCGACCCGTCCTATCCCGGCACGCTCCCGGTGGGGGACCCGCTGTTCTGGCCGTCGTTCATCGGTGCGGCGCTGATCGTGCTGTCGAACCCCGTGTCGTTCGGCGCCTTCCTGGGCGACTGGTCCAGGTACATCCCGGCCACGACGCCGAAGTCCCGGGTGATGGCCGCGGCCTTCCTGGCGCAGCTCGCCACCATCCTGCCGTTCTTCTTCGGCCTGGCCACGGCCTCGATCATCGCGACCAGGGCCGCCGCCTACATGGACCCGGCCGCCCCCAACTACGTCGGCGGGCTGCTGGCCGTCTCGCCCGGCTGGTACTTCGTACCGGTCTGCCTGATCGCCCTGATCGGCGGCATGTCCACCGGCACGACCTCCCTCTACGGCACCGGGCTCGACTTCTCCAGCGTCTTCACCCGCTTCTCCCGGGTGCAGGCGACGGTGTTCATCGGCACGCTGTCGATCGTGTTCATCTTCGTCGGCCGCTTCGCCGCGAACCTCACCCAGAGCATCTCCACGTTCGCCACGCTGATCATCACCTGCACGGCGCCGTGGATGGTGATCATGATGCTCGGCTACGTGACCCGCAGGGGCTGGTACGACCCCGAGGCGCTCCAGGTCTTCAACCGGCGCCAGCGCGGCGGCCGCTACTGGTTCACCCACGGCTGGAACTGGCGCGGGCTGTCCGCCTGGCTCGTCTCCGCGGGCCTCGCGCTGCTGTTCGTGAACCTGCCGGGCCAGTTCGTCGGCCCGCTGGGTAACCTGGCCGGGGGAGTGGACATCTCGCTGCCGGTGGGCCTGGCCGTCGCAGGCGTGCTCTACCTGGCGCTGCTGACGGCGTTCCCGGAGCCACGCGAGGTGTACGGGCCCGCGGGGCCGCGTCTCGTGCGCACGGCGGACACCCCGATCCTGCCCATCGTGGAGACGGTGGGCTAGCGAGTGCCCCAGGAGTAGGTCTGCTTACGCAGTTTCAGGTACACGAACGACTCCGTGGCCCGCACGGCGGGGATCGCGCGGATCTTGCTGAGGATCTCCAGCAGGTGCCCGTCGCCCTCGCAGACCACCTCGACGATCACGTCGAAGGAGCCCGCCGTGAGCACCACGTAGTCGATCTCGTCGATGGCCGCCAGCTCGTCGGCCACCGCCTCCAGGTCGCCCTCGCAGTTGATGCCGATCATGGCCTGCCGCGGGAATCCGAGCGTCAGCGGGTCGGTGACCGCGACGATCTGCATGACGCCCGCGTCCTGCAGGCGCTGGACACGCTGGCGCACGGCGGCCTCCGACAGGCCCACCGCCTTACCGATCGCCGCGTACGGCATGCGCCCGTCGTTCTGGAGCTGCTCGATGATCTGCTTCGAGAGATCGTCGAGCACCACCGTCCCGGCATTGGCGTTGTTGCGGCGTACGCGGGGCGGCGTCGTCATCGACGGAATCCTCCTACTGGTCCGGCGTTACGGGTGCGTTCCCGCTTGGTTGCCGTCCTGGTGCGACATGTTGTCAGTTCCTGGCGGTCTGTCAAGCGAATTCGTAGCAATTTGATATCTTCACCACGAAATCCCTTGTCGAGATGCATCCACTCTGTAAGAGTCGCGGCATCTCAGCCACCCACTTGGAGGGCGCATGATCCGTCTGCAGAACTTCATCAATGGTGAGTTCGTGGACGCCAAGAGCGGCAACTTCTCCGACATCGTCGACCCGTGCACGGGTGAGGCCTACCTGCAGGCCCCCGTCTCCGGAGCCGAGGACGTCGACGCCGCCTTCGCCGCCGCTGCCGCCGCGTTCGAGTCGTGGGGCAGGACCACGCCGGGTGAGCGGGCCAACCTCCTGCTCAAGGTCGCCGACGCGATCGACGCGCGGGCCGATGAGATCAACGAGGCCGAGTGCCTCAACACCGGCAAGCCGCGGGCCCGGATGGCCGAGGACGAGACCCCGGTCGCCGCCGACCACTTCCGCTTCTTCGCGGGCGCGGCGCGCACCCTGGAGGGTCCCACGGCCGGCGAGTTCCTCGCCGAGCACACCAGCGTCATCCGGCACGAGCCGATCGGAGTGATCGGCCAGGTCACGCCGTGGAACTACCCGATGATGATGGCGGTCTGGAAGATCGCCCCGGCCCTGGCGGCCGGCAACACGGTCGTGCTCAAGCCGTCCGACACCACTCCGGCCTCCACGCTCAAGCTGGCCGAGATCCTCGGCTCGGTGCTGCCCGCGGGCGTCTTCAACGTCGTCACCGGCGACCGCGAGACCGGCGCCCTCGTGGTGAGCCACCCCACCGCGTCCATGGTCGCCATCACCGGCTCGGTCGGTGCGGGCATGTCGGTCGCCAAGAGCGCCGCCGACGACCTCAAGCGCGTGCACCTGGAGCTGGGCGGCAAGGCCCCGGTCGTGGTGTTCGAGGACGTCAAGGACCTGGGCAGGGCCGCCGCGGACATCGCCACCGCCGGCCTCTACAACGCCGGCCAGGACTGCACCGCCGCCTGCCGGGTGCTGGTGCACGAGAGCGTGCACGACGAGTTCGTGGCCGCGCTCACCGAGGCCGCCGCCGGCACCGTGACCGGCGACCTGGGCAACGAGGACGCCCTCTACGGGCCGCTCAACAACGAGAACCAGCTCACCAGGGTCCAGGGCTTCATCGACCGGGTCCCGGCGCACGCCAAGGTCCTCACCGGCGGCCACCGCGTCGGCGAGAAGGGCTACTTCTTCGCGCCGACGATCGTCGACGGTCTCAAGCAGGACGACGAGATGGTGCAGAACGAGGTCTTCGGCCCCGTGATCACCGTCCAGACGTTCACCGACGAGGCCGACGCGCTGGCCAAGGCCAACGACGTGAAGTACGGCCTGAGCGGCTCGGTCTGGACCTCCGACCACGGCCGTGCCATGCGCATGTCCAACCGGCTCGACTTCGGGGTGGTCTGGGTCAACACGCACATCCCGTTCGTCTCGGAGATGCCGCACGGCGGCTTCAAGCACTCCGGGTACGGCAAGGACCTGTCGGTGTTCGGCCTGCACGACTACACCAGGGTCAAGCACGTCATGCACTACATCGGCGAATAGGACAACTGCTGGGATGACTGAGCTGAATGCGATAGAGCTTGAGGACGTCGTCAAGGAGTACCTCTCGCATGGCGAGGTCGTCCAGGCGGTCAAGGGTGTCACGCTGGGCATCGCCGAGGGGGAGTTCTTCTCCCTCCTCGGCCCGTCCGGGTGCGGCAAGACCACGACCATGAGGATGATCGCCGGCTTCGAGCCGCCCTCCAAGGGGCTGGTGCGGCTGCACGGCAAGGACGTCACCGACGTCCCGCCCAACAAGCGCGACGTCAACATGGTCTTCCAGTCCTACGCGCTGTTCCCGCACATGAGCGTCTGGGACAACGTGGCGTTCGGGCTGAAGCAGCGCAAGACGCCGCAGGAGGAGATCAGGCGGCGGGTCGGAGAGATGCTGGAGATCGTCGACCTGACCGGCAGGGAGAAGCGCCGGCCGCGCGAGATGTCCGGCGGCCAGCAGCAGCGCGTGGCGCTGGCCCGCGCGCTGGTCAACCGGCCGCGGGCGCTCCTGCTCGACGAGCCGCTCGGCGCGCTCGACCTCAAGCTGCGCCAGGCCATGCAGATCGAGCTCAAGCGCATCCAGCGCGAGGTCGGCATCACGTTCGTGTACGTGACCCACGACCAGAACGAGGCGCTGACCATGAGCGACCGGATCGCCGTCATGAACGACGGCCTGGTCGAGCAGCTCGCCGGGCCGCGGGAGATCTACGAGCGGCCCGCGACCGCGTTCGTGGCCGGCTTCATCGGCACCTCCAACCTGCTCGCGGGCACCGCGAACGGCGGCGTGCTGAAGATCGGCGGCGGCCGGGTGCTGGTGCCCGGGCGCGACGGCGAAGTCACGGTGACCGTGCGGCCCGAGAAGATCACCATCGACACGGAGGAGCCAGGCGAGGGCCTGAGCGCCGTGCGCGGCACCGTCGCCGAGGTGGTCTACCTGGGCACGTACAACAGTTACGCGGTGAGTCTCGCCGACGGGGCCGAGATCACGGTGTTCCAGCAGAACGCTCTTGACGCTTCGGCCACGGCGGAGCGGGGGGACTCCGTGTGGCTGTCGTGGCAGGCGCAGCACTCATATGTGATTGGAAGTCGATAGCAGCTCATGAACCACCCCATGCTCCGCTCCCGTCGCGATTTCTTCCGGGTCGCCGGGTTCTCCGCCACAGGGCTCGCGCTGGCCGCGTGCGGCGTTCAAGGACAGAAGGCCGCGCCGCCGAAGGCCGACGCGGTCAAGGACTACTGGGCCAAGCAGACCAAGCACGGCAAGGTCGTCTTCGCCAACTGGCCCGAGTACATGCCGGAGGACCAGGCCCCGCTGAAGAAGTTCCAGCAGGCCACCGGCATCTCGTACGAGTACAAAGAGGTCATCCAGGAGAACGCCGAGTTCTTCGGCAAGGCCGACCCCGTGCTGCGGGCGGGGCAGTCGCTGGGCTACGACATCGTCGTCATGACCAACGGCGTCCAGCTCCAGCACATGATCGAGCTGGGCTACGTGACGCCGCTCGACCACTCCCAGCTGCCGAACTTCGAGGCCAACGCCGGTCAGAAGTACAAGGAGCGGGCCTACGACCCCGGCAACAAGTACACGGTGCCGTACACGTCGGGGGTGACCGGGATCGCGTACAACACCAAGTACGTCAACGAGGACATCACCAGCATCGAGTCGCTGTTCGACCCCAAGTACAAGGGCCGGGTCGGCATGATGGCCGACGCCCAGGAGATCGCGAACTTCGGCATGTTCGCGCTGGGCATCGCCCCCGAGAAGTCGACCGAGGCGGACTGGAAGAAGGCCGGGGAGAAGCTCAAGGCGCAGCGCGACGCCGGAATTGTCCGGAAATATTACGATCAAAGTTACATCGACGCTGTGTCCAAGGGCGACGTCTGGCTCAGCATGGCCTGGTCGGGCGACGTCTTCCAGCGCCAGCTCGCCGGCGAGCCCGTCAAGTTCGTGGTGCCCGAGGAGGGCGGCACGATCTGGACCGACAACATGCTCATCCCCAAGAACGCGGCCAACCCGGTGGACGCGCTCATGCTCATGGACTACCTCTACCAGCCGGCCGTGGCCGCCGAGCTGGACGAGTTCATCCAGTACGTCACACCGGTCCCGGCCGTGCAGGACCTGCTCAGGGAGAAGGCCAAGACGGCCAAGGGCAAGGACAAGAAGTCCCTCGAGGAAATGATCGACAGCCCGCTCATGTTCCCCACCGAGGCCGACTACGCCAAGCTGCACAACTACACCCCGCTGACCACCCAGCAGGAGCAGGTCTTCAACCCGATCTTCCAGTCCATCACCCAGGCCTAGCGCATGAGGCGGCTCACCCCCTACCTGCTGGCGCTGCCGAGCTGGATGTGGCTGGCGATCTTCCTGGTCGTCCCCATGGCCGCGATGGCCTCGGTCTCCCTGCAGACCGGCAACGCCATCGACGGTTTCGCCATGACCTTCAGCTTCTCCAACTACAGCGACGCGCTCGGCAGGTACAGCACCCAGCTGCTGCGTTCGCTGCTCTACGGCGGCCTGGCCACCGTGGCCATGCTGGTGATCGGCTACCCGGTGGCGTACTGGATCGCGTTCAAGGGCGGCACGCGCAAGTCGGTGTACCTGTTCCTGCTGTTGCTGCCGTTCTTCGTGTCGTTCGTGCTGCGTACGATCTCGTGGAACTTCCTGCTGTCGGACAACGGCATCCTGTTCGGCACGCTGAAGGGCTGGGGGCTGCTGCCCGAGGACTTCCACGTGCTGGCCACGACGTTCGCCGTGGTGGGCGGGCTGACGTACAACTTCCTGCCGTTCATGATCCTGCCGATCTACGTGTCGCTGGAGCGGGTGGACCCGCGGGTGATCGAGGCGGCCCAGGATCTGTACGCGACGCGGGCGGCGGCCTTCCGGCGGGTGGTGCTGCCGCTGTCGCTGCCTGGGGTGTTCGCGGGGGTGCTGATGACGTTCGTGCCGGCCACGGCCGACCCGATCAACGCCCAGATCCTCGGCGGCACGTCCAACACGATGATCGGCAACATCATCCAGACCGAGTATCTGACGAACCTCGACTACCCGACCGCCTCCGCCCTGTCGTTCACGCTGATGGCGGTGCTGCTGGTGGGCATCTTCGTCTACGCCCGGGCGCTCGGGACGGAGAACGTGCTGGAGGCGGCGGCCCGATGAGAGGGACCAGGCTCGGCGACCGGCTTCTCCACATCTACACCTGGATCATCATCCTCTGGCTGTCCTCGCCGATCGCCGTGATGATCCTCTTCGGCTTCAACGACAAGCAGAGCAAGTCGAACACCTCCTGGCAGGGCTTCACGCTCCGCTGGTACGCCGAGCTGTTCGACATCTCCGACCTGACCGTGGCGCTGCGCAACTCGCTGGTGATCGCCGCGGTCAGCACCGTCATCACGGTCGTGATCGGCACCATGCTGGGGCTGGCGATCGGGCGGCACCGCTTCCGCGGCAAGGGAGTCACGAACTTCCTCGTCTTCGCCGCCATCTCCACGCCGGAGCTGGTCATGGGCGCGTCGCTGCTGTCGCTGTTCGTCTCGGGGAACGTGCCGCGCGACGCGAACACGATCATCGTCTCCCACGTGCTGTTCTCGCTGTCCTTCGTGGTGGTGACGGTACGCGCACGGATCGTCACGCTGGACCCGTCGCTGGAGGAGGCGGCCAGGGACCTCGGGGCCACGGCCTGGGGGACGTTCCGGCAGGTCACGCTGCCGTCGATCATGCCCGGCGTGATGGCGGGCGCCATGTTGTCGTTCGCGCTGTCCATCGACGACTACGTGGTCACCAGCTTCGTCAACGGCTCTACCGTCACCTTCCCCCTGTGGATCGTCGGTGCGGTCAAGACCGGGATCCCACCGCAGGTCAACGTCATGGGTACGCTGATCTTCGGTGTCGGGGTGCTGATCGCGATCGGAAACGCGGTGGCGGCGCGGCGCCGTACCTAAATAAACCTCCACGAACTTCGTAGGGAAGTGGGATTTGTGGATCCGCTGAAGGCGCTTGCTGACGCGGAGCGCAAGCCGTACTGGCTGGACAGTCTGGCCAGACCCGAGCCGCGACCGCGGCTCGATCAGACAACGAGCGCCGACCTGGTCGTCGTCGGCGGAGGATTTTCGGGGCTGTGGACGGCCCTGATGGCCAAGGAACGCGATCCGTCCCTGGACGTCGTTCTCCTCGAAGGACGCAGGATCGGCTGGGCGGCCACCGGCCGCAACGGCGGGTTCTGCATGGCGACCCTCACCCACGGCCTGGCCAACGGGATGGAGCGGTGGCCGGACGAGATCGGCCGCCTGGAGCGCATGGGGGTGGCCAACCTCGACGAGATCGGGCAGACCCTGGAGCGCTACGGCATCGACTGCTCCTTCGAACGCACCGGGGAGCTGCACGTGGCCACCGAGCCGTGGCAGCTCGACGGGCTGCGCGAGCACCTGGAGCTGATCTCCGAGCTGGGGCTCGACTACGTACCGCTCGACCAGGAGCAGGTGCGCGCCGAGGTGAACTCGCCCACCTACCTGGGCGGGCTCTGGGAGCGCAGCGGGTGCGCCATGCTCGACCCGGCGCGGCTGGCCTGGGGGCTGCGGGAGGCGTGCCTGCGGCTGGGGGTGCGCGTCCACGAACGCACCCCGGTCCGCTCGCTGCGCGACGACGGCACGACGATCACGCTGCGCACGCCGTACGGCGCGGTCGAGGCGCGGCAGGTGGCGCTGGGGACGGGGGTGTTCCCGCCGCTGCTGCGGCGGCTCAAGCACTTCGTGGTCCCCGTGTACGACTACGCGCTGATGACCGAGCCCCTGACCGACGTCCAGCTTGCCGAGGTGGGCTGGCGCAACCGGCAGGGCGTGGGCGACTCGGGCAACCAGTTCCACTACTACCGGCTGACCGACGACAACCGGATCCTGTGGGGCGGCTACGACGCCGTCTACTACAACGGGGGTCTGGTCAAACCCGAGTACGAGCAGCGCGACGAGACGTTCGTCAAGCTCGCCGAGCACTTCTACGACACGTTCCCGCAGCTCGACGGGGTTCGTTTCACCCATCGGTGGGGCGGGGTGATCGACACCTGCAGCCGGTTCAGCGCCTTCTACGGGCAGGCGCACGGCGGGCGGCTGGCCTACGCCACCGGCTACACCGGGATGGGCGTGGGCGCCACCCGCTTCGGCGCCAACGTCATGCTCGACCTGCTGTCGGGCGAGAGCACCGAGCGGACCGAGCTGCGGATGGTCAGGGAGAAGCCGAGGCCGTTCCCGCCGGAGCCGGTGCGGTCGGGGGTCATCCAGCTCACCCGCTGGTCGATCGCGCAGGCCGACCAGCACCAGGGCAAGCGCAACCTCTGGCTGCGCGCGCTCGACCGGATGGGGCTGGGGTTCGATTCGTGATCCTGACCACGCGCGTCGAGTTCGTGGTGGACGGCCTCACGCTCGTCGGGGACCTGCGGGTCCCCGGCGGCGCGGGGCCGCGCCCCGGGCTGGTGTTCACGGGCCCGTTCACCGGGGTGCGCTCCCAGGTCACGGGCCTGTACGCGGAGCGGCTGGCCGAGCGGGGGTACGTGACGCTGGCCTTCGACCACCGGAACTGGGGGGAGTCCGAAGGGCTTCCGCGCCGGGAGGAGGATCCGCAGGGCAAGCTGCGCGACCTGCGGGGGGCCGTGTCGTTCCTGCGGTCGCGGGCCGAGGTGGACCCTGATCGGATCGGGGCGGTGGGGGTGTGCTTGGGTGGCGGTTACGCGCTCAAGTTCGCCGCCTTCGATCCCCGAGTCCGGATATTTGTCGGTATAGCGGGCGCGTACAACAACCCGTACTCCATGCGCTCCGGCATGGACTACCAGTCCGCCCTGGCGGGCCTCACGGACACCCTCGAACGCCAGGACCAGGGCGGCGCCGTGGAGTACATCCCGGCCGTCTCCGCCCTGCCCCCGGAGGAGGGGGAGGCCGCCATGCCGGGCGACGAGCCGTACGCGTACTACGGCACCTCCCGCGGCGCCTCGCCGCACTGGTCCAACTCGGTGACCAGGGCGAGCGTGCGGGAGCTGGTCACGATGGACAACATGATGGGCGCGGACTTCCTGTCACCCAAGCCGGCGCTGATCGTGCACGGGGTCGTCGACCGGTTCTGCTCCCCGGAGGGGGCCGAGGAGGCCTTCCGGCGCCTCGACCAGCCGAAGAAGCTGGTCTGGGTGGACGCCAAGCAGCACATCGACCTGTACGACCGCGAACCGTACGTCACCCAGGCCATCGACGCCACCACCACCTTCCTCACCGACCACCTCTGACACACCCGGCCTTGAGCCGCGCCTGCCTCCCCCCACCACTACGGCCTCCTCTGCTCGGCGAGGTCGTGCTGAGGGGAGGGGGAAGGCGTCGGAGGGAGAAGCGAGCCCGGCCGAGATCGGCAAGGTGAAGCTGAAGACTTGACCAGATACGCACCCAGCGCATTCGCCTGATCGACCCGGCATGGCATCCTCCTGAAGACCCCCGACGATCACTCGGGGGTATGCGCATGCGTACGAGGCGGATGATGGCCGGGCCCATGCTGCTGCTGTCGCTGACGGCGGGATGCGGCGCCGAGCAGGCAGCCGTCATCCCCGCGGCGGCGAAGCCCCCGTCCAAGGTGGCCCGCTGCGTCCTGAAGATCCCGTCCCCGCGCGCCGGAGCCGAGGCCCGCGCCCAGCTCGTACGCGACCTCGCCGCATACATCGCCACGCGCCCGGGCCGCATCGTCTACGGCGCCATGGACCTGGTCACCGGAGTCCAATTCGGGCAGGGAGCGCACGACCACGACATCATCACCGCCAGCGGCGCCAAGGTGGACATCCTCACCGCACTCCTGCACCAACGCACCCAAGATCTGACCGAGGAGGAACGCGACCTCGCCATCCTCATGATCACGGAGAGCGACAACCTCGCGGCGGACGCCCTGTGGTCCCGCGTCGGCGCCTCCTCCGCGATGAGCGCCTTCTACGAGAGCGTGGGCCTGACGGAGACCACGCCGGGACCCGACATTTACTGGGGCGGCACCCTCACCAGCCCCACCGACCGCATCCGCCTCCTGAAACTACTGGTCAGGGGCGACAAGAGCGGCAAAAGCGACCTGACCGCGGCCGACCGCCGGTTCGTGCTGCGCCTGATGTCCCGCGTCCAGAAGGACCAGTCGTGGGGCGTCAGCGCCGCCGCCCGCCCCGGCGACCGGGTAGCCCTGAAGAACGGCTGGACCCCACGTCCGTTCATCTCGGGCACGTGGGCCATGACGAGCTACGGCCGCATCGAGGGACCAGACCGCGACCTGCTGCTGTCGGTGCAGACAGACAACCAGCCGGGGCCGGACATGGGCATCGAGACCATCGAGCGCGTGTCCCGCCGGATCGGCAACCGCCTCGACTCCCTCGCCCCGAACATCACCCGCCCCTGCACCGGCAACCCCACCGCCTGACCAGCCGTCACCCTCTGAAGGTCTTCTCGGGGAGGCGCTTCGCGCCGAGGGACTCAGGCGTTTCTTGTTCGGGCGCCTGGCGCCGCAACCCCCGCTCGCTCCGCTCGCCAGCTGCCCCCGGCGATCCCGATGGGCCAAGCTGGTACCTACCGGCCTGACACAGAAAGCCGCCTGGCGCCGGCCACCTCATTCCCGACGTCCTGCGCCGAGCCTAAACCTCCTCGGGGAGAGTGAGCATCTTGTTGAGGATCGGGACCAACTGCTCTTCCTCGTAGTCCAGGTGAGCCTCCAGTTCGGTGGCGAGCCGGTCGAGCTCCTCGCCGATCTCCGTGCCGTCGTGGTCGAGAAGCCGCCTGATCCGTTCCATGAGCCGGGCCACCACCCGGTGCTCCGAGCGGAGCCGGGTCAGGGTCTCGGCCAGTTCCGGGTGCTCGGTACCGAGATGGGGGAAGAGCGCGCCGTCCTCGCCTTCGTGGTGGGCGTGGAGAGCGTCGCAGAACGCCAGGCAGTGTGTACGCAAGTCCACCGCGCCCGCTCGCGATGACCGCAGGTCCGCCAGGTCCCTGCGGAAGCCGTCGTGCAGTTTGATCAGCTCGTCGCCCCATGCGACGATGCGCTGTTCGTCCGTCATGCCAGTTCCCTTCGCGAGAGGTTTCCGTGGACGGCGGCGAACAGGGCCGCCAGCAGGGCCGCGCCGGCCGCGACGCCGAAGGTCCACCCGGCGCCCCCGCTGGAGAGCACCGCCGCCCCCATCGCCCCGGCCACGCTGCTGCCCACGACCCTGACCAGCGCGTTCACCCCGCCGGCCGCCGCGGTTTTGGCAGGCTCCACGTGCTCGACCGCCATCGTTCCGAGCGCCGCGTAGCCGAGTCCGATGCCCAGCCCCAGCAGCGTCGCGGCCCCGTACAGGTCCGCGCCCGAGGACCTGGACATCGCCAGCCACAAGGTGGCGGCCGTCACCAGCGCCGAGCCGCCCGCCACGAGCGCGGAAGCGGTGAAACGGCGCATCAGGGGACCCGCGAGCACGGAGACCACGAGCATCAGTACCGTTGTCGGCAGCAGGTAGATCCCGACCTGCAGCACCGAGGCCCCGAGCGTGCCCTGGGCCACCGCGGACACGGTGGTGATGGCGGCGAACAGCGCGAACCCCAGCAGGAACGACGCCACGGTCGCCCCCACCGTCCCCCGGTGGAGCAGCATGGGGATCTCGATCAGCGGCGACGCGGTGCGGCGGGCGGTCGCGACCCACGCCGCGGCCACCGCCACCGCCACGGCGAACAGGCCCAGCGTCAGCGGCGAGGTCCAGCCCCAAGCCGCGCCCTTGCTGATGGCCAGCAGCAGGCAGACGAGCCATACCGCGACCAGCGCCGCCCCGGCCAGGTCCGGCCGTCCGGATCCGCGCGCCGGCGCCTCCCGCACCATGACCGCCACCAGGACGAAACTCAGCGCGGCCAGCCCGGCCAGCACCCAGAACACCGCCCGGTGGTTCCCGTCCAGCACTCCGGCGAGGATCATGCCGCCGCCGCTGCCCACCCCGATGGTGGCGCTGAGCACCCCGATCGCGCTGGGCAGCCGGTGAGCGGGTACCACCTGCCTGACCAGGCCCATGGCCAGCGGGAGCAGCGGCGCGGCTGTTCCCTGCAGCACCCGGCCGACGATGAGCAGGGGCAGCGTGTCTGCCATGGCGCTGAGCGTGGACCCGGCGGCGAGCAGGCCGAGTGCGACCAGCGATGTCGTGCGTCTGCCGTACATGTCGCCGAACCGCGACAGCAGCGGGATCGAGACAGCTCCCGACAGCAGCCCCGCCGTGAGCGTCCACGAGACGGTGGTGGCCGGGACCTGGAACCGCTGCTGGAGGCCCGGCAGCAAGGGGACGGCGACGGTCATCTGAAGGGTCCCCACGGCTACCGCGAATGCGAGCACCGCGACGACCCATAACTTTCTATACATGTATAGAAAGTAGCATGGCAGGATGCCGACGCGTACAGGACGACCGCCCAAGATCTCCCGGCCGGAGATCGTCGCCGCCGCGCTGCGAGTGATCGAGGAAGACGGGACAGGCGCGCTCACCATGCGCAGGCTGGCGAGAGAGGTCGGCAGCACGGCCATGGCGCTCTACCACCACGTACGCGACAAGGAGGAGCTCCTCCTGTTGCTCCTCGACGACTACGCGGCCGGAATCCCCCGCCCCGAACTGCCGGACGAGCCACGCGAGCGCATGGTGGCCGCCGCCATGGCCATGCACGAAGCCGTGTCCGGATGCCCGTGGGCCGTGGACGTCCTCAAAGCCGACGACCTGATGTCGGTGGGCGCACTGTGGTACCCGGAGCAGATCGTCGACGCCGCCGTACGCGCGGGGCTGACGATCGAGGAGGCCGTGGACGCGTACCGGATCATCTGGCGCTACACCGCCGGCGAGATCGGCGGCCGGGCGGCGGCTCGCGGGCGGCGAGAGGAGGGCAGGCCCACCTACCGGGAGCGGGTCTTCGCCGAACTGGACGCCGAGGAGTTCCCCCGACTGAGCACGGTGGCGAGGCGATGGGAAGACCTGACCGCCCGCGACACCTACGCCAAGGGCGTGCGCGCCCTCGTGAACGGCCTTCTCCTGCCGGCTGTCGAAAGGGCGTAGGTTTGCTGGAGTGGTCGGGAACCGCCAGGGTGATGAGATGTCTCGACTTGTTCCTGAACTGATCTATGAGATGTGGCTGCCGCTGGAAGAGCGCTGGTACGAGCGCAGCGTCGACGCCGTGGGCGTGCGCCAGTTCGCGGTGCAGGACCCGGACGGCTACCTGCTGCGGATCTCTCAGCAAGTGGGAACCCGCCCTCGATAGCCACCGATGTCCTTCCCGTGGATGATCGTTTCTGTCAAAGCGCCAGCAGGTCAACGTTGATGAGCGTGCGGTAATCGGGGTCGCGTCCGAGGGGTGCGGGGACCGGCAGGTCCCCGCCGGGGGTGTGGGGGCTTGCCCCCACAGGGCGCTGCCCGAGCGCTCCATCGCGCGTAGCGCGCCCCACTGCGAGGACCGAGCAGTTGGGGGGCGCTGCCTGAGCTGGTGTACGGCGCGGAGCGCCCCCATTGTGAGGATTTCGGGTCAGGCGTGGGTCAGGGCCTCCTCCGGGATGACCTTGGGTACGCCGCGCAGGCCGATCAGGGCCAGCAGGGCCACTATGACCAGGAGGGCCGAGGTGACCAGTGCGGTCAGGTGCAGGCCCTCGATGAAGGCCGTCTGTGCTGCTCTCATGAGCTGGCCCGCCTGCTCTGGAGGCAGGGTCGTGGCCGCGTTCACCGCGCCTGCGATCGACTCTCGCGCGGACTCGGCGGTGGGGAAGCCGGCGGGGAGGTCCAGGTTGGTTCGGTACGCGGTGTTGAGGACTGTGCCCAGGATCGCGATGCCGAGTGCTCCGCCCAGTTCGAAGGCCGTCTCCGACACCGCGGCGGCTGCCCCGGCGCGCTCCCTGGGGGCGGTGGCGAGGACGTTGTCGTTGTTGACGGTGAAGGTGAAGCCGATGCCGATGCCGCCGATGATCATGACGGGGAGCAGTACGAGGTAGTCGAGGGAGGGGCCGAGCGTGCTGTAGTAGAGGAACGCGCCGGCGTTCAGGGCCAGGCCCAGGGCGACCACGCCGTTCCTGCCGAGGCGGTGGATCAGCTTGGCGGCCAGGATGCCGCCCACCGCGCCGCTCAGGCCGCCCGGCAGCTGCGCGAGCCCCGACTGGAGCGGTGACCAGCCCAGCACGAGCTGCAGGTACCAGCCGAACAGCAGCATCATGGCCGACATCGTGAAGATCGCCAGCAGGTTCGTGACGATGGAGGCGCTGAACGCCCGCCGCCCGAAGAGCCGAACGTCGATCAGCGGCTCGGGCAGCCGTATCTGCCGCCACACGAACAGGCCCAGCAGCACGGCCCCGGCCGTGCCCGCCGCCAGCACGTCGGCGTGCTCCAGGCCCTTGTGCGCCGCCTCCTTGATCGCGTAGACGGCCGTCACCACGCCGGCGAACGAGAGGGCGGCGCTGACCAGGTCGAGCCGGCCCGCGTGGGGGTTGCTGGACTCCGGCAGCACCAGGATCCCGCCGACCAGCACCAGCACCATGATCGGTACGTTGATCAGGAAGACCGAGCCCCACCAGAAATGATCGAGCAGGAGCCCGCCCACGACCGGGCCGATGGCGAACCCGGCGGCGCTCATCCCGCTCCAGATGCCGATGGCCGCGGTGCGCTCGCCCGGGTCGGTGAACACGTTCCGGACGATCGACAGGGTGGACGGCATGATCGTCGCGCCCGCCACGCCGAGCAGGGCCCTGGCCGCGATCAGCAGCTCGGGGTTGGGCGCGTACGCCGTCACCACCGAGGCGGCGCCGAACGCGGCCGCGCCGATCAGCAGCAGGCGCTTGCGGCCGATGCGGTCGCCGAGGTTGCCCATGGTGACGAGGAGGCCGGCCAGGGCGAAGCCGTACATGTCGCCTATCCAGAGCAACTGGGTGGAGTTCGCGCCGAGGTCGGTCACCAGCCTGGGCAGGGCCAGGTGCAGGACTGTGAGGTCGAGCGAGAGGAGGAGGGTGGCCAGGCAGGCGATGGCCAGGCAGGACCATTTGTTCTTCATGCTGCCCACTGTCGGGAGTCGGGCTGACGGCCGGCCTACCGCTCGCTGACCGCCCCGCCGGCAGGCCCGGCTGACTGCGCGTTCACCTCGTCGAGGGCGGCGGCGATGCGGGCGCGGGTGTCCTCCGTGCTGTACCAGTCGGCCGGGACCTCGTCCCGCGCCTGGACGAGCAGCGTACGGGCCTCCTCCAGGTCCCCCTGGAACAGCGCGACCTGCCCCAGCCCGAGATGCGCCCACGCCATCGTCTCCGTCGAGCCGTTCCGGCGCGACATCTCGGCCGCGCGCAGGTAGTCGGCCCGCGCGCCCGTCGCGTCGGCCAGGCGGAGGCGGGCGTCGCCCCGGCGGCACAGGGCCTCGGCGACCTCCGTCTCCGCGCCCAGCTCCGTGGCCACCGCCAGCGCCTCGTCGGCCAGCGCGCACGCGGTCGTGAAGTCGCCCTGCTCCTGGTACAGGGAGCCGAGGCCGGACAGCGTCATCACCATGCCCCACCGCTCCCCGATGGCCTTGAACGAGGCCAGGCTCCGCTCGAAGACGTCCACCGCCTCGTCGAGCCGGCCGGCCGACTGCAGCAGGAACCCGACACCGCTGAACGACAGCGCTTCCTGCCACGGCTGGAGCTCCTCGACGCGTTCGGTGAGCACGGTGTAGACCTCGTCGTACTCGCCGGGCGGCCCCGTGTAGGCCGAGAGCAGCATCGTGAGGAACTCCAGCCGCATCGGCAGGTTGTACGGCGGCAGCAGTTGCCGCGCCTCCGCGAGCCGCGCCCGCAGCTCCTCGTCGATGCCGCCCGTCCACGCCCTGATGAGCACGCACATGACGTACTCCTCCTCCATGCCCGGCGGATGCCGGAAGCCGAGCGCGGCCAGGAGGTCGGCGGCCAGGTGGGCGCTGGTGACGCGGTTGCCGCGCATCCACCAGTAGCAGGCGCAGTGGGCCAGCAGCCGCAGCCCCAGCTCCGGCCGCCCGGACGCGGTCGCCCAGCGGATCGCGGCGTCGAGCTCGTCGCTCTCCCCGTCGAGCCGGACCAGCCACTCCAGCTGCTCGTCGGTGCGCAGCCACCGGTCGGCCGTCATGATCAGGTCGAGGCAGTAGCGGGCGTGCGCCTCGGAGATCGACTCGGCCTCGCCCGACTCCGCCAGCCGCTCCGCGCAGAACGCCCTGATCGTCTCCAGCATCCGGAAGCGGCCGTCGACGAACTCCACCAGCGACTTCTCCGCCAGCGAGAAGAGCACGTCCTCCGGCAGCCCGCACACCTGCTCGGCCGCCTCCGGCCGGGCGCCGCCCACGAACACGCTCAGCCGCCTGGCCAGCCGCTGCTCGCTGTCGTCGAGCAGGTCCCAGCTCCACGCGACGACCGCGTGCAGCGTCTGGTGCCTGGGCAGCGCCGTACGGCTGCCCCTGGTCAGCAGCCCGAACCGGTCGTCGAGCCGCGCCGCCACGTCGGACACCGTCAGGGTGCGCAGCCGGGCGGCGGCCAGCTCGATGGCCAGCGGCAGCCCGTCGAGCGCCCGGCAGATGCGTACGACCGCCGCGGCGTTGCCCGCGTCGACGGCGAAGCCCGGCCGGACGGCGGCGGCGCGGTCGGCGAACAGCCGGACCGCAGGATAGTCCAGGGGATCGCCGGCCTCGGGCGGCGGCAGCCGCAGCGGCGACACGGGCAGGATCGACTCGCCGGTGATGCCGAGCGCCTCCCGCCCGGTCACCAGCACGCGCAGCTCGGGGCAGGAGGCCAGTAACAGGTCGGCCAGCTCGGCGGTGGCCGCGACGACGTGTTCGCAGTTGTCGAGGACCAGGAGCAGCCGGCGGTCGGCCAGCGCGGTGACGAGCCTGGTGGCCGGGTCCACGGTGAGCCGGTCGGGGGTGGGCGGGGCGGCGCGGATGTCCAGGGTGGACAGGACTGCCCCGGGCACGGCGGCGGCCTCGGTGACCGGCGCGAGCCCCACGAAGCACACGTCGCCGGGCTCCCGTTCGGCCGCCTCGGTCGCCAGGCGCGTCTTGCCCGCGCCGCCGGGGCCGATCAGCGTGACGAGCCGGTCGGTCCGCAGCCTGGCGGCCACCTGCTCGATCTCCTCGACCCTGCCGACGAAGGTGGTGAGCTGGGCGCGCAGGCCCTGCCGCTGCCGGGCCACGGAAGGGACGGGTGCGTCGAGCGAGGGGTCGGCCCTGAGCACGGCCAGGTGGGCGGCGGCCAGCTCGGCTCCCGGCTCGATGCCCAGCTCCTCGTCCAGGATCTTCCTGGCCGCGTCGTAGACGGTCAGCGCCTCCGCCTGCCGGCCGCTGCCGTAGAGGGCGCGCATGAGCTGGGCGCGCAGCCGCTCGCGCAGCGGGTGGGCGGCGGTGAGCTGGCTCAGCTCGGGGACCAGCTCGCGACGCCGGCCGAGGTCGAGGTCGGCCTGCACGCGGTCTTCGACGGCGGCCAGCCGCAGCTCGGCCAGTGCCGCCGCGGCGGCCTCTGCGTGCGGGGCGTCGGCGAGCGGCGCGCCCCGCCACAGCTCCAGCGCCTCGCGCAGGAGCGCGGCCGCCCGGCCGGGGTCGCCGCCGGCGAGGGCCTGCCTGCCCTGCTGCGCCAGCAGCTCGAACCTCCGCGCGTCCACGTCCTGCGGGTCGGTCACCAGCCGGTATCCCGCCGGATGGAACTCCACCAGATCCCTGCCCAGCGCCCGGCGCAGCCTGGACACCTGCGACTGCAGCGCGTTGGCCACGCCCTCGGGCGGTCGCTGGCCGTACATGCCGTCCACGAGCTGCTCGCCTCCGACGATGCGGCCGGCGTGCAGGGCGAGCAGCGTCAGCAGCGCGCGCACCCGGGGACCGCCGAGCGCGACCGGCTCGCCGTCCTCGCCCAGCACGGTGGTGGGCCCGAGGATCTGGAAGCGCATGCGTCGATTATCGCGGCTGCGGCAGCAGCGCGCTGATCTCCGCGTAGGTCGGCACCTGAGGGGCCCGCCTGCCCTGTGCGGCGAACACCGCCGCGACCGCCCCCTGCAGCGCGGCCCGGTACAGCAGCGACCCGGTGCTCACCCTGGCCACGCCGGCCCCGGCGAGCTGGGCGAGGGTGGGGCCGTCCGGCTGGTGGAGGACGTTGAGGGGGAGCGGCGTGCTCGCGGCCACCTCGGCGATCTCGCGTAGATCGCTCATACCGGGCACGAAGATCCCGTCGGCGTGGCCGTAGGCGGCCACCCGTTCCCGCGTGTCGCCGGTCTTCAGCCAGTACGTGTCCGTACGGGCGTTGACGAACACGCCGTGGCCCTTGGCCGCCTCGATGATCCGCTGGTGCAGCTCGATCGGGCGCAGCGTGCCGTCGGGGCGGCCGTCCTCCAGGTTGACGCCTGCGACTCCGAGCGCGGCCAGGCCCGCGACCAGGTCGGACACCTCGGCGGGGTCGTCGCTGAACCCGCCCTCGATGTCCACGGTGACCATGACGCCCAGGTCCTTGATCGAGTCGGCCAGCTCGATGGTCTCCGCCCGGGTGGCGCCGGCCGCGTCCGGTCTGCCGTACGCGGCGGCCACGCCGAGGCTGGTCGTGCCGATCGCGGGGAAGCCCTCTCTGGCCAGGAGGGCGGCGGAGCCGTAGTCCCAGGCGTTCGGGAGCAGGAGGGGGTCGCCGGGGCGGTGCAGGGCGTGGAAGTTCATCGAAATCTCCCAAGCGTGGAGACCCCGGGCTTTAGCCCTGGGGAGGAAACGCGGCAAGGTGCCGCAAATCGAACACACGTGCGAATTTTGGCTGATCGTGCGAGAGAATGTGAGACGTGGCGCAGATCGTGAAGCGGGCCTGCAAGTACCGCTTCTACCCGACCCCCGAGCAGACTCAAGAGCTCGCCCGGACGTTCGGCTGCGTCCGCCTCGTCTACAACAAAGCCCTGGAGGAGCGCACCCGCGCCTACACGTTGGAAGGGCGCCGCGTCTCCTACGTGGAGTCGTCCGCCCGGCTGACGCAGTGGAAGCGCGGCGGCGAGTACGACTTCCTGTCCGAGGTGTCGTCGGTCCCGCTGCAGCAGGCGCTCCGCCACTTGCAGACGGCGTTCGCGAACTTCTTCGCCAAGCGCGCCAGGTACCCGACGTTCAAGTCCCGCAAGAAGTCGAGACTGAGCGCCGAGTACACCCGGTCGGCGTTTCGCTGGCGGGACGGCGAGCTGTGGCTGGCGAAGATGGACACTCCGCTGGCGATCGTGTGGTCGCGTCCGTTGCCGGAGGGCACGGAGCCGTCCACGGTGACGGTGTCGAAGGACGCGGCGGGGCGCTGGTTCGTGTCCATCTTGTGTGAGGACTCCATCCGCCCGCTCGATCGGGTCGCCCAGTCGGTCGGCGTGGATGCGGGCATCACCGCGCTGGCCGCGCTGTCCACCGGCGAGAAGATCGTCAACCCTAAGCACGAGCGGGCCGACCGGCGCAAGCTGGCCAAGGCTCAGCGCACCCTCGCACGCAAGGAGAAGGGGTCGGCGAACCGGGCCAAGGCAAAACTCGCCGTGGCCCGCGTCTACGCGCGCATCGCCGACCGTAGGCGGGACCACCTGCACAAGGTCACCACACGGCTTGTTCGCGAGAACCAAGTGATTGCCGTGGAAGACCTGACCGTCAGCAACATGGTCAAGAACCACAGCCTGGCGCGCGCCATCAGCGACGCGGCCTGGCGAGAACTCCGCTGCATGCTGGAGTACAAAGCCCAGTGGTACGGGCGCAACCTTGTGGTGGTGGATCGCTGGTTCCCCTCGTCCAAGCTGTGCTCGGCGTGCGGGGCGTTGCAAGAGAAGATGCCGTTGAACGTCCGGACCTGGGAGTGCGCCTGCGGCGCGGTCCATGACCGAGACGTGAACGCAGCCAAGAACGTGCTCGCCGCCGGGCTGGCGGAGAGCTGAAACGCCTGTGGAGCTGGTGTAAGACCCAAGCAGCGCAAGCTGGGCGGGCAACTGGCGGTGAAGCAGGAAGATCAACCCGCGAGGGTTGGAATCCCCCGGCTTCAGCCGTGGGGAGGAAGTCAAGAGCGGCTCTCGTCGAGAAGGGCGTCGAGCACGCCTGCGGCCAGCGCGAGCGCGTGGGCGGGCCCGGGGCAGGGGCGCACGCCGTGGCCGAAGGTCAGATGGGGAGTACGGCCGCGGGAGAGGTCGAACCGGTCGGGATCGGCGAACACCTCAGGGTCGCGGTTGGCCGACACGAGGTCGATGGTCACCTCGTCGCCGGTCCGCGGGTCGAGCCTGCGGCTGGCCTTGAGCGGCGGGTCCTGCCTGAGCGTCTCGTGCAGCAGCGCCTCGGGGTCGGCACCGGGCACGGCGTGCCCAAGAGTGTGCCCGAGGGCGTTCTCGATGAGCGCCTCCGTGGCGGCGTGCCCCTGCAGCAGCAGGGTGATCTCGGGGATGGTGGTCTGTTCGAGCAGTTCGGCGACGGCGGCGTCGGCCTGCGGGCTCTCCTCGCCGGACAGGTAGCCGGTCGCGGCGGCGGCAACGGCGCTCGTGTCCTGCACGCCCAGCGCGGCGCCGAGCACGGCCGTGGGGACGCCCCGCCACTGGCCGCCCCGCTCCAGCGTCATGGCTCTGGCCGCCGGTCTCAGCTCGGCGGGGTCAACGGCGGCCAACCGCTCCTCCAGCAGGCGGCGCCGCCCGGCGTGCGTCTCGCCGGTGCTGAACCGGGACACCTGGGCGCGGAGCCAGGCCAGCGTGCCCTTCTCGGCGTCCTGTCGTACGGGAGGTGGCACGTACCTCGGGTCGGCGAGCACCGCCTGGGCCGCCGCGTGGCGTGTGATGAGCATGGTTCCACGCTAGAACGGGGTGATTTCGTCGCGGATCGAAGGATGGTGGCATCAGGCCGCCAGGCGCTTGGGCTGCTCGGGGCGTTCCGGCTCGGCCGGGACGGTCCGGGCGGACACGGCGGACCGCTTGGTGACCGACGCCAGCGCCATGGCGATGAGCAGGGCCATCTCGGCCAGCACCACGCCGCGCTCCAGCGGGCCGTAGTAGCCGGCGCCGCCGATCAGCGGCGAGGTGATGGTGGCCGGGTGGGCCGCCAGGTAGAAGGCCAGCACGGCGGCGGAGGTCACGCTCAGCGCCCGGACCGCGTTCCACCGGGGCGCCGCCGCCCGGCCCCTGGCCAGGGTCCAGCCGGCGACGGGCAGCGAGGTGAACACGACGGCCGCCGACCACCGGTGGATCTCGCCGGTCAGCGAGCCGATCTGGGAGTTGCCGGGGTCCGTCGGGAAGATCGCGCTCATCATCAGCCCCGCCGCCCCCGCCAGCAGCAGTACCCTGGTGGCCGCGGTGCGCACCGGGTCGCTCGCCGCGAGCCCGTACGCGAGGCACAGGCACGCCCCCGCCAGTGCCAGCATCCCCACGAGTACGGGCACGAGCCCGCCGGAGACTAACGCATAGTCGCTGAGCAGCGGCTGTGTCGGCAGGGCGACCTGCGCGTACGCCAGGGCGCACGCGGACACCACGGTGCCGCAGACAGCGCCCCAGGCGCTCTGGATTGGGGTCATCGGGCCACCTCATCGTAGATCTGCTCGAACCGGGCCAGCGATGACCGGTCGTCGTGGGTGAGCGCCAGCTCCCTGCTGGCCTTGCCGAGCCTGACCCGCAGGTCGTCGTCGGTGAGAATGCTCGTCAGGTGCCTGGCCAGGGAGATCACGTCGCCGGGCTGGAACAGGTATCCGTTCTCGCTCACCAGGTGCGGCAGCGCCATCGCGTCGGCGGCCACCACGGGCAGCCCCATGGCCATGGCCTCCAGCGTGGCGATGCTCTGCAGCTCGGCGACGCCCGGCATGGCGAACACGTCGGCGGCGGCGAACGTCTGGGGCATGAGCTCGTCGGGCACGAAGCCGAGGAAGGAGACCCGCTCGCCGACGCCGATGCGGGCGGCCAGCCGCTCCAGGTCGGCCCGCTGGTTGCCCCGGCCGACGAACACCGCCTGGGCGTCGGTCTGGTTCAGCACGAGGGGCAGCGCGCGGACGATCTCGTCCAGGCGCTTCTCCTCGTCCAGGCGGCCGACGAACAGGACGGTGGGCCTGTCGGGCAGGTCGAACAGCTTGCGCGCCCACGCCTTGGGCTCGGCGCGCGGGTGGAACCTGGTCAGGTCGATCCCGCAGGAGACCGGCTCCACCTCGCGGGCGAAGCCCTGGTCGGCCAGCAGCTTGGCGGCCAGCGGGGTCGGGGTGGTGATGCGGTCGGCGCGGGTGAAGATCCGGCTGAAGTCGCGCCACGCGAGCCGGCCGGCCTTGATCCGGAGCCGCTCAGGGATGTGGCAGAACTGGAAGAGGTTGTCGGGCATGAAGTGGTTGGTGGCCACGATGGGCACGCCCGCGCGCCGGGCGGCGGCGAAGGCTGCCCGGCCGACCACGAAGTGGCCCTGGGCGTGCAGCACGTCGGGACGGATGTCGGCGAAGAGCCGGTCGAGCCTGGCCGGCACCGTGAACCGCATCGTGGGGTGGACCAGCAGCGGCGCGGAGCGCAGGCGGTGCACGATCACGTCGTCCACGACGTCGGCGGTGGGCGGGCCCACGTCCGACTGGCAGACCACGTGCACCTCGTTGCCGCGCGCGGCCAGGCCGGTGGCCAGGCGGTGGGTGAAGTAGGCGGCGCCGTTCACGTCGGGCGGGTAGGTGTCGGTCGAGATCAGGATCCGGCGAGGCCGTTCGGGGGCGGGAGTGGGGGCGGTCTCGGTGATCTTGGGGAGAGAGCGCAGGGGCATGGCCATGGAAGTGACTCCGGTTTCACAAAGGGGTGGGGGAATGAGTCGGGGGAGTGTTGCGGGACTCCAGCGGGCTGGTGCGGGCCAGCGCGACGGTCCCGGCGGCGGTCAGGAGCGCCGCCGCGACCGGCACGATGCCGGTCGGCAGCGGCTCGTTGAGCAGCAGCGCGCCGAACGCCACCGCGGTCAGCGGGTCGGCGATCTGGAGGGAGGCGAACGAGACGCCGAAGTGCCCGACGGCGTAGGCGCGCTGGAGCATGACCAGCGCCAGCAGCAGGGGCACCGGCAGCGCCAGCACGTACCACCAGTTCCAGGTGCCGTCCAGCAGCACGCGCATGAGCGTGGCCGTGGCGCCGTAGAGCACGCCCGAGCTGGTTGCGAGCAGGGCGGCCCGGCCCGCCGGCGAGGCCGCCCTCGAGGCGGCCCACAGCAGGACCGCCGCGACTCCGGCCACGCCGAGCAGCGTGAGCACCCCGTCCGGGCCGAGGTAGGTGGGACCTTGGGAATTGGGGACCAGCAGCACGATCCCGACCAGCCCGGCCGCCACCACACCCGCGGCCGCCAGCTCCTTGGGGGAGGGCTTGCGGCCGTGCAGCGTGGCGGCGATGGGCAGGGCGAACAGCAGGCTGGCCACGCCCATCGGCTGCACGATGGTCAGCGGCCCGAGGCCGAGTGCGACGATGTGCAGGCCGCCCCCCGTCAGAATGGACGCGCCGCCGATCAGCCAGCGCGGATTGCGCAGCAAGGTCAGCAGCCCTGGCTTGGTCGATCCGACTGCTTCGAACTGCTGCAGAGCGGCTCCGAGCGCGAAGAACAGCGAACCGACCAGGGCGATCACCGCGGCCAGCACAGTCATGCGCACTCCTTTCAGACGGATAGTTGCCAGACAGGGTCAAACGGACGTGTCCGCGGGAAGACGTTCTGGGGAAGCCTGGATGGCGCGTCGTTTCCTGACCCATCTCACGAGCTCGACGACCCCCGTGATGGACAGCGCGATGCCCAGGCCGAGGAACAGACCCTTGATCGGGTCGTTCTCGAAGGCCATGCCGCCGAAGAAGCCGATCAGCCCCGAGTACACCGCCCACGAGCTCGCCGCGATCGCGTCGAAGAACGTGAACGAGCGCAGCGGGTGCCGTACGGCGCCCATGGTCAGCGTGGTCGCCGTCCGCCCGCCGGGGATGTACCTGGCCACGACGAGGACGAGCCCGCCCCGCTCGGCCAGCGCGTTGCGCGCCCAGACGAACGCCTTCTTCTCCTGGAGCCTGCCGGCCGACTTGTTGCCGATCAGGTAGGAGATGTGGTCACCGGCGAAGGCGCCCAGCGCCGCCACCACGATGACCAGGGCCAGGTTCGTCTCGCCGGAGGCGGCGAACACCGCGGCGGTGATCACCGAGGTCTCGGCCGGCACGATCGGGAAGAACCCGTCGAGCAGCGCGAGCCCGAACAGCGCCGCGTACAACCAAGGTGACGACATCACCTGTTGGACCAGGTCGAGAATGGCGTGCGACATGAGCGTTTACTCCGATCGTCAGGGCACCCACACAGCGTGTCTGTGCGGGGCGACCCGGGACATCGGGGATGCCCCGGGTCGAACGCGGACCCATCCCTTATTCGGATCAGGGCCGGTACCCCATGAAGGTAGAAACTCCGCAGGTCACGGCACATCGGACGATCGGCACGCACTACCCCCTACTTTCGTCGGGGCTAGGTTCCGACCTCCGGGTGACACCATCGATCAAACCGGTTTCCGCAGGAGGAAACAGGAGTGGAGGTAGGCGCTTTCGGGGTGGGGCTAGCTCTACCGCGGGAGTGGGAGCCGCCCTACCCTGACTTTCGTCAGGGTCGCCGGCTGACTTCCGGCGGGACCCGCGGGTTCGGGAGGCGGCTACCGTCGGTGCGGTGAGAAGTCTTCGCCGGGAGAGCCGCCGCCAGGTGGTCTACGACCTGCTGCTCTGGGCCGTGCTCGGCATCTTCGTGGCAGCCATGGGCCCCGACCCGTTCGTGGATCCGGCCGCCTTCGCCATGGTGAGCCTGCCCAGGATCGGGCTGGCCACGGTCGCGGTGCTGGTGGGCCGCCGGTGGCCGCTGGCCGCGCTGGTGCTGCTGTTGCCGCTGGGGCCGTGGCAGTTCAGCGAGGGGTTCGCGACCGTGGACCTGAGCTGGCTGCTGCCCAGGCGCAATGTGAAGATCCTGCCGCTGCTGGGCACCTCGCCGTTCATCATGTGGTACGCCTACCTGACCGGGCGGCGCCTGGCCGCGCTCTGGCCCGCGCCGGCCGCGTTCTGCCTGATCTCGGCCGTCGGCGTGGGCGTGGTGCTGGCCAAGGGCGGCGATCTGGCCCTGTGGGTGTCCATGGTGACCGCGCTGCTCGGCACGTACGTGGTGCCGTACCTGCTGGGGCTGCTCAGGCGGAGGCTGCTGCAGGGGCGCACGCAGGCGAGGCTGTCGGCCGAGGCGCAGGCGAGGCTGCGCGAGCGGGCCAGGATCGCGCGGCAGATGCACGACTCCCTCGGCCACGACCTGGCCCTGATCGCGGTGCGGGCGGCCGGGCTGGAGATGGCCCCAGGGCTGGCCGAGACGCAGGTCAGGGCGGCGGGGGAGCTGCGGTTGGCGGCGGCCGACGCCACGGACCGGCTGCGCCAGATCATCGGGCTGCTGCGCGAGGACTCCGACGAGGCGCCGCTGTCACCCGTGAACGAGGACGTGACCGAGGTGGTGCGGCGGGCCAGGGACTCCGGCATGCCGATCACCCTGGACCTGGCGCCGGGGCCGGTGCCCGCCCTGGCGCACGCGGTGGTGCAGGAAGGGCTCACGAACGCCGCCAAGCACGCCCCCGGGGCCCCCGTCGCGGTGCGGGTCTCGCCGGAGCGCGTCACCGTGCGCAGCGGCCGACCGCGCGCCCGGCCCCTCACGCTGCCCGGCGGGCTGGGGCTGGCGGGCCTGCGCGAGCGCGTACGGCTCGCCGGGGGCACCTTGACCGCCGGGCCGGTCGGCGACGGCTTCGAGCTGGACGTGAGCATCCCCCGCGCGGGGGAGCGGGATCCCCGCGGCTCGGGAGGGAATCGACGGCCCGCCGGGCGACGCTCGGAGCATGACTGAACGCAGACCTGGGATAGGCCGCGTCACCGCCGCGATCGTCGCGATCGCCGCGATGCTGCCGTACCTCACGCTGAAGACGCTCTGGCTGACGGGAAGCCCGGTCGGGGTCACCGATCCGGCCTTCATGACCGACCCGGCGATGCTCGGGCTCAACACGATGACGTTCGGCATGGAAGCCGTCGGGCTGGTGCTCGCGCTGGCGTTCACCATGCGATGGGGGCGGCGGCTGCCCGCCTGGCTCGTGCTGCTCCCGCTCTGGGTGGGCACCGGCCTGCTGGCGGTGGTGATCGTCACGGCGCCGATCATGGTGCTGGTCGGCGGGCCGGCGGTCTTCGAGACCGGCGGGGCGATCGAGCCGTGGATCTACATGATGGTCTACGGCGGGTTCGTCGTGCAGGGCGTCGGCCTCATGACGGCCTTCGTGCTCTACTCGCGCGACCGGTGGCCGGCCGTCTTCACCACCCGGATCGGCCACGCCTTCGCCGGCCCGACCCGGTCGTTCCAGACGGTCGTGGCCTGGGGCGCGCTGCTGGTGGCCGGGCCGATCGGCGCGGTCAAGCTCACCGGAGGGCTCCAGGACCGCTTCGAGGGCCTGCTGGCCGTCGCCGGGGCCGTCGCGCTCGTGCTGGTGGTCCGGCGGCGCGGGCGCGGCCCGTTCTGGGCGCCGCTGGTGGCGGCCTGGCTCGGCTCCGGCTCCCTGTTCGCCGGCGGGCTCTACGTGATGATCATCAGTGCCGTACGGGCGCCGATCGGCGCGCCGGGGGCGGAGCTGACCGAGCTGTTCGGCATGCTGACGGGGCTGGTCATGGGGATGTGCGGGGCGTTTCTCCTGGCCGAACGGTCAGGTGTGGGCGACGTGCAGCCGGCGGAGCACCCGCTTGAAGGCGAAGATGGAGAACGCGATCGCCAGCCCGCTGATCACGGCCACGCCTGACGTCCTCAGCACCATGAACCCGCCGAGCGACCCGGCCACGTACTCGTGGACGGCCAGGGCGATGCTGAGCGTCGAGTTCATGAGCAGGACGAACGCCCACAGCAGCGTGATCCTGGCGAAGAACCTGCGGACCCGCTCGTGCTTGAGCACCGCCGACGGCAGCTGGATGTAGTCGAGCGTGAGCTTCTGCACGAGCGGCTTGTTGAGCCGGACGGAGGCGAGGAAGGCCATGCTGATGCAGATCGTGCCCATCTCCGGCTGGATGAAGAACCACATCCACGTGCCCGTCCAGAACGCCACGAGGGCCCGGACCGTGATCGCGAACGCGGCCAGGAACATGGTCGCGGGGACCTTGACCCGCCTGATCAGCCGCCACGCCACCCCGACGTAGACCCAGGCGACGGTGGCGATGAGCGCCCCCTTGAATCCGAGGACCATCATGGCCAGGTAGAACACCGCCAGCGGCGCCACGACACCTTCGAGCAGCCTGGGGGCCGCCTGCCGGGCGAGTGCGGTGAGGCGTGGAAGGTGGACCGGGGGATGGTTCAAGGCTGCTCCGCAGATTGGCCGACGATCAGCGTCTACCCGGGGTTCGAAGGACCAGGCTTTCCAGATGGACCGCTCGCCGTAGCCAGTACGGCATCACCCGCATCCCGGGAAGCACGCCGGTGGCTTACCGTACCCGAGGAGAGGTGATGCGACTGCCTCTTTTGACGCGTTCCATCTGTTTCCACGAAAACAGCGGGGTCTTACGGCAGGCTTTCAACCGAGTGACGAGGTGGCGAGCTTCGCGCCGAATCCGAGGAACAGAGCGCCCACTCCGGACGTCAGACCGGCGCTGAGCTTCCGGTGCCGGCTGAACTGGCCGGCCAGGTAAGTGCCGCCGAAGATCAGCGCCGTCAGGTAGAGGAAGCTGAACACCTGGATGATCGCGCCCAGGATGAGGAACGACAGCGCGGGAGTCGCGTAGCCCGGGTCGACGAACTGGACGAAGAACGAGACGAAGAAGAGGATGGCCTTCGGGTTCAGCAGGCTGATCACCAGGGCCTTGCGGAACGGGCGCGGCTGGCGCTCCATCTTGACCTGCGGCTTCTCCTCCCCGGTCGCCTTCCTCGATCGCCAGGCGCCCCTGATCATCTGGAAGCCGATCCACGCCAGGTAACCGGCGCCGGCGTACTTGACGATCGTGAAGAGCAGCGGGTTGGAGCGGAGCAGGGACGCGGCGCCGGCGGCGGTCAGGAACATCAGCACGGTGTCGCCGATGAAGACGCCGGCCGCGGCCCGGTAGCCCTGGCGGACGCCGTTCTGGGCGGCGTAGCTGAGGACGTACAGGGAGTTCGGGCCGGGCAGCAGGATGATCAGCAGGGCGCCGATGACGTAGGTCCAGAAATTGTTGATGCCGAAGAACATGCGTCTTACTCCAGGGGGAGGACCAAACCGCACATCACGATATCTCGCCCGGCGCGTACCAGATCCCCCCGTATACCTGCCTGTAGCCGAGCGCCCGGTACGTCGCGTCCACCAGCGCCTGGCCGCGCGCGTTGATCCCGAGTCCGATGCCCTGCTTGTTCATCGAGTAGCCGAACGCCAGGCGGGCCGGCGGGTCGCAGAACCCGACCGATCCGCCCATGCCCACGTGGCCGAACGCGGTCGTCGACAGCAATGCTCCCTCGCTGTCGGCGGGCGGAAGATGCCGGTTGTCGGCCGCCTTCACGAAGCCGAGCGAGAACCGCGACGGCACCGCCAGCACCGCGTCGGTGCCTGCTGAGACGGTGATCGACATGTGGGCCAGGTGCTCCCCGGTTACCAACTCGCCGCCGCCCAGTGACAGCGGCCGGTACATCCCGGCCAGGCCGCGGGCGTTCGTGATCGCCCCGATGGCCCCGAACTCGGCCGCGTGCGCCGCCCGGCTGTCCGACTCGCCGGGCGTCATGTAGCCGCCCTCGTTCGACAGCAGCAGCGCGGGCATCGAGTTCGGGTCTGTGAACGCCTTGACGTAGAAGGAGGGCGGCGCCTCGGGCGGGTCGGCGGGGATCGTCGGGGCGACCCTGTCCTCGTACTCCTCCGGGAGCCCCAGCCAGAACTCCAGGCCCAGCGGCTCGGCGACCTCCTCGCGGAAGAACGTCCCGAGCGAGCGCCCGCTCACCCGCCGCACGACCTCCCCGACCAGGTAGCCGAACGTCAGCGCGTGGTACCCGTGCCGGCTGCCCGGCTCCCAGAACGGCTCCTCGCCCGCGAGCCTGTCGGCCATCAGCTTCCAGTCGTAGAACGCGCCGGGTGGCAGCTTCTCGCGCAGCGCGGGCAGCCCGGCCTGGTGGGCGAGCAGGTGCCGGACGAGCGTGCCGCCCTTGCCGCCGGCGCCGTACTCGGGCCAGTAGCGGGTGACCGGGGCGTCGAGGTCGAGCTCGTCGCGCGCGGCCAGGAGGTGGGCGCAGAGCGCGGTCGCGCCCTTGGTGCAGGACCAGACGTGCCCGATGGTGCCGCTCTGCCACGGCACGCCCGGCGCGGCCTCGCCGCCCCACAGGTCGACGAGCACCTCGCCGTCGACGATCACGCACACCGACGCGCCCACCTCGCCGCGGCGGGCGAGATTGCCCTCGAACTCCTCCGCGACCTGGGAGAACCGGGAATCGCAAGTGCCCTGCACGCTCATTTCCCGAATCCATCACGAAAGGCAGGCTCTGTAAACCTTTGAGCTTTACCCCCAATACCTATTCGTTTACCATGGAATACAGGCGGGCCCGCTGACGCGCTGGGGCTGGCGGTGCTGTTGTCCGGTGGGTTCGCCGTTCGAGATGGGCGCGGTTCGTGTGGCTAGGGGTGGCCGCGCGGACCGCGCCCTTGACTGTTCACGTCAATTTGGGTCTTGTCCTCGGGTGGAGGTCCGATCTACGCTCCCCATACTCGTTAGTAAGGTTTCCTAATGAACGAGTGAGGAGCTCACCCCCATGCATCGATCCGTGCGGCTCGCCGCCATCGCCGCGATTGTCGCCGCCTCCTTGCAAGCAGCCCCAGCCCAGGCCGCGACCACGTACGAGGCCGAGAACGCCACCGTCTCCCAGGGCGTGGTCGAGTCGAACCACGCCGGCTACAGCGGCACCGGATTCGTCAACTACGACAACACCACCGGTTCGTACGTCGAGTTCGCCGTCGACGCCGCCACCGCCGGCCCGGCCACCCTCACCTTGAGGTACGCCAACGGCACCACCACGAATCGTCCGATGACCATCGCCGTGAACGGCACCGCGACCGCCAAGGACTTCCCCGGCACCGGCGCCTGGACCACCTGGCAGGAGTCCACGGTCACCACCACGCTCAACGCCGGGACCAACACCGTCCGCGCCACCGCCACCACCGCCAACGGCGGCCCGAACCTCGACCGCCTGGTCCTCGGCACGCCCTCCAGCACCGGCACGCCGGTCCAGGCCAACGGGCAGCTCCAGGTGTGCGGGGTCAGGCTCTGCAACCAGGCCGGCAAGCAGATCCAGCTACGCGGCATGAGCAGCCACGGCCTGCAGTGGTACTCCCAGTGCCTCAACACCGCCTCCCTGGACGCGCTGGCCAACGACTGGAAGGCCGACGTCCTGCGCATCTCCATGTACATCCAGGAGGACGGGTACGAGACCAACCCGCGGCTGTTCACGGACCGGGTGCACAACCTGATCGAGCAGGCCACCGCCCGCGGCATGTACGCCATCGTCGACTGGCACATGCTCGACCCGGGCGACCCCAACTACAACCTGTCGCGGGCCAAGACGTTCTTCACCGAGATCGCCCAGCGGCACAACGGCAAGAACAACCTGCTCTACGAGATCGCCAACGAGCCCAACGGCGTCTCCTGGTCCACCATCAGGAACTACGCCAACCAGCTCATCCCCGTGATCAGGCAGTACGACCCGGAGACCCCGATCCTGGTCGGCACCCGCGCCTGGTCGTCCCTGGGCGTCTCCGACGGGGCGACCGAGTCGGAGATCGTCAACAACCCGGTCAGCGCCACCAACATCATGTACACGTTCCACTTCTACGCGGCCTCGCACGGCACCGAATACCTCAACACCCTGTCCAGGGCCGCCGACCGGATCCCGATCTTCGTCACGGAGTTCGGCACCCAGACGGCTTCCGGTGACGGGTCGAACAACTTCACGCGGTCGCAGCAGTACCTGGATCTTCTGGCTCAGAAGAAGATCAGCTGGGTGAACTGGAACTTCTCGGACGACTTCCGCTCGGGGGCCGTCTTCACCGAGGGCACCTGCCCGAACGGCACCTTCACCGGCACCTCCCGCCTCAAGCCCGCCGGCGTCTGGATCCGCGACCGCATCCGCACCGCCGACGACTTCTGACCCGCTCCCTTTCCCGATCCAGCCAGGGTCCCCCTCGGACCCTGGCTGTCCCTTTCCCGCCCCGGCCACCGCCCGCACCGCGCGGCGGTGCGTGGGAGGGGCAGGGCAGGATGTGACTTGTGCGGATATGCATTCTGGGGCCGCTGGAGGTCGAGGGCGACGGGGGGCCGATCGCGGTCGGCGGGTTCCGGCTGCGGGCGCTCCTGGCCGTCCTGGCGCTCGAAGCCGGCCGTACCGTCACCGCCGAGCGGCTGATCGACGCCCTCTGGCCGGACGACCCGCCCGCCAACGCGGCCAACGCCCTCCAGACGCTGGTCAGGCGGCTGCGGGTGGCGCTGCGGCCGTACGAGGTGGTGGAGAGCAGGCCGGGCGGTTACGCGCTGGCCGTGGCCCCCGACGACGTGGACGCCCTGCGGTTCAGGCGGGCGGCCGGGAACGGGGCCGGAAAATGGGAGGGCCTGGAGCTCTGGCGGGGGCCGGCGCTGGCCGATCTCACCGCCGTGCCGCTCCTGGCGAACGCGGCCGCCGCCCTGGAGCAGGACCGGCTCTCCGCCGTCGAGGCCCGCGCCGAGGCCGGGCTGGCGGCGGGCGCGCCGGTCGATCTGACGTCGGAGGTGGCCGCGCACCCGCTGCGCGAGCGGCTGGGCGCGCTGGCCATGCGGGCGCTCGCCGCCGAGGGGCGGCAGGCCGAGGCGCTGGAGCTGTTCGAGCGCACCCGCCGCCTGCTCGCCGACGAGCTCGGCGTCGATCCCGGGCCCGAACTGCGCGCCGCCCATCTGGCCGTCCTGTCGGGAGATGTCCCGGCACGCCCTGCGGCCCCGATGACCCAGGTCAGGCGGCGGGGCAACGTACGGACCCCGCGGACCAGCTTCATCGGCCGTGAGGCCGAGCTGGACCAGCTGGGCACCCTCCTGGGCCGGGCCAGGATCGTCACGCTCGTCGGCCCTGGCGGCGCGGGAAAGACCAGGCTGGCCACGGAGGTGGCGCTCCGGTCGGCCGAGGCGGTGTGGATGGTCGAGCTGGCCCCGGTCAGCGACCCGGCCGACGTTCCAGGAGCCGTGCTCGACGCGCTCGGCCTGCGGGACGACCGCCCGCCCTACCGCGTGCCCACCGAGGGGAACGATCCGGTGGAGCAGGTGGCCGAGGCCCTCGCGGGCCGCCCCGCGCTGCTCGTCCTGGACAACTGCGAGCATCTCGTCGACGCCGCCGCCGAGCTGGCCGAGCGGCTGCTGACCGAGTGCCAGGACCTGAGGGTGCTGGCCACCAGCAGGGAGCCGCTCAACGTGGCGGGCGAGCACCTCGCCCCCATCCCGCCGCTGGAGCCGCCGCCCGTCGGGGCGAGCGCCGAGCAGGCGGGGACGTACCCGTCGGTCCGGCTGCTGCTGGACCGGGCCGGCGCCGCGCGGCCGGGGTTCGCCGTCGACGGCGGGAACGTGGCCGCCGTGGTGGCGCTCTGCCGCAGGCTGGACGGCATGCCGCTGGCCATCGAGCTGGCCGCGGCCCGGCTGCGCACCATGACGCCGAGGCAGCTCGCCGACCGCATCGACGACCGGTTCAAGCTGCTGACCGGCGGCAGCAGGACCGCGCTGCCGCGCCAGCAGACGCTCAGAGCGGTGGTGGAGTGGAGCTGGGAGCTCCTGGGCGAGCAGGAGCGGGTGCTGGCCAGGCGGCTGGCCGTGTTCGCGGGCGGGGCGACGCTGGAGACCGTCGAGGCGGTCTGCGGGGGAGCGGCGGACGTGCTGGGCGCGCTGGCCGACAAGTCGCTGGTCCAGGTCTCGGCCGAGGGCCGCTACTCGATGCTGGACACCATCCGCGCCTACGCGCTCGAACGGCTGGCCGAGGCCGGCGAGGTCGGCGAATACCGGCGCCGGCACGCGGCGTACCTGCTGGACCTGGCCGAACGGGCGGTGCCGCGGCTGCGGACGGCCGCGCAGATCGTCTGGATCGAGCGGCTGACCCCCGAGCGCGACGACTTCGCCGCGGCGCTGCGGTACGTCATCGACGAGCGGGACGTGGAGTCGGCGCTGCGGCTGTGCGCGGCGCTGAACTGGTACTGGTGGATGACCGGCTACCGGAAGGAGAGCGCGACCTGGGCCACGCAGGTGATGGAGCTGACGGGAGAAGAGCCCCCTCCCGGGCTGGCCGCCGCGTACACGGCGTGCATGTTCGCGTACGGCGTGGACAAGTTCGGCACGATCGTCAACGACCGGCCCGCCATGCTGGAGCTCTCGGGGCTGATGGACCGGCTGATCGAGCGGGCCGAGCGGGAGGGGCCGCTGCATCCGATGATCAGGCTCAGCAGGGCCGTCATGGCAGCCGCCTCGGGACTCGACGACCACGCCGCCGAGCTGATCGAGGAGTACATCGCGAGCGACGATCTCTGGCTGTCCAGCTCCGCGCTCATGGTCGGCGGCCGGATGCGCAGCGAGGAGCTGCTGGAGCGGTCGGTGGCCGGGTTCCGGCAGCTCGGGGACCGGTGGGGGCTGAGCGAGGCGCTGCTGGGCCTGGCCGAGGTCCGGGCCGCCAGGGGCGCGCCGACGGGTGACCTGATCGCCGAGACCCGGGCGCTGACCAGCCGCTGGGTCGGGTCGGACGAGGCGATCTCGACGCTGCTCAGGCTGGCGGAGCTGCACCTGCGCACCGGCAATCTGGACGGCGCGCGCGAGGACCTGGCCAGGGCCAGGGCGAGCATGGACGGGGAGACGACGGCGTTCACCCGGCTGATGCTCGGGCTGGCCGAGGCCGCGTACGTCTGTCAGCTCGGCGACCTGGACCGGGGCCTGGAGATCTACCGCGGCCTGTTCGCCGTGCTCGCCGAGGCCCCGCCGATGGTGCAGCTGGCCGCCTCGCTCAGGACCGCGTACGGCCGGGCGCTGGTGCGCGGCGGCGACCTGGACGCCGGGCTCGAACAGCACCGCCTGGCCCTGGAGGTGCTCGGCGGGACCAGCCCGGACCGGCCGCTGCTGTCGCAGGTGCTGGCCGGGTTCGCGCTGGCCGCGCAGGCCGCGGACGACCAGGAGCGGGCGTCCGTGCTGTTCGGGGCGTCGGCGGCGGTCGAGCCGCACGACGTCTCGCCAGAGACCTTGGACGGCGCGCGCACGGCCAGGGCCGCGCTCGGTGACGAGCACTACGACGAGCGCTTCGCCAAGGGCGCGGCCATGTCCAGGCAGGAGGTCTACGGGATGGTCGGCAGCACGACGTAGGAGGGGCCGTGCAGCGTGGTGGTGCCCTTGTCCATGTTCCGCCCGAATCGGGGGAAGTTCGAGCCCGCCACGTCGATCCTGATCCGGTGGCCGGGCAGGAAGGCGTTCGAGATCGCGCCCAGCTGCACCGTCACCTCGCGGACCTCGCCGGGAGCCAGGTCCGTCAGCCTGGCGATGCCGTCGGTCAGCAGCTCGGCCCGCCCGTCGGGGTGGACGTCGATCAGCTTGGCCGTCACGTCGGCGCTCGCGGCGGTCGAGGAGACCCGTGCGACCAGCTCGACCGGGCCGCTCACCTCCACCCGTTCGGTGAGCGGCGCCGTCCGGTGGCGCAGGACGTCGCCGCGCCCGTCGAGCGGCCGCTGGTCGAGCGGGCCGAACGCCTCGAACGTCATGACCGCGCCGCCGACCGTCGGCACCGGGTCGCCGGGCTCGCTGACGAACTCCGCCGTCCCGCCCGCCCCGGGCGTCGTGCCGAGCCCGCCGCCGAAGCCCAGGTGGTACGGCACGCGCCGGGCCCGCCGGATGGGCCAGTCGTCCTCCTTGCGCCACGCGTCGTCACCCATCACGAAGATCTTCACCTTCGCCCGGTCGCGCGGCGGCGCCCCGCGCAGCCAGTGGTCGAACCAGTCCAGGTGCACCCCGGTCCAGTCGATCGCCTCCTGGCTCGCCTGGTCGCCGTAGTCGCGCCCGCAGATGTCCCGCTCGTGCGTGAAGTGCGTCCACGGGCCCACGATCAGCCGGGACTCGCCGCCCAGTCGCTCGTAGTGCTCGATGGAGCCGTCCCGGAAGTAGTCGTACCAGCCGGTGCTGACCAGCGCGGGCACCTCGATGTCGGCGTGCCGGACGATCCCGCCTCGCCAGAGCGGGTCGAGGGGGTCGGGGGTGTCCATCCACGCGGAGTAGAAGGGCACCAGGTCGGCCAGCAGCGGCTGGTCGCTGAGCGGCAGCCGCTCCGCCAGCTCCCTCAGCCGCTCGTCGATCCCGTGGGGCAGGCCGATGGCCGCCAGGTACCTGGCCTTGTCCTCCTCCGTGGCCGTGCCGAGCGCGATCCTGCGGTCCAGCTCGTCCACGGCCAGGACCATCGCGCTGACGGTGAGGATGATGTTGAGGTTGGGGACGCCGCCCGGCTGGTAGACGCACTCGTACAGGCCGGCGGGGGAGACGTGCGGCGCGATGGCCTTCAGGCCCTCGGGGCGTTCCTGGGCGGCGAGGAGCTGGGTGATGGCCAGGTACGAGTCCCCGTACATCCCGATATTTCCGTCGGACCAGGGTGCGGTCGCCGCCCATCGGACCGCGTCGTAGCCGTCGGCCACCTCGCCGCTGACGAACCGGAACTCGCCCTGCGAGGCGCCGGTGCCGCGGACGTCCTGGAGGGCGACCGCGTACCCGGCCGCCACCAGGCGGGGCACGTCGAGGTGGAACCCGGGGCCCGGGACGCTCCGCCCGTACGGGGTGCGCGACAGCAGCACGGGGAAGCGCCCGCTCTCGGCCGGCCGCCACAGCGTCGCCACCAGCTCGGCGCCGTCACGGGTGGTCATGGTCTCAGTGGTCTCGATCATCGGACTCTCCTGTTGTAACTACGAAGGGCAAGGGGGGCGAAGAGGGCGAGCAGGGTGGCGGTCCAGCCGAGCGTGATCCACACGTCGGAGGCGTGCAGGCCGCCGGTCAGCAGCCCGCGCAGCGCGCCGGCCAGGTGGGAGACGGGGTTGACGCCCATCCACCAGCTCAGCCAGCCGGGCATGTCGGTGGCGGGGACGAAGGCGCTGCTGCCGAACGTGAGCGGCAGCAGGACGGCCGTCGCCATCCCCTGCATGGACGTGACGGACTTGGCCACCAGCCCGATCCAGGCCGAGCCCCAGCTCAGCGCCATGGCCAGCAGCAGCACCAGCCCGAGCCCGGCCAGCGCGCTCAGCGGGCCGGTCGTGACGCGGAAGCCGACGGCGTACCCGACGGCCAGCGACATCGCGATGGTGATGACCAGCGTGAGCAGGTCCGCCAGGATGCGGCCCGCCAGCGGCGCGGACCTGGCGATCGGCATGGTCCTGAACCGGTCGAACACGCCGTTGCCGATGTCGGTGGCCAGGTTCATGCCGGTGGTGATCGTCGACATCAGCGCCACCTGGACGAGCACGCCGGGCAGCATGTACGCCACCGCGCCCGCCCGGTCGCCGCCGGCCGCCCCGCCGAACAGGTACACGAAGATGACGATCATGAAAACGGGCTGGAACAGCAGGCCGAAAAGCTGGCCGGGTTGGTTCTTCAGGGGGATCAGGCTGCGCCAGGCCAGCGTGAGCCCCTGGGAGAGCGCGGTGGTCATCGGGGGTCTCCGGTCAGGGTGAGGAAGACGTCGTCGAGGGAGGGCAGGCGCAGGGCGTGCTCGGCGAGCACGATGCCCGCGCCGTCCAGGTCCCGCAGCAGGGAGAGGGGCACGGCCAGATCGTCGAGCTCCGGCACCGGGACGCTGATCAGGCCGTCGGCGGCCTTCGCGCCGAGGATGGTCTCGGCCTTCTCCAGGTCGGCGGCGCGCAGCGGCCGTACGTCGAGCCGGTGCCCGCCCGCCTGCGCCTTGAGCTCCGCGGGCGTGCCGGCCGCCGCGACCCGGCCCCGGTCGATGAGCAGCAGGTCGTCGGCGAGCTGGTCGGCCTCCTCCAGATACTGGGTGGTCAGCAGCACGGTCACGCCGTCGGCGGTCAGCTCCCTGACCACGTCCCACAGCTCGCCGCGGGCATGGGGGTCCAGGCCGGTGGTCGGCTCGTCGAGGAACAGGATCCGCGGGCGGCTCACCAGGCTGACGGCCAGGTCGAGGCGGCGGCGCATGCCGCCCGAATAGCCGCTCGCCGCTCGGTCGGCCGCCTCCTCCAGGCCGAAGCGGGCCAGCAGCTCCTTGGCCCTGGCCCTGGCCGCCGGCCGTGACAGGCCGAGCAGGCGGCCCATCAGCAGCAGGTTCTGGGTGCCGGTCAGCTTCTCGTCCACCGAGGCGTACTGGCCGGTCAGGCCGATCAGCTCGCGGACCTTTCCGGCCTGGCGGGTGACGTCGTACCCGCCGACCAGGGCGCGGCCCGCGTCGGGGACGGCCAGGGTGGCCAGGACGCGCACCGCCGTGGTCTTGCCCGCGCCGTTCGGCCCCAGGACGCCGAGCACGGAGCCGGTCCTCGCCGCCAGGTCGACGCCGTCGAGCGCGCTCTTGTCGCCGTATCTCTTGACGAGCCCTTCGGCTTCGATCGCGTACTTCATGTCTCCGAGGGTGTCCGGGCCCGCTGGCATCCACCTGGCATCGACCTGTCAGGGGGATGGTGCCTGTCCGTAACTTTGGGCCTTTCCTCCGGGAGGCAACGTCTTCAATCTCGGTTCAGGCGCCGGACACCATCCGATCCCGAGCGCCCGAGGAGGACGAGGTGCGACACCGATTAGTCATCCTGCTGGCAGCCCTCAGCCTGATCAGCCTGACCGGCATGACAGGGGCGGGCGCATCCGCGGAACCCCCGGCCAACAAGCAGTACCGCGTGCAGGGCCCGGCGGACGCGCGCCAGCGCAGCGCCGTCGCGGCCACCGGAGCGGCCATCGAGGAGGTGGCCAAGGACTCGGTCCTGGTCACGGCCACGGAAGCCGAGATCTCCGCCATCAGACGGCTCGGCTACCGGGTCGCGGAGGCGCCGCGCCCGACACCCCCGTCCGGCGTCGGGGCGCTTGACTTCCCGCCGGCGGACTCGGGCTACCACAACTTCGCGGAGATGACCGCCGACATCAACGCCCTGGTGGCGGCGCATCCGAACATCGTCAGCCAGACCACGTTCGGCACCTCGTACGAGGGCAGGGCGCTGCGCCTGATCAAGATCAGCGACAACGTGGGCACGGACGAGAGCGAGCCCGAGGTGCTCTTCACCGCGCACCAGCACGCCCGCGAGCACCTGACGGTCGAGATGGCGCTGTACATCATGCACCTGCTGGCCGACAACTACGGCACCGACGCCCGGATCACCAACCTGGTCAACACCAGAGAGATCTGGATCATGCCGGACCTCAACCCGGACGGCGGCGAGTACGACATCGCCACCGGCTCCTACCGCTCCTGGCGCAAGAACCGGCAGCCGAACTCCGGCTCGTCGGCCGTCGGCACCGACCTGAACCGCAACTGGGGCTACAACTGGGGCTGCTGCGGCGGTTCGTCGGGCACGACGTCCAGCGAGACGTACCGGGGCGCGAGCGCCGAGTCGGCTCCTGAGGTCAAGGCGGCGGCCGACTGGGTACGCAGCCGGGTCGTCGGAGGCGTGCAGCAGATCAAGACCAACCTCGACTGGCACACCTACAGCGAACTGGTCCTGTGGCCCTACGGCTACACCTTCTCCGACACCGCGCCCGGCCTGACCCAGGACGACCGGGACGCGCACGCCACGCTCGGCCAGAACATGGCCTCCACCAACAACTACACGCCCGAGCAGGCCAGCGACCTCTACATCACGGACGGGACCATCGACGACTGGATGTGGGGCGTCTACAAGATCTTCAGCTTCACGTTCGAGATGTACCCGACCGGCTCGAACCCCGGCTTCTACCCGCCGGACGAACAGATCGTCCCCCAGACCACCCGCAACAGGGAGGCCGTGCTCCGCTTCCTCGAATACTCGGACTGCGTCTACCGGATCATCGGCAAGGAGTCCCAGTACTGCGGCACCGGCACCCCGCCGGTGACCGTCTACTCCGACACGTTCGAGACGGCCACCGGCTGGACGGCCAACCCGTCGAGCGCCGACACCGCCACCACCGGCCAGTGGGAGCGCGGTGATCCCGAGGACACCACCTCCAGCGGCGCCAAGCAGCTCGGCACCACGGTGAGCGGCACGAACGACCTGGTCACGGGCCGCCTGGCGGGCACGGCCGCCGGTGACTTCGACCTCGACGGCGGCGTCTCCTCGATCCAGTCGCCGCCGATCACGCTCCCGTCCACGGGGGCGCTGAACCTGTCGTTCTCGTGGTATCTGGCGCACGGCTCGAACGCCTCCAGCGCCGACTACTTCCGGGTCCGCGTGGTCGGCAGCACCACGACCACGGTGTTGAACCAGGCGGGCGCCGCCTCGAACCGCAACGGCGCCTGGGCCACCGCGACGGCCGGCCTGAACGCGTTCGCGGGCCAGACGGTCCGCATCCTCATCGACGCCGCCGACGCCTCGGGCGCCTCCCTGGTGGAGGCCGGCGTGGACGACGTCAAGATCACCCAGCAGCCGTAGACCGTTCCGCCACTCCGCCGCACAGGAACCCCATCCTGTGCGGCGGAGTCGTGTTTGGGTCTTGTAAGGACGGGCTGTCAAGGCTACGATCGCGACAACTCTTAGGAAACTTTCCTAAAAGTAAGCCTCCATCACCGGTCTGCGCACACACCCCCCCAAGGGCCCGTGCCCACCTCCACGGGCCCGTGCCGTACGGCTTGCGCTCTCACCCCCCGGTGCAAGCCGTACGGCACGTCACCCCTGAAGGAAGAACTCGTGAGACCTCGCGCGATCCTCCTGGTGCTCTCCACCCTCGCCCTCACCCTGTACGCCCTCCCGGCCCAGGCAGCCTCGGCCACCGCGACCTTCGCAAAGGTCTCCGACTGGGGCTCCGGATTCGAGGGCAAGGTCACCGTCACCAACGGCACCACCACGGCCATGAACGGCTGGAACGTCCAGTTCGACGTCCCGGCCGGCTACTCGATCCCGTCCGCGTGGGACGCGGTCATGTCCCGCAGCGGGCAGCACTACACGTTCACCAACCCGAGCTGGGCCGGCACGCTCGCGCCCGGCGCCAGCGCGAGCTTCGGCTTCAACGGCAGCCCCGGCAACTTCCCCGGCATCACCGGCTGCACGCTGAACGGGGCCTCGTGCGGCGGCTCGACGGCAGGGGCCCCGGGCCGGCCGGGCGCCGCCTCGGCCACCGCGACCGCCAGTGCCATCTCCCTCAGCTGGGGGGCGTCCTCGGGCACGGTGACCGGCTACCGCGTCTACGAGGGCAGCGCTGTCAAGGCCACGGTCACGGGCACCTCGGCCACGATCGGCGGGCTTGCCGCCTGCGAGACCCACACCTACACCGTCAAGGCGTACAACTCCGTCGGGGAGTCGGACGCCGGCGACCCGGTCACCGCCACCACCACCGGCTGCACCGGGGGCGGCGGGACCCTGCCCAAGCACTTCCTCACCGGCTACTGGCACAACTTCGCCAACGCCGCGGCCGAGCTCAAGCTGTCGGCCGTCCCCAACGAGTACGACCTGATCGCCATCGCGTTCGGCGAGGCCACCGCCACCGCGGGCGAGGTCGTCTTCGCGGTCGACCCCGGGCTGGCCTCCTCCGTCGGCGGCTACACCGACGCCCAGTTCAAGGCCGACGTGCAGGCCCTGCACCAGCGGGGCAAGAAGGTCATCCTGTCCGTGGGCGGCGAGGCCGGGCGGGTGCAGGTCGCGAGCGCCGCCGCCGCGACGAAGTTCGCCGACACGGTGTACGCGCTGATGCAGTCCTACGGCTTCGACGGCGTGGACATCGACCTGGAGAACGGCCTCAACGCCACCTACATGGCCCAGGCGCTGCGGGCGCTGCGCGCGAAGGCCGGCTCCGGGCTGATCATCACGATGGCCCCGCAGACCATCGACATGCAGTCGACCGGGGCGGAGTACTTCAAGCTCGCCCTGAGCATCAAGGACATCCTCACGGTCGTCCACACGCAGTACTACAACTCCGGGTCCATGCTCGGCTGCGACCAGGCGCAGGCGTACGGCCAGGGCTCGGTGAACTTCATGACCGCCCTCGCCTGCATCCAGCTCGAGAACGGCCTGCGCCCCGACCAGGTGGCGCTGGGCCTGCCGGCCGGGCCGGGCGCGGCGGGCGGCGGCGTCGTCGCGCCCTCCCTCGTCAACCAGGCGCTCGACTGCCTGGCCAAGCGCACCAGCTGCGGGACCTTCGTGCCACCGCGCGCCTACCCGGACATCAGGGGCGCGATGACCTGGTCCATCAACTGGGACGCGAGCAACAACTGGTCCTTCTCCAAGACCGTCAAGCCCCACCTCCAGGGAATGCCATGAAATTTCGCAGCAAACTCATCGCATTACTCGCCGGAATCGCCCTCGCGCTGACCGGCGCCGGATTCACCGCCGCGCCCGCCGCGTTCGGGGCCGTCCAGCAGCTGGCCGCCGCCTGGGCCCCGTGGACCTCGTACGCCATCGGCGCGGTCGTCACCTACAACGGCGTCGACTACGTGTGCATCCAGGCCCACACCTCGCAGCCCGGCTGGGAGCCGCCCAACGTGCCGGCCCTGTGGAAGGTCGGCTCGGGCGGCGGCAACCCCGGCGCGCCCGGGCAGCCCGGCTCGGTCAGCACGTCCGTGACGAACTCCAGCATCTCGCTGAGCTGGGGCGCCTCGTCCGGCACCGTGACCGGCTACCGCGTGTACGAGGGCTCGACCCAGCGCGCCCAGGTTACCGGCACCAGCGCGACCGTCTCCGGGCTGGGCACGTGCACGACGCACACGTACACGGTGAAGGCGTACAACTCGGCGGGAGAGTCGGCCGGCCGTGACGCGACCGCCACCACCTCCGGCTGCACCGGCGGCGGCGGGACCAAGATGCCCGGCGCCCCCTACCTCTACATGGGCTGGGGCGACCCGCCCAACCCCGGCACCGTGATGGACGCGACCGGCGTCAAGTCGTTCACGATGGCGTTCATCCTGTCCGGCGGCGGCTGCAGCCCGGCGTGGGACGGCAACCGCCCGCTGACCGGCGGCGCCGACCAGCAGGCCATCAACACGATCAAGTCGAAGGGCGGCAGCGTCCAGATCTCCTTCGGCGGCTGGCAGGGCAACAAGCTCGGCCCCAACTGCTCGACGCCGCAGGCGTTCGCGGGCGCGGTGCAGCAGGTCATCAACGCCGTCGGCCCCGCCGTCGTGGACTTCGACATCGAGAACACCGACGAGTTCGAGAACTACACCGTCCAGGACCGCATCCTGAACGGCCTCAAGATCGTCAAGCAGAACAACCCGAACGTCAAGGTCGTCGTCACCTTCGGCACCTCCAAGACCGGCCCCACCGCGCCCGGCGTGCGGCTCATCAACCAGTCCAAGGCGCTCGGCGTGCCGATCGACAACTACACGATCATGCCGTTCGACTTCGGCGGCTCGAACATGTACCAGGACACGGTCAACGCCTCCGAGGGCCTGAAGAACGCGTTGAAGAGCGCGTTCGGATGGACCGACGCCCAGGCGTACGCGCACATGGGCATCTCGGGCATGAACGGCCTGTCCGACCAGCAGGAGACGACCTCCCCGTCCACGTGGACGCAGATCCGCGACTGGGCCAACTCGCACGGCCTGACCAGGCTCGCCTACTGGGCCGTCAACCGTGACCGCCCCTGCCCGGGCGGCGGCGTGGTCTCCAACTGCAGCGGCATCTCGCAGGCCAACTGGGAGTTCACCCGCATCACCGCCGGATTCTGACCCGCTGAGCGGCCCGCCCCCCGCGCCGGGGCGGGCCGCATGGAGGTATCGCATGAATCTCCGAGGACCGGTCGCGCTCGCCCTGGCACTCGTCGCGCTGCACGCCACTCCGGCGGCGGCCGCCAACGTCCTGGCCAACCCCGGCTTCGAGTCCGGCCTGAGCGGCTGGACGTGCGGCGCCGGGTCCGGCGCGCAGGCCGTGTCGTCGCCCGTGCACGGCGGCACCCGCGCGCTCCAGGCCACCCCGCAGGGCAGCGACTACGCCCGCTGCCAGCAGACCGTCACCGTCAAGCCGAACACCGCCTACCAGCTCTCGGCCTGGGTCCAGGGCAACTACGTCTTCCTCGGCGCCACCGGCACCGGCGGCACCGACCCGCAGACGTGGGGCACGCCCGGCGCCGCGTGGAGCCAGCTCAAGACCTCCTTCACGACTGGCGCCTCGACCACGTCCGTGACCGTGTACGTCAACGGCTGGTACGGCCAGGGCGCCTACCTGGCCGACGACGTGGTGCTCGACGGCCCCGGCGGCACCCCGGACACCCAGGCCCCGACGGTCCCCGGCAACGTCTCCGTCGGCGGCGCCACGAGCTCCAGCCTCACCGTGAGCTGGTCGGCGGCCACGGACAACGTCGGGGTGGCCCGTTACGAGGTCTCCCGCGACGGCGGTGCCCCGGTCGCCGTCACCGGGACGAGCCACCAGGCGACCGGGCTCGCCGCGGCCACCACGTACCGCTTCAAGGTCCGCGCCTGCGACGCCGCGGGCAACTGCTCGGCCTACACCCCGGAGGCGAGCGGCACCACGACGAGCGGCGGCGGGGGCGGCGGCGGGCTGCCGAAGCGGGTGATGGTGGGCTACCTGCACGCCTCATTCGCCAACGGATCCGGATATATCCGGATGAGTGAGGTTCCGAACGAGTGGGACATCATCAACCTCGCCTTCGGCGAGCCCACCTCGGTCACCTCGGGCGACATCAGGTTCCGCCAGTGTCCCGCGGCCGAGTGCCCCAACGTCGAGCCCGAGGCCGACTTCGTCGCCGCCATCAGGGCCAAGCAGGCGCAGGGCAAGAAGGTGCTGATCTCGATCGGCGGCCAGAACGGCCAGGTCCAGCTCACGACCGCGGCGGCCCGCGACAAGTTCGTGGAGTCGGTGGCCGCGATCATCGACCGGTACGGCCTCGACGGCCTGGACGTCGACTTCGAGGGCCACTCGCTCTACCTCAACCCCGGCGACACGAACCTCGCCGCCCCGACCACCCCGGTCGTCGTCAACCTGATCTCGGCGCTGAAGACGCTCAAGAGCCGCTACGGCTCCAGATTCGTGCTGACCATGGCGCCGGAGACGTTCTTCGTCCAGCTCGGCTACCAGTTCTACGGCCCGGGGCCGAACGGCACGGCCGACAGCAGGAGCGCCTCGTACCTGCCGGTCATCCACGCCCTGCGCGACGACCTGACCCTGCTCCACGTGCAGGACTACAACTCGGGCCCGATCATGGGCCTCGACGGCCAGTACCACACGATGGGCGGGCACGACTTCCACGTGGCCATGACGGACCTGCTGCTGGCCGGCTTCCCGATCATGGGCAACGCGGGCAACGTGTTCCCGCCGCTGCGCCAGGACCAGGTGGCCATCGGGCTGCCCGCCTCCCCGAACGCGGGCAACGGGTTCACCACGGTGGCGGAGGTGCAGAAGGCGTTCGACTGCCTCGCCAAGGGGACGAACTGCGGCACCTACCGGCCGCGTGGCGTCTACCCGAACCTGCGCGGCCTGATGACCTGGTCGATCAACTGGGACAAGTTCAACGGCTTCGAGTTCTCCCGGAGCCACCGGGCGTACCTGAACGGTCTCACGTGACGAGCTGCGTGGGCTTGAGCGGGATGCCGAGGCCGGGCGGCCGGTAGGTGGGCAGCGCCTCGCCGTACTCGTGCATCCAGGCGTGGTCCACCAGCAGCCGCATCCGCCCGCCGCCGGGCGGGCCGCCCTCCTGCACCGGAGCGGCCCGCCCGGCCAGGCGCGCGACCGCCTGCGCGACCAGCCCGGTGTCGGGCGACGACAGGTCGCAGTGGTCGTCGGGCCCGATGAGCAGATCCACATCGGGCGGCAGCGGGTAGATCGGCCGCGGCAGGGCCAGCACGCGCGGCGGCGGCGCCATCGGCCAGCCGTCGCGCACCGCCTCCAGCAGCACCGAGCGCGCGGTCCGGCGCGCGAACAGCCCCTCGGACAGCGCCCAGCTCAGCGCGCCCACGTCCGCGCGGTCCTCGCCGCAGGCGTGCAGGCACAGGTACGGCACCAGCGGGATCCCGGCCCCGCTCGCCTGCGCCCACCCGGTGCCGCAGCCGGTCAGCACCAGCAGCGCCAGCATCGCCCGGTAGGCGGTGTCGGCGTGCGGCGTGTCGAGCCGCCCCGGCACGAGCAGGCAGCGCCCGCCGGTCTTCTCCGCCGTCACACCGAGCTCCCGCGCGATCTTCAACGTCCGCGACGCGGCCACCCCCGTGCACGCCTCCTGCCAGGCTGGCGTGTACGGCTCGTCCGGGTCCGCGTACCCGGACGGCCACACGCCGGGCAAGCCCGGCCGGACCACCCCGTACACGGCCAGCAGCAGATCGAACACCGTCGTCACCAACTCGCCGCCGTCCCGCAGGACCGGCACACCCCGCCGCAGCACGCCCGGCCCGTCGTCGAAGCGCGGCAGCAGCACCTCCACCGCCTCGCCGCCGTACACGCTCAGCCGGTCACACCCGTGCCCCAGCAGCCCGCCCGGCACGTAGCCGTCCTCGCGCTCCCGCAGCCGCACCAGCAACGGCAGGTCCGTGCGCTCCATGGCGTGCTCGGCGAACGGCGTCCGGTCCAGGAAGAACTCCTTGAGCAGCACGTGCCCCATGGCCATCGCGAGCGCCCCGTCCGTGCCGGGGCGCACGACCAGCGTCTCGTCGGACAACCGCGTCGGATGCGTGCCGATCGCCACCACCTTCTGCCCCTTGTACCGGCCGGCGATCACCCAGGGCGTGTCCGGCGTGCGTACCAGCCGGTTGTTCTCCCCCCACAGCAGCACGTACGCCGCCCGCGCCCAGTCGTCGGCCCCCGGGCCCGCGAACCCCGGCCCCAGCACCTGCTCCGGGGCGCACGGATGCTCGGTCAGCACCGCGCCGCCGAGGTCGGCGACTAGCCCGGCCAGCGGCGAGGTGGACAGCGCCGCCACCCGATCGGCCCCGTGACACGCGGCGGTGTAAACCATCGCCGCCGCCGTCAGCTCGGCCGCCATGGCGTCGTCGAGCGGCACTCGCCGCTCCCCTCTGAACGGCCGATATTGCTGAGAATTCCCTGTGAGTTTCGCCCAGGCGGCAACCGGGTCACGGACCCCGTCCCGCACCTCGAAATAGAGCCTGACCAGTGCCTGGTTGACCTGCGATCCCCCCATGGAAAAAGTTCAACACAGAGGGTGATGCTCTATCGCCATACGTATCGGCATGTCGGGGATAAGAATTGGAAGCCCTGGTGGCAACCACTGCCGCTGTTACGGCAGGCTAGAGGCCGCCATGGATTACGCAGTTCTCACGGGGATAGTCCTCGTCGCCGGTGTCGTACTCGCTCTAGTCGCCCAATGGCGGGATTGGCGTCCACCGCTCGTCGTCGCCATCGTCGTCGGCGTGGCCGTACGCCTGCTCATCATGTACACCTCGGCCATCGATTCGTGGCAACCCGTCGACTTCATGGAGAGCTTCAAGCCCGCCGGCGAGGCCGTGCTGCGCGGCCAGGACCCGGTGCTGGCCAGCGAGGGCGGCTGGCACTTCCTGCCGACCATCCCCTACGTGTACGGGATCCTGCTGTGGCTCGGCATCCCGTGGGAGTACGCCGGGCGCCTGGTCACCGTGGTCGCCGACATCGCGCTGATCCCGCTGGTGGCCAAGCTGGCCGGCGGCCCCAAGGCGTCGCTGCGGGCCCTCCAGTACGCGCTCAACCCCCTCGCCCTGATGATCGCCGCCATCCACGGCCAGGTCGAGCCGGTCGCGCTCGTGTTCGGCGTGGCGGCGTTCGTGGTCGCCCGCGGCTCCGGCTCGCTGGAGCGTCCCGGCATCGCGACGGACGTGGTCGCCCGGGTGCGCGCCGGCGTGGCCGCGTACGGCGTGCGCTCCTCGATCCCGCGCGTGATCGGCCGGGGCGGCCTGCTGCACCGCGCCCTGCTGCCGGGCCCCGGCGACCGGGCCGACCTCAAGCGGGGCGCGCTGGCCGGGGTGCTGATGGGCCTGGCGCTGTGCGCGAAGAGCTGGCCGATCTGGCTGATCCCCGGCATGCTGCTGCTCCTGCCCAACCTGCGCTCCCGGGTCGCCGCGCTGTTCACCACCGGGGTCGTGCCGCTGTTCTTCCTGGTCACGCTGCCGGTCTTCGCGGGCACGTCCCTCAACCAGATCCCCGCGGTCATCAACACCATCCGCGACATCCGCCCCATCGTCGGCGAGTGGGGCTGGACCCCCTGGTACACCGGCGGCGACTGGGCGCTGCGGCCCGACCTGGCCTCGTTCGGCACGAACCTGATCTACCTGTGCGTCGTGGCCGCCGTGCTCTACTGGCGGCGCGCCGACCCGATCGACATGACGACCGCCGTCCTGCTCGTCTTCATGGTCGTGACGCCCCGGCTCGGGGCTCAATACCTGATGTGGTTCATGCCGTTCCTGGTCGCCCGGCCCACCAGGTTCGCCTGGCCGGCCATCGTGGGCGTGTCGCTCTGGTCCGGATACGGCTACCTCTACATGACCCAGTTCGACGTCAACAGCTGGTGGTACCTGCACCAGGACTGGTCGCGGGCGTCGATCGTGCTGCTGCCCATCCTGGCGCTGGCCATGCCCTGGGGCCGCCGCGTCGCGGCCACGGCCCCAGGACTGGCTCCCCTGGTCGGCCCTTCGGGCCGGGCCAGGGTCAAGTCACCCGCATAGGCGCTCCCACAGGATGATCCACTGGTCGGGGTGGACGTGGGCCACGACGGCGTCGCGGGCCACGCCCGCCGCCTCCAGAGCGGCGTCCACCCCCTGGTAACGGGTCTTCAGCGAAGCGCGCACCGAGCCGCCGACGCCGCCGAAGCCCAGCTCGACCAGCTCCTGATAGGAGCGGCGCCCGTGAACGAGAGCCTCGGGCCTGCGCTGGACGCGCAGGATCGCCGAGTCGACGGACGGGACGGGCCGGAAGCTCTCCCTGCCGATCGTGTCGCCGAGCCGCCAGTGGAACCACGGCCACGACTCCACCGTGACCAGGCTCCAGCGGCCGTAGTCGCCCGACCGCTTGCGGGCGTACTCCCGCTGCGTGAGCAGCGTCGCCGAGGTCAGCTCCGGTGCCCGCAGGCACCAGTCCACGATCTTCGACGTGATCGAGTACGGGATGTTGCCCACGACCGCGAACGGCTCGCGGGGCGCCCGCGCGGCCGTGAAGTCGCCCCTGACCACGCTGATCCTGGGATCGCTGCGCGTACGGGCGGCCAGCCGCCCGGCGAGCATCGGGTCGATCTCGTAGCCGACGACCCGCGCGCCCGCGTCGGCGAGGGCGAAGGTGAGCACGCCCTCCCCGGCGCCGGGCTCCAGCACGAGCCCTTCGGGCGCGGCGGCCTTCACCATCAGGTCGAGGGCATGCCTGTCGGCCAGGAAATTCTGCGAGAGCGTACGCCTCGCCCGGTCTTTGGGCGTGCGACCGCCGCCGCCATTCCTGGCTTTACGCTGAGTATGCGAATAGTTTCCGTGCGCGAAATTCTGCGCCACAGCACTCGCCCTTTCGGGTCCTCGAGATTGACAGGTCTCGAAGGGCCCTGGGCTCGCGTGCGGACGCTACAGCCTCAGGTGATCGCGTCCGCTAGCGGGCCAGAGCCCGGCCGCGGCGGATGCGAATGAAAACCTGGCAGGAGAACATGCTTGTCATGCCGGCCAGAGTAGGCAGCGGCCCGCCGTCCGGGCAACGGAATTAAATCGGGGCCGCCCTGAGCGCTTTGAGCCCGCATTGAAGTGGCTCGGGTAGACCTTTAGCCATGGACCGACCGGCCAGGGTGCTCGTCGTGGACGACGAGCCGAACATCCGCGCCCTGCTCTCCCAGACGTTGCGGCTGGTGTCTTTCGAGGTCAGGACCGCGGAGACGGGGGCGGAGGCGGTGACGGCCGCCAGGGAGTTCGACCCCGACATCGTGGTGCTCGACGTGATGCTGGCGGACTTCGACGGGTTCGAGGTCGCCAGGCGGCTGGGGGAGCGCATCCCCGTGCTGTTCCTGACCGCCCGCGACCGGGTCGAGGACCGTGTCCAGGGCCTCACGCTGGGCGCCGACGACTACGTGGCCAAGCCGTTCAGTCTGGAGGAGGTGGTGCTGCGCATCCGGGCCATCCTGCGCCGCAGCCGCTCGACGCCGCGCAACGACGTGCTCCGCTACGCCGACCTGGAGCTGGACTCCGCGGCCCACCAGGTGTCCCGGGCCGGGGTGCCGGTGGACCTGTCGCCCACCGAGTTCAACCTCCTCGAATATCTCCTCACCAACGCCGGCAGGGTCGTGAGCAAGGCACAGATCCTCGACAGCGTCTGGCACTACGACTTCGACGGCGACTCCAGCATCGTCGAGTCGTACGTCTACTACCTGCGCAAGAAGATCGACAAGTGGGAGCCGCAGCTCATCCACACCGTGCGCGGCGTCGGCTACACGCTGAGGACCCCGAGGTGAGGCCCGCCACCTGGACCCTGCGTACCCGCCTGGTCATGGCCGTGCTCGGGGTCGCCACACTCGGGCTGGTGCTCTCCACCGTGGCGGGCGTCGTACTGCTGCGCGGCAGCCTGACGGACCGGGTGGACAAGCAGCTCGAACAGCTCACCAAGATGGCCACGATCAAGAACGGCCAGCTCTTCGGGTCGATCCGGACGCTCACGGCCTCCCCGATGAACGACGTCGTCTCCGAGGTGCTCACGAAGCGGGTCGCCGCCATCCAGCAGATCATGGTGTTCGGCTCCGACGGCACGCTGCAGTACAGGTTCGGCGCCGCCTCCGGCCAACCCGGCCCCGTCGTCGACGAGGGCAGGACCGGCGAGAACTACACCGCGCCGGGCACCTCGGGGCCATCCTGGCGCGTGCGCGCCGTGAAGGCGTCCGACGGCAGCACCCTGGTCTTCGCCCAGTCGCTCGCCGAGGTCGAGCAGACCCAGAACTCCGCCATCGCCATCTTCGTCGCGGTGGGCGCGTTCGTGCTGCTCCTGATCGGCCTGGCCGCCGGCGCCCTGGTACGCCTCGGCCTGCGCCCGCTGACCAGGATGGAGGCCACGGCCGGCCACATCGCCCGCGGGGACTTCGACCGCCGGGTGCCCGCCGACGACCCGCACACCGAGCCCGGCCGCCTGGCCCGCGCCATGAACGTCATGCTCGACCGCCTCCAGTCCGAGATCGCCGCCAGGACCGACTCCGAGGCCCGCATGCGCCGCTTCCTCGCCGACGCCTCCCACGAGCTGCGCACCCCGCTCACCTCCGTGCGCGGCTTCGCCGAGCTGCACCGCAGGGGCGGCGACGACGGCGAGGCGATGCACCGGATCGAGGACGAGGCCGCCAGGATGGGCGTGCTGGTCAACGACCTGCTCACGCTGGCCCAGCTCGACGAGGAACGCCCGATCGAGCGGCGGCCCGTCGACCTGCTGGAGGTGGCCGCCGACACGATCCGCGACGCCCGCGTACGCGCGCCGGACCGGCAGGTCAGGCTCGCCGCCCTCGACGGCCCCCTCGCACCCGTGACGATCACGGGCGACGACGCCCGCCTGCGCCAGGTGGCCGCCAACCTCGTCGGCAACGCCCTCTGCCACACGCCCCCCGACGCGTCCGTCACCGTCAAGGTCGGCAGATCGGACGGCCTGGCCGTGCTGGAGGTGTCCGACACCGGGCCCGGCGTGCCGCCCGAGCACGTGCCGCACCTGTTCGACCGCCTCTACCGCGTCGGCCGGGGCAGATCCAGGGCCGACGGCGGCGCCGGGCTCGGCCTGGCCATCGTCTCCGCCATCGTCCGCGCCCACGGGGGCAGCGTCGAGGTGGACACCGCGCCAGGCGAGGGCGCGACGTTCCGTGTCCTCCTACCTGGCTCCGAGGCGGCTCCCAGCCCGCTTTGAACGGAGCTCGGCACATTCGGAGGCATGACGAAGACACTCATCGCGGCCGCGTTGCTGGCCGCGTTCGCCGTCGGCTGCGGCAGCCGGCAGGGTGACACGGGAGTCGCCTCCGTGGCCGTGGGCTCCTCCGCGAAGCCCTCCGCGAGCGCCGCCCCGACGGGCACGACGGACCCGCAGGAGCAGGGCAGGAAGTTCGCGCAGTGCATGCGCGACCACGGGATCCCCATGGAGGACCCCGACCCGGACGGGGGCGGCGGCCTCCAGGCGATCGGCGAGAACGCCGACAAGAAGAAGGTCATGGACGCCGTCACGGCCTGCCAGGCGTACGCCCCCTTCAAAGACCGCAAGAACCTCGACCCGCAGCAGGTCGACCAACTCCGCGAGCTGGCCAGGTGCATGCGCGAGAACGGCGTGGACTGGCCCGACCCCAACCCCGACGGCAGCTTCTCCAGCGGCACCGCGCAGAAGCTGGACCGGAACGACCCCACGTTCAAGAAGGCCTTCGAGGTCTGCGGCAAGAAGTTCCCGAAGCTGGGGGAGCGGAAGTGACGCAGGTCAAGGAGCCCGCGGCGGCCACGCGCGCGTTGCCGCCGCGCCGTCGCCGCCCCCTGCGGGCGCTGGCGTGGACGGGCGGCGCCGCGCTGCTCGCCGCCGCCGTCGCCGCGGCCGCCGTGGGCTTCGGCGGAGACGGCGCCGGTACGGCCGCCGCCACCCGTACGCCCCCGGCCACCGCCAAGGTGACCCGCACGACCCTCACCGAGACCAGGACCGTGGACGGCACCCTCGGCTACGGCGCCCCCCTGACCGTCACCGGCAAGACCCAGGGCACGATCACCTGGCTCCCCGGCGAGGGCACCACGATCACCCGCGGCCACGGCGTCTACAGCGTGGACGCCGACCGCCGCCCCCTCCTGTACGGGACCATGCCCCTCTACCGCACCCTGGAGGACGGCGTCGAGGGCAAGGACGTGGAACTGCTCGAACGCAACCTCAAGAAGCTCGGCTACACCGGCTTCGACGTCGACCGCGAGTTCACCTGGGCCACCAGGGAGGCGGTCGAGGACTGGCAGGACGACCTGGGGCTCGACGTCACCGGCAAGGTGCTGCCGGGCGACGTCGTGGTCGCCGACGGCCCCATCCGGGTCGCCGACCTGAAGAAGGCGCTCGGCGACAGCGCGAGCGGCCCCGTGCTGACCGCCACCGGCACCACCCGCCAGGTGCTCGTCAACCTCGACGTGGCCGACGAACACCTGGTCAGGAAGGACATGAAGGCCACCGTCGAGCTGCCCGACGGCACCGAGGTGAGCGGCCGGATCGCCCGGGTGGGCAAGGTCGCCACCGAGACCGGCTCCGGCAACGACACGACCACCACCGTCGAGGTCGAGGTGTCGGTGCGCGGGCTGAAGAAGTCGTACGACGCCGCCCCCGTGGACGTCACGATCGTCTCGGACCAGCGCGAGAACGTCCTGGCCGTCCCCGTCGGCGCGCTGTTCGCGCTGACCGAGGGCGGCTACGGCGTACAGGTCGTCGAGGGCCCGGCCACCCGCTACGCGGCGGTCGAGACCGGCATGTTCGCCGACGGCCAGGTCGAGGTCACCGGTGTCCAGGAGGGCACGACCGTGGCGGTGCCCAAGTGATCGTCGAACTGCACGACGTGAGCAAGGACTACGGCGACGTGGCCGCGCTCCGCGGGGTCTCGATGGGCATCGGGCACGGCGAGCTCGTCGGCATCGTCGGCCCCTCCGGCTCAGGCAAGTCGACCATGCTCAACATGATCGGCACCCTCGACCGCCCGTCCGGCGGCCTGGTCCGCATCGCGGGACACGACGTGGGCTCGCTCACTGACAGACAGCTCTCCGCGCTGCGCGCGAACGTCATCGGCTTCGTGTTCCAGCAGTTCCACCTGGCCGCCGGGGTCCCCGCGCTGGACAACGTGGCCGACGGCCTCCTGTACGCGGGCCCGTCCCTGCGGGAGCGGCGGGTGCGCGCGTACGACGCCCTCGAACGCGTCGGCCTCGGACACCGGCTCGGCCACCGTCCGCACGAGCTGTCCGGCGGCGAACGCCAGCGCGTGGCCATCGCCCGCGCCGTGGTCGGCGAGCCGCGGCTGCTGCTGGCCGACGAGCCCACCGGCAACCTCGACTCCCGCTCGGGAGCGGGCGTCATGGAGCTGCTGCGCGAGCTGAACGCGGGCGGCACCACCGTGGTCGTCATCACCCACGACCGCGACATCGCGTCCTCGCTGCCCAGGCAGATCGAGATGCTGGACGGTCGAGTGGTCGATGGAGTTCGGACATGAGCATGCTGGTAGCGGCCCGGATGCGGCCGCGTGACGTGATCAGGGTCGGCGGGGCGGGCCTGCGGGCCAGGCCGCTGCGGGTGTTCCTGTCGGCGCTCGGCATCGCCATCGGCATCGCCGCCATGCTCGGCGTCGTCGGCATCTCCGCCTCCAGCCAGGAGAACCTCAACCGGCAGCTCGAAGCGCTGGGCACCAACCTGCTCACCGTCTCGCCCGGCCAGACCCTGTTCGGCGAGAGGTCCCACCTGCCCGCAGAGTCGGAGGGCATGATCGGCCAGATCGGCCCGGTCACCGCCGTCACCGCGACCGGCACCACCGCCGCCAAGGTCTACCGCAACGACCACATCCCCGAGGCCCAGACCGGCAGCGTCTCCGTCACCGCCGCCCGGCTCGACCTCATCGAGGACGTCGGCGCCACCGTCGTCAGTGGCGCCTGGCTGAACGAGGCCACCCACCGCTACCCGGCCACCGTGCTCGGTGCCAAGGCCGCCGACCGGCTCGGCGTCGCCCAGGCCGGTCCCGACCAGCGGGTGTGGCTGGGCGGGCGGTGGTTCACCGTCGTGGGCGTGCTCGCGTCCGCGCCGCTGGCCCCCGAGCTCGACACGGCCGCGCTGGTCGGCTGGCCGGTCGCGGAGGAGCGGCTCGGCTTCGACGGGTACGCGACCACGATCTACACCAGGGCGCAGGAGCAGCACGTCGCCGCCGTCCGCGACGTGCTGGCCGCCACCGCGAACCCGGAGACGCCCAACGAGGTCGAGGTGTCGCGGCCGTCGGACGTGCTGGCCGCCAAACAGGCCACCGACGCCACGCTGAACGCGCTCCTGCTCGGCCTCGGCGGCGTCGCCCTGCTGGTCGGCGGCGTGGGCGTGGCCAACACCATGGTCATCTCGGTGCTGGAGCGACGCGCCGAGATCGGCCTGCGCCGCTCCCTCGGGGCCACGCGCGGCCAGGTCAGGGTGCAGTTCCTCGCGGAGTCGCTGCTGCTGTCGGCCGTCGGCGGCGTGGGCGGCGTGCTGCTCGGCATCGGCGTCACGGCGGCGTACGCGGGTTTCCAGAGCTGGCCCGCGATCGTGCCGGTCTGGGCCATGCTCGGCGGCGTCCTCGCCACGCTGGTCATCGGGGGCGTGGCGGGCTTCTACCCGGCCGTGCGGGCCGCGCGGATGTCGCCGACGGAGGCCCTGGCCACTCCGTGAGCTTGTCCGATTTCGACAAGAGACTGCCCCGGGTAAGGAGTAGCTTCGCCGTCATGGATGTGATCGACCGCGCAGAGAGATATCTGCAGCTCCACGGCCGTTTGATCGACAGGTTGCGGTTCGCGACGCTGTTCCGGGACGGGCCCCGCGAACCGGTGCTCGACGTGCTGCGCTGCTACCAGAACGCCGACGGCGGCTTCGGCAACGCGCTCGAACCCGACCTGCGCGGCGCGGGTAGCCAGCCGGAGCCGGTCGAGGTGGCCTTCTGGATCCTGGACGAGCTGGACGCGTTCGACTCGCCGATGGTGGCCGCCGCCTGCGACTACCTGACCGGCGTCAGCACGCCCGACGGCGGCGTGCCGTTCGTGCTGCCGTCCGTCCGCGACACGCCCCGGGCCCCGTGGTGGGAGACTCCCGACGACCCGCCGGGGAACCTCATCCCCACCGCGTCGATCGCGGGGCTGCTGCACAAGCACGGCAGCACGCATCCCTGGCTCGCCGCCGCCACCGACTTCTGCTGGTCGCGGATCGCCGCCCTCACCGAGACCAGCCCGTACGAGGCCCGCGCCGTCGTGACCTTCCTGGACCTGGTGCCGGACCGCTCCCGCGCGGAGGCGGAGTTCGCACGGTTGCGTGACGCTCTGCTCGCGACCGTCTCGTTCGATCCCGGCGCGCCCGGGGACGCGCACTTCCCCCTGGACTTCGCGTCCTCGCCGCTGCGGCTTCCGATGTTCACGCAGGACGTCCTGGACGCCCACCTCGACGCCCTGATCCGCGCGCAGTCCGACGACGGGGGCTGGAGCGGGAACTGGCTGATGTGGACGCCGGTGGTGGAGCACGAATGGGGCGGCTACCTCACCGTGGGACGGCTCAAGACGCTGCGGGCGTACGGGAGGTTGCCGGGCTTCTCCCCGTGAGCCTGCCGGGCTTCTCCCTGTGAGGCCGCCGGGCTTCTCCCCGTGAGGCTGTCGGTGGGGCGGAGTACGTTGGAGGCATGTACGTGGAACGGCCTCCGACCGCCGACCTCGCGGGCCGCCTCGCCTGCGTGTGGCATCAGGTCAGCGAGGCCGACGCCACGCAGCTCGTGGTGCCCGACGCCTGCGTCGACCTGATCTGGGGGCCGGAGGGGTTGTTCGTGGCCGGTCCGGACACCGGGCCGATGCCGACCCCGATGGCCTCCGGCGCCACGTTCGTCGGCGTCCGCTTCAAGCCTGGGGCGGTGGGCGACCTCTTCGGCGTCCCCCTCCAGGAGCTGCGCGACCAGCGCGTCCGGCTGTCCGACCTCCCGCTCCCGACCCTGCGCGACCAGCACCTTCCGCCGTCCGACTTCCCGTCGTCTGGGGTTCCGCTGTCTGGGCTTGCGCCGCCCGACCTGCTGTTGTCTGGGCTCGCGTCGTCAGAGCTTGCGCCGTCAGACCTCCCCTCGTCTGGGCTTCCGGCGTCCGGGATCCCATCGCCGCGTGTCGCGGACGCCGTGCCTTCCGCCGTGTCTTCCGCGGTGTCCTCCCGGCGGCTTGACGCGATGCTCTCGGCGGTCAGGGATCGCCTGGCCCACGGCGTCCCCGCCGATCCCGCGGGAGCGGCCATCGCCGGCGCGCTCAGGAAGGGCCGTACGGTCGGCGAGGTGGCGTGGGACCTGGGGTTCAGCGAGCGCCACCTGCACCGCCGCAGCCTGGCCACGTTCGGCTACTCGCCCAAGATCCTCCAGCGCATCGTCCGCTTCCAGCGCGCGCTGACCCTGGCCCGCGCGGGCGTCTCGCTGGCGGAGGTGGCGGTCACGGCGGGCTACGCGGACCAGGCGCACCTGTCACACGACGTCAAGCGGCTGAGCGGGGTGTCCATGCGCCACCTGCTCTCACCCGCGGGGTAGCTTGCCCGACACCAGCGTCCGCGCCCACCCGGCGGCAGGATCGCTGTCGATGAACAGCGCCCGCGCCAGCAGGCTGAGCGGAATGGCGAGAAGTGCCCCCAGAGGTCCCAGCACGAAAGTCCACACGATCAGCGAAAGAAACGTCATCGTCGTCGTCAATCCCACGGCGTCCCCCAGGAATTTGGGGAGAATGAACGACTGCGTGACGACATTGGTCACGGTGTACGCGGCGACGACGAGCAACATTTTCTGCACCCCGCCCTCCAGCAACGCGAGCATGGCGGGCGGCAGCAGGCCGATGATGAAACCGATGTTGGGGATGTAGTTGGTGATGAGCGCCAGCACCCCCCAGAGCAGCGGGAGCGGCACGTCCAGCAGCGACAGCGCGATCACGTCGAGCACCGCGTAAATGATGCCGAAGACGGTCGAGACAATCAGATAGCGCCGCGTTTTGTGCGCGAACGTGGACAGGGCGGGGACGATCTGCGCCCCGTTGCCCGCGCCGGAGGCGAGTATTCTCGCGGTCACCGGCGCGTCCAGACACATCGCCAGCAGCAGAACCACGATGAGAAACATCGACGACAGAATGGCGATCAAGCTGCCGAGCAGAGCCTGCGCGAATTCCACGATCTTGCCAGGGTCGAACGCGGCCAGCCCTTTGTTGAGCACGTCGCCGCTGAGGCCGTGCGCGGTCGCCCAGTGCTGTGCGTCGGTGACAAGGTGCTGGAACTGGGAGGTGTACGAGGGCAGCAGCGCGGTGAGCTGGGCGGCCGAGATGACCAGGATGCCGACCATGCCGAGGAGCACGAGCACCACTATGAGGAACGGCACCGCGACCTGCAGCCAGGTGGGCGCGCGCCAGGCGGCGAGCCTGCGACGCACCGGGGAGACGGCGATGACGAGCACCAGGGCCAGCACGATGGGGCCGGCGATCGACGCGACCTCGCGGATCCCGTAGAGGACGATCAAGGCGGCCGCGATGCCCACCAGGATGATGAGCGCCCTTGGCGCCGGTTGGTCTCGCACGGACGGTACGTACCCCTGGCGGGCGCGCGCACCATCGATTTGACGGTTCCCGGAGGCGTACATAGAGTTCACCAGTCCCGCGAGGGCGGCGCTTGATCGTCGATCTCACTCGGGGGCAACCTCCCTTCCACTTCGGTGCGAGACGTGCGCGTCTGGTTCTGTGGGCTGGTAAGTTAGAGGGGTTGTCCCGGAAACGGGGCGGGTCTTAATTTCCGCAAGTCGAGCAAGTCCGGTCAATTTGACAGGAACTTGAACG
>NZ_JBEXCR010000021.1:0-228903 GCF_040605375.1 Nonomuraea sp. NPDC005650
CGTCGGGGCGAGGAACATCAAGAGCAAAGGACAGGCGGCCGGGCTGGTCGTCTCAGGGCGTGGAGACCCACCCGGGTCCGTGAAACGTCAAGCACTCAGCCCGGATTGAGGCGGCCGCTGACCTCATGGAGCGGGTACAACTGTTGCTGGACGACAAGAAGGCCCATCCAGCCGCCGCTCTTGAGGAGTTCCTGCGATCTCGCGTCGCGACTGACCTGGCACTTCCTCGTACGCGAGCGCTCTTCGGACTGCCGGCGACCTCACCGCCCAGGACGCCAAGGACATCACGTCCGCCTTTTAGCTCAATGCGGTGTCGGCGGAGTGCCGCTAGATTCCCATGCATGGCTGAGACCCAGCGCCGCCCGGTGCCTCGCAATGATGGCGGTGAGCTGGACACCGCGATGGCGTTCCTGTCGTTCGCCAGGGAATGCGTGATGAAGAAGACCGACGGCTTGACCGAGGAGCAGTTGCGCCGGGTCCTGGTGGAATCGGGGACCACGTTGCTGGGCCTGGTCCATCACCTGACTCTCGCCGAACGGCTCTGGTTCGGGTATCACGTTGCCGGCCGGGAGTCGGAGGATCCTGGGGACGTCGGCATGGATGTGCCGGCCGGTCGCACGTCCGAGCAGGTCCTGGCCGACTATCGCACGGCGATCGCGGCCGGCGACGTCGCGATCCGGTCCGTCGGCGACCTCGGAGAGCCTGTCGCGATAGCGGTCGAGGGCACGTTCCACTCGGTTCGGTGGGTCGTTGCCCACATGACCAGCGAGACCGTCCGGCATGCCGGCCATGCCGACATCCTGCGGGAACAGATCGACGGCACGACCGGGCGGTAGTGGTCGGCGTATCGGACGATGTTCGCCCTTGTGGTTAGCGGAAAACCGGTCCTCGGCAGCGGCGCACGCTTTCCAGCCTCCCAATTCCTTCTGGAAATACAGCGTCGTGACCAGCTGTGAAGGGTGGGTCAGTCGGGCGCCGGCGACATCGCCCATAACCCGGATGTCGGAGATCTTCGCGCGGATCTTTGCTGGTTGCCTCGGATCGACGCCGACGGAGGGGGCAAAGTCGTCCCTGATGGCGTCGGCCGCGGGCGGTCGAGGAGGCGAGCCCGGCCGAGCGGGCCGCCCGGCTGGAGTTGCCGGCCGCGGTGGAGGGCGGGCACGCGGCCCGCGACGCGCCGATCGGCTTCTGGCGGCGGACGATGGTGGCGCCGGTGTCGGAGGAGATGTTCGCGGGGTTCGTGGCGATGGCCGTGCCCCAGCCGCCCGCCGACCCGACGCCGCCGCAGGTGGTCGCGTACGCCGAGTTGCCGCGCGTCGGTGTTGCGTCGGTTGTGCTGTGCCTTCAGCGGCGGGTCAGGAGGACGGCGAGGGCCGCCAGCGTCAGCCAGGCCGAGGTGAGGCCGATCAGCCAGGCCCAGCCCGCGTGCGCGTACACGATGCTGCCCACCGTGCCGCCCACCCCGCTGCCCAGGTAGTAGCACAGGGTGTAGACGCCGGCCGCGCGGCCGCGGGCGTGCGGGGGCGCGTCGGCGGCGACCCAGGCGGTGGCCATGGCGTGCGCCGCGAAGAACCCGGCGGTCAGTACGGCGAACCCGGCCACGATGAGCGGCAGCGACGTGTGCGCGGTGAGCACGAAGCCTGCCGTCGTCACGGCAAGGGCGGCGACCAGCGCCTTCGTCCAGCCCAGCCGCCCCGCCAGGCGACCGGCGGCGGCCGAGGAGGCGGTGCCCATGGCGTAGGAGAGGAAGACGAGGGAGGCGGCGGCGGGGGCGAGCGACAGGGGCGGGGCGGCCAGGCGGAACCCGGCGGCGTTGTAGAGCGCGACGAACGACCCCGTGCCCAGGATCCCGACGGCGAGCGGCCCGATCATGCCCACCCCGAGCCGAGCCCTCCGGGCGGGCCCGACCTCGGACGATCCGGGCGTCGGGAGTCCCGATCCGGGCATCGGGGTCTCCGGGGCCGGGTCGTGCGGGAGCGTGAGAGCCGCGAACAGCGCGCACAGCAGGGACAACCCCGCCACCGCCAGCAGCGCCCCGTGCCATCCCATCGGCCCGGCGGCGAATCCGGCGCCGAGGCGTCCCAGCATCCCGCCGACCGAGTTCCCCGCGATCATCGCCCCCACCGCGCCGGGCAGCCGCGCCGTACCGACCGCGTCGGCCAGGTACGCCGCCGCCACCCCGGCGAACCCCGCGACCGCCACCCCCTGGACCGCCCGCATCACCAGCAGCACGGAGAAGGACGGGGCCAGCGGCAGCAGCAGCCCGATGATCGTGGAGGCCATCACGGACCAGACGATCACCCTCCGTCGTCCCACCAGGCCGGCCAGCCACGCCAGCGGCAGCACGGCCACGGCCAGCGCCCCGGTGGCCACCCCCATGGCCAGCGAGGCGCCGCCAGGATCCAGCCGGAACGCGGCGGCGAGCTGCGGCAGCACGGGCTGCGGCGCGTACAGGAGGGCGAACGTCGACACCCCGGCCGCGGCCATGGCCGCACTTACCCGCCGCGTGTCAGGGACCGGAGGAGCCTCGAGAACCACCACACCTGCAAAGCTAAGCAAGGCTAATAAATACGTCTAATACGGAAATAGGCGATAATTCATACTGTGGTGGATGAATCTGGTGAGAGGCTGTCGGCCGCCGAGTCCGACGAGAGGCTGGCGGCCCGGCTGGCGCCCGCGCTCGCCCTGCTGGCCGCCGTGGGCGAGACGGGTCACGTGACGCGCGCCGCCGAGCTGCTCGGCATCCCGCAGCCCACGGCCAGCCGCCGCCTGGCCGCCCTCGCGGACCTGGTCGGCGCCCCGCTCGTCGTGCCCGCCGGCCGCGGCATCCGCCTCACCCGGGCGGGCCGCACCCTGGCCGCCGCCTCCACCCGCGCCCTCACCGCGATGGCCGCCGCCGCCCGCGAGGTACGCGAGGAGATCGACCCGGCCTCGGGCCGCGTCGTCCTGGGCTTCCTCCACCTCCTGGGCCGCACCCTCGTGCCGTCGCTCATCGGAGGCTTCCGCGAGCACCACCCGGACATCCGCTTCAGCCTGGTCCAGGGCTCGCGCCACGACATGATCGAGGAGCTCCGCGCGGGCCGGATCGACCTGGTGTTCGTCGCCCCCATGCCGGTGGACGCCCAGGACCTGGCCGGTGCCCGCCTCGCCGACCAGGAGCTGGTCCTGTCCGTGCCTCCGTCCCACCGCCTCGCGGCGCGGGCGCGGGTGCGGGTGGCGGAGCTGGCGGGGGAGGAGCTGGTGACCCTGGAGCCGGGGTACGGCCTGCGCCAGATCACCGACGACCTGTGCGCGGCGGCGGGGTTCGTGCCGAGGATCGCGTTCGAGGGGCAGGAGACCGAGACCGTACGCGGCCTGGTGGCGGCCGGACTCGGCGTCGCCGTCCTTCCCCGCTCCACCCACCCCACGGCGGACGCGACCGCGGGCGTGGTGGAGATCCCGCTGTCTCCCTCGCTGTACCGGACCATCGGGGTGAGCTGGCTCCGGGACGCCCGCCTTCCCCCGGCCGTACGGGCCTTCAGGGACCACGCCCGAGCGGGCACCACCGACCTGGGTCCGGGCTTCCGCCCCGCCACCCCGTGAACCCGTCAGACTGGTGGCCATGATTCACGATGGCGATGCCGGTGTGCCGGGTTCGTTGGCGAGGGTGCTCGCGGACGTGACCGCCGAGCGGGTGGCTCAGGACGTGCGGTGGGGCATGCAGCTCCTGCCCGACGGGACCGGGCACGACGGGACGGCGGCCGACTGCGACCGGGCCAGGTCCGAGACGGAGGCGGCGGCCGGGGCCGGGGCGCTGACCTGGCGGCACGTGCTGGCCGAGGAGGTGCTGGAGGCGTTCGCCGAGTCGGACCCCGAGCGGTTGCGCGCCGAGCTGATCCAGGTGGCCGCCGTCGCGGTCAAATGGGCCCAGGCCGTCGACCGCCGATCGCCCCTCGACGGTCCCGCGCCGCCGAGGGAACGCTTCCGGGCGATCGTCGACGTGCACGTGCTCCTCCTCCGCGACTCCGAGGTGCTGCTCGGCAGGCGAGCCGGCACCGGTTACGGCGACGGGCTGTGGCACCTGCCCTCCGGCCACCTCGAAGCGGGCGAGTCGGCGACCGAGGCCGCCGTCAGGGAGGCGGGCGAGGAGGTCGGCGTGGCCATCGACCCGGCCGACCTGAGGTTCGTCCACGTCATGCACCGGGCCCCGGAACGCGTCGGCCTCTTCTTCGCCGCCGACACGTGGATCGGCGAGCCGTACAACGCCGAACCGCACAAATGCTCGGAGGTCGCCTGGTGGCCCCTGGACGGCCTGCCGCACGACATGGTCGGCTATCCGGCGGCGGCCATCGCCAACGTGCTCGGCAGCGTGCCCTTCGCCCTGCACGAATGGTCTACACCTCGATGATGGGCCGCGTGAGGCGGGAGGCCGATCGGGGCGCGCCCTGACGACGGTCCTGGACTGCCGGGCCTGCGACCTCACCCCGGACGCACTACACGAGCTTGACGTCGACAACGGCCCCTGTTGAACTCGAAGGGACGGCTGCAGGAAGAGGGTCCGGGATGTCCATCGACTACTCCGAGCGCATACCCAACAACGTCGACCTCGCGGAGGACCGCCGCCTGCGGCGGGCGCTCGAATCGTGGCAGCCGCGCTTCCTGCAGTGGTGGTCGGAGATGGGGCCCGCGCTGCCCACCCGGGACGTCTACCTCCGCACGGCCGTCGCGGTCGGCCGCGAGGGCTGGGCCCATTTCGATCACGTGGCGCTGCCGGACTACCGCTGGGGCATCTTCCTCGCCGAACGCGACGCCGACCGGCGCATCGCGTTCGGGCAGAACAAGGGCCGGCCCGTCTGGCAGCAGGTCCCCGGCGAGCACCGGGCCGACCTGATGCGCCTCATCGTCATCCAGGGCGACACCGAGCCCGCCTCGGTCGAGCAGCAGCGGCGGCTCGGCCTCACCGCCCCTTCCCTCTACGACCTGCGCAACCTCTTCCAGGTGAACGTGGAGGAGGGGCGCCACCTGTGGGCCATGGTCTACCTGCTGCACGCCTATTTCGGCCGGTCCGGGCGGGACGAGGCCGAGGCGCTGCTGCTGCGCAACTCGGGCAGCGAGGACTCTCCGCGCATCCTGGGCGCCTTCAACGAGGAGACGCCGGACTGGCTGTCGTTCTACATGTTCACGTACTTCACCGACCGGGACGGGAAGTACCAGCTCGGCACGCTGAAGGAGTCGGCGTTCGACCCGCTGAGCCGTACCTGCGAGTTCATGCTCAAGGAGGAGGCCCACCACATGTTCGTGGGGACCACGGGCGTGGACCGGGTGGTGGAGCGTATGGCGCAGCTGATGCGCGAGCGCGACACCGACGACATCTGGGAGCACGGCGGCATCCCGCTCGACGTCCTCCAGAAGTACATCAACTTCCACTACAGCGTCAGCCTCGACCTCTTCGGCGGCGAGACCTCCACCAACGTGGCCAACTACTTCACCGCCGGGCTCAAGGGGCGGTGGCAGGAGGAACGGCGCAAGGACGACCACCTGCTCACCGAGGCGGCCGCAGTCGTGCCGCGGGTCGAGGGCGGGCGGCTGGCCCATGTCGAGCTGCCCGCGCTCACCGCGCTCAACGCCGACCTGCGCGGCGAGTACATCGCCGACTGCGGCACCGGCGTCAACCGGTGGAACCGGATCCTCGCCGACCACGGTCTCGGCGCGGCCCTCTACCTGCCGCACGTCGGGTTCAACCGCCAGGTGGGCCTGTTCAGGGGGCACCACATCTCGCCGCACGGGCGCGTTCTCGATCAACCGGCCTGGGAGGCGTCCCGCGACCTGTGGCTGCCGACGGCCGCGGACAAGGCGCGCGTCCGGGCGCTGATGCGGCCCGTCCACGAACCCGGGAAGATCGCGGCCTGGGTGGCGCCGCCCCGCAACGGCATCAACGGCCGGCCCTTCGACTACGAGTACGTCCACCTGTGACGCCCTGATCGGGGCCCGTGCGGAGCGGATCTCACGGGGAGCGGGGGCGTGACCTGGCCCACAGGGTGTTATCTTGCGTGCGTGGCGGGCGTGGATGGGGACGGGTTGACTGAGGCCTTCCTGCGCGAGCCGCGGCGTTATACCAGCCACCAGGTGGCCTACATGGCAGGGGTGCCGGTCTACCGCGCGCGGCGTTACTGGCGTGCTCTGGGGTTCGCGAACGTGGCCGACGACGCGGTCGAGTTCACCGACTCCGACGTGGAGGCGCTCAGGACGATGCTTGAGCTGGTCAGCTCGGGCGTCTACGACGAGGAGCACATGCTGCTGGTCGCGCGCTCGATCGGCAGCGCGACGACCCGGCTGGCAGAGTCGCAGGCCGAGCTGGGCGTCGAGGCGCTCGACCAGGCCGGGGTGCCGCTGGCAGAACGCCCGCGGGCCTGGCGCCGGCGGGCCGAGCGGGTGGTGCCCGATCTGGCGCGTCTGCTGGTCTACGGCTGGCAGCGCCAGCTCGCCGCCGCCGCGGGGCGCATCGCCGAGCAGGACATGAGCGCCGTACGCCTGGCCGTCGGCTTCGCCGACCTGGTCGCGTTCACCCGGCTGAGCAGGCAGATCACGGGGAGCGAGCTGTCCAGGCTGATCGACAGGTTCGAGGGGCGCTCGGCCGACATCGTGACCTCGACCGGCGGGCGGGTGGTCAAGACGCTGGGCGACTCGGTGCTGTTCGTGGCCGACCAGTCGCACGTCGTGGCCGAGATCGCGCTGCGGCTGGTGGAGACGCACGCGAAGATCAAGGACATGCCGGAGCTGCGGGTGGGGCTGGCGGCGGGGCCGGTGATCTGGCGGATGGGGGACGTGTTCGGCACCACGGTCAACCTGGCCAGCCGGCTCACGGCGCTGTCGCTGCCGGGGACGATCCTGGCGGATCCGCAGTTCGCCGAGGAACTGGAGGGGGACCGGGCGTTCCGGCTGCGGGCCGTCAACCGGCTCTCGGTCCGCGGCCTCGGCGAACTGGCCCCCTTCACCGTCACCCGCGCCGGCTCCACCTGACCCCCACCGCCCGGCCGGGCATGTTAAGTGAGGGCCGGCACCCCGGCGCCGGGGTCGCCGAGCCGGGGCAGCCGTGCCCGGGTGACGGCGGAGTCATCGGCAGCGGACGGGCTAGGCGAGCAGCTCGGTGGAGAGCTGCCAGAGGCGTGCGGCCTGGCCGGGGTCGAGTGCGTAGGCGGCGACGCCTCCGTGGAGGTTGTCCGGGTGCAGCGGCTCGGCCTCGTTGCAGTCTTCGAAGTAGCGGCCGCCGACGCCGGCGAGCAGAGGTGAGGCCGCGAGCAGAACCGAGGTGGCCGCTCCTTGTTCTGCCGTCTTCCACGGCAGGGCGGGGGAGCCGCTCGCCTCGAACTGTGCCAGCAGTTCACGGTCGACGTGGCGCATCAGGTTGGTGCGGACCACGCCGGGCATCACGGCGTTGACGGTGATGCCGTCCGCGGCCCATCGCCGGTCGGCCTCGACGGCGAACAGCGCGTTGGCGGTTTTCGACTGCCCGTACGCGGCGTGCGCGTCGTAGGGGCGCCGCTCGAAGTGGAGGTCGTCGAAGACGACCGGGGAGAGCCGGTGTTGAGAGGAGCTGACCGAGACGACCCGGGCGTCGCCGGCCGCGGCGAGCGCCGGGTGCAGGGCGGTGGTCAGCGCGAAGTGGCCCAGGTGGTTGGTGGCGAAATGCAGCTCCCAGCCGTCCGGGGTCCGGGTCAGCGGGACCCCCATGATCCCGGCGTTGTTGACCAGGATGTGCAGCGGGCCCTGCCAGGCGGCGGCGAACGCCGCCACCGACGCCTGGTCGGCGAGGTCCAGCGGGGCGACCTGCACCTGCTTGTTGCCGGTGCCGGCGATGATGTCCTGTGCCACGCGGTCGCCGGCGGCCGGGTCGCGGACCGCCAGGGTGACCTCGGCGCCCGCGCCGGCCAGCGCGCGGGCGGTCTCGGCGCCGATGCCGGACGAGCCGCCGGTGACGACGGCCCGGCGGCCGGACAGGTCGATGCCGGCCACGACCTCGGCGGCGGTGGAGGCGGCGGTGAACGGGGTGGTGATGCGGATCATGTGTCGCGATCCTTTCAGGAGGCCGTGACGAGGTGTTCTGGCCGGTCACGGCGGGTGTGCAGGTCCCAGTAGATCTGGGCGATGTCGTCGGGGTCGGCGTGCGGCACGCCTTCGGGGGCGGTGGCGCTGGGCATGAGGTTGATGGCCACGGTCGCGGCGTGGATGCCCTGGTCGGCGAGGGTGTTGTGCAGGTTGCGGACCCAGTTGCGCAGGGCGGCCTGGGCCGTGTTCACGGTCGCGAGCATCGGATACGGGTCGATGGCGCCGCCGCCGGTGGTGTACAGGAGGGTGCCGGTGCCGGCGGCCAGCATGGCGGGCAGGACCGCCTGGGTGGCGGTGACCGCGCCGTACAGGAGGTGCTGGATCGCGGGCTGGAGGTTGTCCACGGTCACCTCCGGCGGGTTGATCATGGTCAGGCCGCTGTGCGGGGAGTACTCCAGGACGTCGACGCCGCCGAAGCGCTCGGCGGCCTGGGCGAGGGCGGTGCTCAATGCCGGCAGGTCGGAGACGTCGGCGGGGAAGCCGGCCGCGGTGATGCCGGAGGCGGCCAGCCGCCCCACGAGGGCGTCGAGATTGTCCTTGCTGCGGGCGATCAGGGCGACCTGAAAGCCGTGACGGCCGAAGACCTTGGCGATCGACAGGCCCATGCCGGGTCCGGCTCCGACGATGGCGATGGTGGGCATGCGTCTACTCCTTGCTGTGCGTACGGGGATGCCACGTTTGGGCGCGGCGAACTACGCCTGGGGCGGTGGGCGTCCTCAGGCGGGGTCTGGTGTGGTGTTACTCGCCGTTGAGCGGGGGCGCGGCGTCGGGGAAGCAGTCCTCGATGGTGGGCGTGTCAGGGTCGATGACTTTCAGGATGCGCTGGGCGATGCGGCCCATCTGCTGCTGCTGGGCCTTGGTCAGCGGGTCGAAGACGAGCCGGCGGACCTCCTCGACGTGCGCGGGCGCGGCGGCGGTGACCTTGGCCCAGCCGTCCTCGGTGAGGGTGGCCAGGGTGACGCGGCCGTCGGCCGGATCCGGCCGACGCGACACCCAGCCGCGTTTCTCCAGCCTGATGACGACGTTGGACAGCCGCGACAGGGCGCTGGCGGTGTGAACGGCCAGCTCGCTCATCCGCTGGGTGCGCTCGGGCATCATCGACAGCCCGGACAGCACGAGGTACTCGAAGTGGCTGATGCCCGCGTCGCGCTGCATCTGCGCGTCCAGCGCGGCCGGCAGGCGGATCAGCGCGTACGCCAGCGCGTACCAGTTCCGCTGCTCCTCGGCATCGAGCCAGCGCGTCTCCCTCGTGTCGTCCATACCGCCAGCTTAGCTCCAAGCTTGGAGTGCCTACAACTCCCGATCACTTTTAGCTTGGAGTAACCTTATGCTAGCTTCGCTCCAAGGTTGTAGTTAAATGGCGAGTGGGAGCAGGCCATGAACGTGGCTCTCCGGGGTGTCGCAGTCGTGCTCGCCGCGCTGTTCCTGCTGGCGGGCGGCATGAAACTGGCCCGGCCGAAGGAGAAGCATGCCCGCGAAGGACATACAGGTTCACGAAAGGAAGTGCGATGAGCAGGTCAGAGACCAGGCTTCAGGTGGTGTTCGGCGATCTCCGTCACGCCATCGACGACGTCATCCTCAAACATCAGGTCACCATCGAGGAGCTGTTCGCCGCGATCGGGTGGCTCCAGCGGGTCGCCGACGCCGGTGAGCTGCGGCCGGCGGGCATCTTGTTCGTCAAGTCCGTGCTGAAGGCCACCGAGGGCGCCGCCTACGCCCATCCGGAGAAGGACGGCGCGAGCTACTGGGAGATGGAGGGGCCCGCACACATCCCGGGCGCCCCGCTGCTGGAGAGCCCCGCTGTGCTGCCCATGCGCCCGGACGAGCCGGGCGAGCCGCTGATCGTCTCGGGAACGGTGCGATCGACCTCGGGAGAGCCGCTGCCGGGCGCCGTCCTCGACGTGTGGCAGATCGACGCGAACTGCGTCTACTCAGGACTGACCACCGAGGCCTTCGGGGGTCTCGACATCCCCAACGACTCGACAGGCATCCCTGAGTACAACCTCCGGGCGAGGATCATCGCCGACAGCGACGGCCACTATGAGTTCCGCAGCATCATGCCCGGCACCGAAACACTCGGCATCGACAAAGACGGCAGCCCGCTGGCCACCCTGACCAGGGCTCTGGAACTGCCGGGCATGCGGCCCCTGCACATCCATGCGATCGTGGCCGCCGCCGGATTCCTGCCGCTGACCACCCAGATCTACTTCGACGGCGACCCACTCCTCAGCGGCACCATCGAAGGCCCCACCCCCCAGTCCGCGGTCAAGAGGACCGAACTCCACGACGACCCGGCCGACTACCGGGCCCGCGGCCTCTCCGTGCCCTACCGCACCCTCACCTACGACTACGTCCTGCGGCCGGTGACCCCTCCGGTGCAGGCGCGCCCGGCGGCCTGAGGCCGTGGCATCCATCGTCGTCTCCGGCGCCACCGGAATGCTCGGCCGTCTCGTCATCGACGGGTTGCCGGCGAAGGTCCCCGCCGGCCACGTCACCGCCGCCGATCTCGCGGCCCGCGGGGTGCGGATCGCAGTGGCCGATCACAACCGCCGCCCGGTGCGATGGGCGGTGAACGGGTACGTAAAGTAGATCGCGTGACTGAACGCGCAGCCTTCGAGGGCAGGCTGGTCGACGACGACGCGCGGCTCATGTGGCAGGCGCGCTACGGCCACTTCACCTCCATGCAGGTCAGGGATCGCCGGGTGCGGGGGCTCGACCTGCACGTCGCCCGGCTGGAAGCGGCCAACACCGAGCTGTTCGGCGTCCCGGTCGACCGTGCCGCCGTGCTCGCCTCCATCGGGGCCGTGCTCGGCGACGACGTGCGGGACGCGAGCGTACGCGTCACCGTGGTGGAGTACGCCGACGGCCCCCGCGTCATCGCCGTCGCCGCCCCGCCCCACGAGCCGCCCGCCGGCCCGGTGAGCGTCAAGTCGGTCGTCGGCCAGCGCTACCTGCCGCACATCAAGCAGGCGTCCGGCATGATGCAGGCCCACATCGGGCGGCAGGCCGAGCGTGAGGGCTTCGACGAGGCGCTGCTCATCGCCGACGACGGCCTGATCAGCGAGGGCTCGATCACCAACGTGGGCGGCTTCGCCGGCGGGCGCCTGGTCTGGCCGGACGCGCCGATGCTGCGCGGCATCACGATGCAGCTGCTGGAGCGGATGGACGTCCAGCAGGAGCGGCGGCCGTTGAAGGTCGCCGACCTGCAGGGCTTCGACCAGGTCTTCCTCTGCAACTCCTGGGGCGTCTGGCCGGTCGGCGGGGTGGACGGCATCCCGCTGCCCCAGGACGACACGCTGATGGCGCGTGTTCACGAGCACTACGACCGTATTGCGTGGGATCCTCTGTACTGACCCCTTTGTCGGGTACGATCGCCGATCATCGTTCTGCGATCGCAAGGGAAGTCCGCATGACGACTCGCCGGCACGCCATTGGTGATCTCCTCCGTCGCTCCGCCGCCCGCCACCCGGCCAAGACCGCCATCGTCTACGGCGACCAGCGGCAGAGCTACGCCGACCTCGACCTCGCGGTGAACCGCACGGCCAACGCCCTGGCCGCGCGCGGCGTCGGCAAGGGTGACCGGTTCGCCGTCTTCAGCCACAACAACCACGCGTTCGTGGTGGCGTACCTGGCGCTGGCGCGGCTGGGCGCGATCTCCGTGCCGATCAACTTCATGCTGGGCACGGCGGAGGTCGCGTACATCCTGGAGCACTCCGGCGCGACCGGGATCCTCGTGGAGGAGGCGCTGCTGCCGGTCGCCGCGGCGGCGGCCGGGCCGGAGGTCCGGGTGCGCGGCGTGATCGGGTCGGCCGACGGCTGGGAGCCGTTCGCGGAGTGGGCGGCCTTCGACGACGCGTCGGAGCCGCAGGTGGAGATCGCCGACGACGACCCGATCCAGCTCATGTACACCAGCGGCACCGAGTCCCGGCCCAAGGGCGCCACGCTGTCGAGCCGCAGCCTGATCGCCCAGTACGTCACCTGCGTCGTGGACGGCGAGATGAGCCGGCACGACGTCGAGATCCACGCCCTCCCGCTCTATCACTGCGCCCAGCTGCACTGCTTCCTGACGCCCGGACTCTACCTCGGCGCCACCAACATCATCCTGCCCGGCGCCACCCCCGCCGCCATCCTGGCCACGATCGAGGGCGAGCGCGCCACCAAGCTCTTCTGCCCGCCCACCGTCTGGATCGGCCTGCTGCGCCACCCCGACTTCGACCGCCGCGACCTGTCGTCCCTGCGCAAGGGCTACTACGGCGCCTCGATCATGCCCGTCGAGGTGCTGAAGGAGATCGCCGCCCGCCTGCCGGACGTCCGCCTGTTCAACTTCTACGGCCAGACGGAGATGGCCCCGGTCGCCACCATCCTCGGTCCGGACGAGCAGCTCACCCGCCTCGGCTCGGCCGGCCGGGCCGCTCTGAACGTCGAGACCAGGATCGTCGACGACCAGGACAGGCCCGTGCCGCCCGGCGTGGTCGGCGAGATCGTCCACCGCAGCCCGCACGCCATGCTCGGCTACTGGAACGACCCGGACAAGACCGCGGAGGCGTTCAGGGGCGGCTGGTTCCACAGCGGCGACCTCGGCGTCATGGACGCCGACGGCTACCTGTCCGTGGTGGACAGGAAGAAGGACATGATCAAGTCGGGCGGCGAGAACGTCGCGAGCCGCGAGGTGGAGGAGGCCGTCTACCAGCATCCGGCGGTGGCGGAGGCGGCCGTGTTCGGGGTGCCGGACGAGCGCTGGATCGAGGCGGTGACGGCCGCGGTGGTGCTGCGCGAAGGGGGCGGGGTGACGGAGAGCGAGCTGATCGCGTTCCTGCGGGAGCGGCTGGCGGCGTTCAAGACGCCCAAGCGCGTGGTGTTCGTGGACGCCCTGCCCAAGAACGCCTCCGGCAAGGTGCTCAAGCGGGAGCTGCGCGACGCGTTCTGAGCGCGCGGTCCCGAGCCGGCGTCAGCTCGGCGATTAGCGGGCATTCACTCTCGGTGACGACCTCCCCCCTCAGACCCTGGGGCGGCGCTCCTCCGTCTCGACCGAGAGTGAGGCCGCATGGCGCGTCTGCCGGAGATCATGCACCGCACGTTCTTCCGTACGCTGTCCCTGCTGTCCCCGGCCGGTCAGGCGGTGCTCCTGCGCTACGTCTTCGACTGGCTCCACCGGACCCCTGACCCGTGGAAGCTCGCCACGGACAGCTACGAACAGCAGAAACACCGGACCACGCTCGAGCACCTGCCCGCCCGGCCGTACCGGCGGATCATCGACGTCGGGTGCAGCGAGGGCGTGTTCACGCACGTGCTCGCGGTGACGTACCCGGACGCGGAGATCATCGGGGTGGACGTGTCGGAGCGGGCGCTGGCACGGGCGCGCGAGCGGGTGCCGCAGGACGGGCGGGTGCGCTTCATCCGCGCGGACATCCTCACCCACCGCTCCGACCAGCGCTTCGACCTGGTGTTCTGCTCGGAGACCCTCTACTACCTGGGCCGGCACGAGCGGCTGCGGCGGGCGTCGGCGCAGCTCAGCGAGCTGCTGGTGCCAGACGGGGTGCTCGTGGCGGTCCACCCGTGGCCCGAGGCCGGCCGGCTGCACCACTACCTGGACTCGCACGCGGCGCTCTCGCGCCTGACCGAGCAGGTCTACACGGCCACCTCGCGCCCGTTCGCCGTCACCGTCTACGGCACGCGGCCGGCCGCGTCGCCTTCCTGACCGCCGGCCTTGCCCAGGAGGTCGGCGGCGATCTGGCGGATCACCACGCGCTGGATCTTGCCCGTCGCCGTCTTCGGCAGCTCGTCCAGCACCAGGACCTCGCGCGGCCGCTTGAAGGAGGCCAGGCCCTCCCGGCAGAAGCCGACGAGCTCGCCGGCGTCCACGGTGCGGCCCGGCGCGGACACCACACAGGCGACCGGCTTCTCCAGGCCGTCCTCGTCGACGTACGCCACGACGGCGCACTCGCCCACCGACTCGTGCTGGAGCAGCTGGGCCTCGACCTCCATCGGCGACACCCAGATGCCGCCCGCCTTGATCATGTCGTTGGAGCGGCCGAGGCACTGGTAGAAGCCGTCCTCGTCCCTGATGTAGGTGTCGCCGGTACGCAGCCACTCGCCCTGGAACACCTGGCGGGTGGTGGCCGTGCGGCACCAGTAGCCGGTGGCCACCGAGTCGCCCCGGACGTACAGGTGGCCCGGCTCCCCGTCCTTGACGGGCGCGCCGGAGTCGTCGAGCAGCTTGGCCTCGTAGCCCGGCACGACGGTTCCCGAGCTGCCCGGGCGTACCCGGCCCGGGTGGTTGGAGATGAAGATGTGCAGCGCCTCCGTCGAGCCGAGGCCGTCGATGACGTCCACCCCGAAGCGCTCGGTGAAGCGGCGGTAGATCTCGGCGGGCAGCGCCTCGCCCGCCGAGACGGCCAGCCGTACGGACCGGAGGGCGCCGGCGGGGGCGTCGGAGGCGAGCAGCGCCGCGAAGAACGTCGGGCCCGCGAAGAACAGCGTCGGCCGGTCCTCCATCACCCTGGCGATCGCGCCCCCGGGGGTGGGCCGCGCCGGGTCGAGGACCGCCGTGGCGCCCGCGGCCAGGGGGAAGAACATGGAGTTGCCGATGCCGTACGCGAAGAACAGCCGCGCCACCGAGAAGCACCGGTCGTCGGGGCGGATGCCGAGGACCTGCCGCCCGTACCCCTCGTAGACGTCCTGGACGGCGCCGTGCCGGTGCATGGCCGCCTTGGGGGCGCCGGTGGTGCCGGAGGTGTAGAGCCAGAGGGCGGGCGAGTCGCGCCAGGCGTCGTACGGCAGGCCCGCCGCCCGGCCCGACTCCAGGATGTCGGACCACAGGCACACCGGCACCTCCAGCGCGGCGTCCTTCTCCGACGGCTCGATGACGACGAGCACCGCCACGTCGGGCGCGCTCCGCACGGCCTCGCGCACGGTCGGCGCGAACTCCGGGGTGGCCACGACGACCCTCGCCCGCGCGTCCCGGACCAGGGTGGCGAGCTCGGTGGGGGTGTACATGGTGGAGACCGGTACGGCGACCGCGCCCATGCGCATGACGGCCAGGACGGTGATCGCGGTCTCCGGGCGGTCGGACATGACGAGCAGGACGCGCTCCTCCGGTCTGACGCCCAACGTGCGTAACCCGGTCGCGAACCTGGCCACGTGGTCGGCCAGCTGCGCGTAGGTCATCGTGCCCGCGGGGCCCGTGAGGGCGGGGTGGTCTCCGCGGCCGGCTTCGACCTGGCGGTCCACGAGAAAGACGCTGGCGTTGAACGACTCGGACGACATGGGCGTCCCCATCCGCAGGCGCTGGTACGTAGGGAAATCTTCTACACAGAAGGGATGTGCCGTCAATGACGTGTAGTACGGCGAGAAACCCGCCGTACGGGGTTGCGGTCCTTTTGGGGGAGGGGGGTCGGTGAGTTGCGCCGTACGGGGGTGCGGTCCTTCGGGGGGGAAGGGGGTGGCGGGGGTGCGGTCCTTCGGAGGGCGGGTCGGGGGCGGTCAGTCCAGGAGGGCGGTGAGGGCGGGGCGTTCGGCGGCCGGCAGGTAGCCCGCGTAGTAGTCGTACATCGCCTTGCGCGACAGCCGGGCGGCCAGCGGGCCGTCGCCGGCGCGCATGGCGGCCAGCACCTCCTCGTGGTGCCGGATGGTCTGCCGCATCAGCGCCTCCCGGTCGGGCGCGTCGGCGATCTTCTCCGAGATCAGCTTGAGCACGATCGAGCGGACCACGTCCGTGCAGATCTGGATGAGCTTGTTGCCGCTCGCCCGCGCCACCACGTCGTGGAAGGCCACGTCGGTCTCGCCGAACGCGTCCTGCCCCGTCTCCACGACGGAGCGCATGTGCGCGACGGCCGACTCCATCTCGGCGAGCTGCTCGTCGGTGCGCAGCCGGGCCGCCAGCAGGATCGCCGAGGAGTCGAGCACCATCCTGAACTGCACCAGCTCGGCCAGCGACAGCTCCTCCACCCTGGCCAGCGTGGTCATCGACTTGTGCAGCGCGGCGGGCGAGAACGGCAGCACCTCCGCCCCGTTGGGGTCGCCGGGCCGCGACCGGACCAGGCCGCGAGCCTGGAGCACCCGCAGCGCCTCGCGCACGGTGGACCGGCTGACCGAGAACTGCACCATGAGCTCCCGCTCGCTCGGCAGGCGCTCGCCCGGCGAGAGAGACCCGCTCTCGATGGCCTCCTCGACCTGCTCCACCACCCGCTCATAAGCGCGTACGGTACGCACGGGCTCGAACCGCGGACCACCCATCAAAGCCCCCTTGACCCGAGCCGTCGTCGACTGGCAATGTGCGTAGCCTACTGGTCCGACCAGTGCACTAGCCAGGAGGCAGTAACACATGAGGCGAATCGGCATCTGGATCGCCGCCGGCGGTCTCCTGCTGGGCACGGCCGCCTGCGGCGGCACCTCCAGCGGCGGCGGCGGCGGTGCGGGCACCCCCAAGACCCAGACCCTTTCCGTCGGATTCGTGGCCGAGCCCGCGAACCTCGACTTCACCTCGACCGAGGGCGCCGCCATTCCCCAGGCACTGCTCGTCAACGTCTACGAGGGCCTGGTCAAGCTCGACCAGGACGGCAAGATCGTGCCGCTGCTCGCGGAGAAGTGGGACGTCTCGCCCGACCGCAAGACCTACACGTTCACGCTGCGCAAGGACGTCAAGTTCAGCAGCGGCGCGCCGTTCACCGCCGACGACGTGGTGTTCTCGCTCGGCCGGGTGAAGACGGACTGGAAGCTCAAGATCAAGGCGCAGCTCGACGTCGTCGACAAGGTGGAGAAGAAGGACGACTCCACCGCCGTCGTCACGCTCACGAAGCCGAGCAACGGCTTCCTCTACTCGATGGCCACCAGGCTCGGCGCCATGTTCAGCCGGACCGGGGTCGCCGACCTGGCCAACAAGCCCGTCGGCACCGGCCCGTACACGCTCGGCTCGTGGCGGCGCGGCGACTCCATCCAGCTCGGCGCGAACGCCTCCTACTGGGGCACCAAGCCGCCGCTGTCGTCGATCACGCTGAAGTACTTCAAGGACGCCACGGCGATGAACAACGCGCTGCTGACCGGCGGCATCGACGTCATCTCCGCCGTGCAGGCGCCCGAGTCGCTGCAGCAGTTCGCCGACCCCAACCGCTTCCAGACGGTCGAGGGCACCACGAACGGCGAGGTCGTGCTGTCGATGAACAACAGCCGCCCGCCGTTCAACGACAAGAAGGCCCGGCAGGCCGTCCGCTACGCGATCGACCACAAGGCGCTGCTGGAGACCGCCTGGGCCGGGCGCGGCCAGCTGATCGGCTCGATGGTGCCGCCCACCGACCCCTGGTACGAGGACCGCACCGGCGACTACCCGTACGACCCGGCCAAGGCCAAGGAACTGCTCGGCGGCAAGACGCTCAACGTCAAGATGCGCATCCCCAACCTGCCGTACGCGGTGGCCGGCGCCCAGGTCGTCAAGTCGCAGCTCGCGCAGGTCGGCATCAACGCCGACATCGAGCCGCTGGAGTTTCCGGCCCGCTGGCTGGACGTGGTGTTCAAGCAGGGCGACTACGACTTGTCCATCATCAACCACGTCGAGCCCCGCGACATGAGCATTTTCGCCGATAAGTCGTACTACTTCCGCTACGACAACCCCGAGTTCGGCAAGCTCCTCGCCTCCGCCGACGAGGGCACCGAGCAGCAGCAGACCGACGACCTGAAGAAGGCCGCCAAGCTGCTGTCCGACGACGCGGCGGCCGACTGGCTCTTCCTGTTCCCGAACCTGATCGTGGCGAAGAAGGGCGTCACCGGGCTGCCGAAGAACGCCATCGCGGAGTCCTTCGACTTCACCGCGCTCTCCAAGCAGCAGTGACGCTTTACCTCATCAAACGCCTGGCGGTGCTCCTCGCGAGCACCGCCGTGGCCGGCGTGGTCGTGTTCGCGTTCATGGCGCTGCTGCCCGGCGACCCGGCGGAGGTCGCGCTCGGCGTGAACGCCACGCCCGACGCGGTGGCGGCGCTGCGCAAGCAGTTCGGCACCGACCGGCCGCCCGTCGTGCAGTTCTTCGACTGGTTCGGCGGGCTCCTGCAGGGTGACTTCGGCACCTCGTACGTGACCAGCTCGCCCATCGGCCCGCAGATCAGCGACCGGCTCGGCGTCACGGCCGTGCTGGTGCTCGGCGGCATGCTGGTGGCGCTGGTCATCGCGGTGCCCCTCGGCACGTTCGCGGCCGTGCACCACCGCAACCCGCTCGGCGCGGCCATCAGCGCGCTCAGCCAGGTCGGCATCGCGGTCCCGGCGTTCCTGGCGGGCATCCTGCTGGTGTTCGTGTTCGCGGTGCAGGCCCAGGCGCTGCCGTCCGGCGGCTACGTGCCGATCGCCGAGAACCCGGCGGAGTGGCTGCTCAGCCTGCTGCTGCCATGGCTGTCGCTCGGCCTCGTGCAGGGCGCGGTGCTCACCCGGTACGTGCGCAGCGCCGTGCTCGACGTGATGCGCGAGGACTACCTGCGCACCGCCCGCGCCAAGGGCCGGGGCAGCACCGGCGCCCTGTGGCGGCACGGCCTGCGCAACGCCTCGATCCCGGTCGTCACCGTGCTCGGCCTGCAACTGGCCACGCTGCTGATCGGCGCGGTCGTGGTCGAGCGGGTCTTCGTCATCCCCGGGCTCGGCGACCTGCTGCTCAACGGCGTCGCCGGGCGCGACCTGCTGCTCGTCCAAGGTGTGGTGATGGTGCTGGTGGTGGCCGTCCTGCTGATCAACTTCGTGGTGGACGTGGCCTACCGCGTGCTCGATCCGAGGCTGCGATGAGGGGCCGGATGAACGCCGGCCTGCTGGTCGGCGGCCTGCTCGTCGGGCTCGTGGTGCTGGCGGCGGCGGTGTCGTTCTTCTGGACGCCGCACGACCCGACGCTCGTGGACGCCGCGCGCAAGCTGCGCCGGCCGGGCGGCGGCTACCTGCTGGGGGCCGACAAGTTCGGCCGCGACACCTTCAGCCAGATCATGGTCGGCGCCCGGACCACCCTCTACGTCGGGATCGTGGCCGTCGGCATCGCCGCCGTCATCGGCACGCCGCTCGGCATGATCGCCGGGATGACGCCGCGCGGCTGGCTCTCCGAGCTGATCATGCGGGTCAACGACCTGGTGTTCGCGTTCCCGGCGCTGCTGCTGGCCGTCATGCTCGGCGCGGTCTACGGGCCGGGCACGCTCACCGCGATGATCGCGATCGGCGTGGCCACCGTGCCCGCGTTCGCCCGGGTGGCCCGCGCCGCCACGCTCCAGGTCATGGTGACCGACTACATCCTGGCCGCCAGGGCCGCCGGGCGCCGCCGCCCGGCCATCGCGCTGCGCCACGTGCTGCCGAACATCGGCTCCGTGCTCATCGTGCAGGCGTCGGTGTCGTTCGCGATCGCGATCCTGGCCGAGGCGGCGCTGTCGTTCCTCGGCTTCGGCACCCGCCCGCCGACCCCGTCGTGGGGGCGGATGCTGCAGGAGTCGCAGGAGCTGCTGTTCTCGACCCCGCGCCTGGCGCTGTGGCCCGGCCTGGCGATCGCGCTCGCGGTGCTCGGCTTCAACCTCCTGGGCGACGGCCTGCGCGACTACCTCGACCCGAAGCTGAGGAGGGTCCGTGCTGAGAGTTGAGGGGCTGACCGTACGGGCCGACTCCCTCGAACTGGTGCACGAGGTGTCGTTCTCCATCGCGCCCGGCGAGCGGGTCGGGCTGATCGGCGAGTCCGGCTCCGGCAAGTCGCTGACCGCGCTGTCGCTCATGGGCCTGCTCCCCGAGGGCGTCACCGCCACCGGGACGGCCACGATGGGCGGGAACGACCTGGTCGGCGTGCCCGAGAGCCGGCTGAAGCGGCTGCGCGGCCAGGACGTCTCCATGGTCTTCCAGGAGCCCATGACCGCCCTGAACCCGCTCATGCGCATCGGCGCCCAGGTCGCCGAGGTCATGACCCTGCACGGCACGCCCCGCCCGCGGGCCCGCGAGAAGGCGCTCGGCCTGCTCGAACGCGTACGCCTGCCGGAGCCCGCGCAGATCGCCCGCGCGTACCCGCACCAGCTCTCCGGCGGTCAGCGCCAGCGCGTCATGCTGGCCATCGCCTTGGCCAACGGGCCCGGCCTGCTCATCTGCGACGAGCCCACCACGGCGCTGGACGTCACCGTGCAGAAGCAGATGCTGGAGCTGATCGCCGAGGTCGCGCCCGCGCTGCTGTTCATCACCCACGACCTCGCCGTCGTGGCGTCCGTCTGCGAGCGGGTCCTGGTCATGTACGGGGGACGCGTCGTCGAGAGCGGCCCCATCCGCGAGGTGTTCACCCGGCCCCGCCACCGCTACACCGAGGGCCTGCTGGCCGCCTCCAGGCTCACCCCGCGCGGCACCCGGCTGCCCACCATCAAGGGCAGCGTCCCGGCGGCCGGGACGTTCCCCGCCGGCTGCGTCTTCCGCAACCGCTGCCCGCACGCCACTCCCGAGTGCGAGACCGTACCGGCGCTGACAGGAGACGGCCATGCCCACGCATGCTGGCACCCCGCTGATTGAGGCTCGCGACCTCAGCCGCCGCTACCACCGGCCCCGCACCTCGCTCACCAGGCCGGGCGCCGCCGTGCACGCGCTCAAGGACGTGTCGCTCACCGTGGGGCGGGGCGAGCGGTACGGCATCGTCGGCGAGTCCGGCTCCGGCAAGTCGACGCTGCTGCGCCTGCTCTGCGGGCTCGACCAGCCGACCGGCGGGTCCATCCTGTTCGACGGGCAGGAGATCGTCGGCCGGCCGGAGCGGCGGCTGCGCTTCCTGCGGGAGAACCTGCAAATCGTCTTCCAGGACCCGATGAGCTCGCTCGACCCGCGCATGCGCGTCCGGGACCTGGTCGCCGAGCCGCTCGTGGCGCTCGGCCTGCCGGTCGGCGACCGCGTGGCCGAGCTGCTGGAGGGGGTCGGGCTGCCCGCCTCGGCCGCCGACCGGTACCCGCACCAGTTCTCCGGCGGGCAGCGGCAGCGCATCGCCATCGCCCGCGCGCTCGCGCCCCGGCCGAAGGTGCTGGTCGCCGACGAGCCGGTCAGCGCCCTGGACGTGTCCGTGCGCGGGCAGATACTCAACCTGCTGGCCGACCTCGTGGACGAGCTGGGGCTCACGCTCGTGTTCGTCTCGCACGACCTGTCCGTGGTGCGGCACGTGTGCGAGACGGTCGCGGTCATGAGCCGCGGGGAGATCGTGGAGAGCGGGCCCGTGGACGAGGTCTGGGCCGCGCCCGCCCACGACTACACGCGTACGTTGCTGCAGGCCGTACCGACTCTGGAGGGATTGTTTTGATCGACGTCGATGCCGACGGAGTGGTGGAGTTCACTCAGGCGCTGGTGCGGATCCCCAGCACCAACGACCCCGGTCGGCGCGAGCGGGCCGCCGCCGAGCTGGTGGCCGCCAGGATGCGGGAGTGGGGCTGGGAGCCCACCGTGTACGAGGTGGAGCCCGACCGGCCCAACGTGGTGGCCGTGGTCGAGGGCGGCGGCGGCGCCGGGCCGACGCTGATGTTCGAGGGCCACACGGACGTGGTGACTGAGGGCGACCTGTCCACCTGGACCGTGGACCCGTTCGGCGGGGAGATCCGCGACGGGAAGCTGTGGGGGCGGGGCAGCGCCGACATGAAGTCCGGCCTGGCCGCCACCCTCTACGCCACCCGCGCCCTGCAGCTGGCTGGACCGTTCCCCGGGCGGATCAAGGTGTGCGCGCTGGCCGACGAGGAAGGTCTCATGATCGGCGCGCACCACTTCGTCTCCGAGGGGCTGACCGCCGACGTGGACGGCGCGATCGTGGCCGAGCCCGAGGCGGGCGAGATCTGCGCGGTGGCCAAGGGCGCGCTGCGGCTGCGGGTGGACTTCACCGGCAAGATGGCGCACGGCGCCATGCCGCAGCACGGCCGCAACCCGCTCCCGGCCGTGGGCTCGCTGCTGGTGGGGCTGCGGTCGCTGCAGGAGGAGCTGCAGGGGCGGCATCCGGCGCACGAGCACCTCGGCGAGGTGTACGTGACGCCGACCGTGCTGCGGGCCGGCTCCGAGGAACAGGTGAACGTGATCCCGGCCGGCGCGTCGGTGTTCGTGGACGTGCGGACGATCCCCGGGGTCGAGCACAAGCTGATCGCCGACCGGGTGGCCGCGCTCGCCTCCTGCGACGGGATCGCCGCGGAGGTGTCGGTGCTGGTGGACCGGCCGCCGGTGGACGTGCCCGTGTCGGACCCGGTGGTGGCCGCGCTGGCCGCCGCCCACCGTACCGTCACCGGCGCGGAGCCCGTCTACGGCGGGGTGCCCGGGTCCACGGACGGGACCGTGCTGACGCACTGGGGCGGCGTCCCCTCCGTGGTGTACGGGCCCGGCGGGAAGTGGATCGCGCACCAGGCGGACGAGTTCGTGGAGGTCGCCGAGATCGTCCAGTGCACCCGTGTCTTCGCCGAGGCGGCCCGGCGCTTCCTCGGCGGGGACTTCTGATGCGCCCTGGACCCTCCAACTCGCTGGCGGACGTGGCCGGGCTCCGGGTCGGCCACGCCCAGCGGGTCGGCGGCGGCTACCGTACGGGCACCACCGTGGTCCTGGCCCCTCCCTCGGGGGCGGTGGCGGGGGTGGACGTGCGGGGCGCCGCTCCCGGGACGCGCGAGACCGAGCTGCTGGATCCGCGGAACCTGGTGTCGCGGGTGCACGCCGTGGTGCTGACCGGGGGGAGCGCGTACGGGCTGTCGGCGGCCTGCGGGGTGATGGAGCGGCTGGCGGACGCGGGCATCGGCTACCCGGTGGCCGGCGGGGTGGTGCCCATCGTGCCGGCGGCGGTCATCTTCGACCTGGGGCGCGGCGGCACGTTCCGCGCCGTCCCGGACGCCGCCCTCGGCACGGCCGCCTACGACGCGGCCGCCCCCTCGCCGTCGACGGCGGGGGTCCCATGGCCCAGGGGCGGCGCGGTCCCGTCCGCCGGCGCCTCCGTCCAAGGGGCCGTCACCTCCGACGGCGGGGCGGGCGCGCGCGGCGGGCCGGCGGCGAGCGGGTCGATCGGGGCCGGGGCCGGGGCGCAGGCGGGCGGGCTGGCCGGAGGGGTGGGGACGGCGAGTGCCGTGCTGCCCGGCGGCGCCACCGTGGCGGCCCTCGTCGTCGCCAACCCCGTGGGCTCGGTCCTCGACCCCCGCGACGGCACCCTCGCCGGCGCGAGGTACGGCCTGCCGGGCGAGTTCGACCACCTCCGGCCCCCGCTCCAGGAGGAGATCGACGCCTGGCGCCCGGAGAACGCCCCCTCCTTCAACACCACCATCGGCGTCGTGGCCACCGACCTCACCCTCACCAAGGCCCAGTGCGGCAAGCTGGCCGCGGTCGCCCACGACGGCCTGGCCAGGGCGATCAGGCCGGCCCACACCATGACCGACGGCGACACGATCTTCGGCCTGGCCACCTGCGAGGGTCCCGAGCCCGACCATGACACCCTGCAGGAGATCCTCGCGGCGGGGGCCGACGTGTTCAGCCGCGCCATCGCGCACGCCGTCCTCGCCGCCACCGGCAGGGAGGGCGCGCCCGCCTACCTCGACGTGTTCCCCAGCGCCCTACGGAAGCAGGCATGAGCATCGACACCGCATGGCCGTCCGGCCTGCCCATCGGCGACGGATGGGTGGAGACGGCGCAGACCGACGACGTCACCTTCCCGTACGACGGCTCCCTCGTGGCCGCGGCCCCGAGGGGCGACGCGGGCCTGGCTCGGCGGGCCGTGGACGCGGCCCTGGCCGTGGCGCCCGCCATGGCGGCGCTCCCGTCGCACGCCCGCCGCGCCGCCCTGATGAAGGCCCACGACGCGCTGGCGGCCGACCGGGAGGAGTTCGAGCGCCTGCTCGTCCTCGAGACCGGCAAACCCCTGGCCGACTGCAAGGTCGAGGTCGCCAGGACGCTCGTCACGCTGGCCACGGCCGCCGAGGAGGTCGCCAGGCTGCACGGCGAGACCGTGCCGCTCGACCTGCTGCCCTCGGGGGAGGGGCTGATCGGGTTCTGGACGCGCCGCCCGATCGGCGTGGTGGTCGGGATCACCGGCTTCAACTACCCGCTGCTCCTCGCCGCCCACAAGATCGCCCCGGCGCTGGCCGCGGGCTGCCCGGTGATCGTCAAGCCCGCGCCCGCGACCCCGCTGGCCACGCTCTGGCTGGTGCACCTCATCCGGTCGGCGGACGCGCTCCCCCCGGCCGCCGTGCAGCTCGTCACCGGTGACGTCGAGGTCGGCAGGACGCTGGTGGAGGACCGGCGCATCGGCGCGGTCTCCTTCACCGGCTCGGCCGCCGCCGGGCACGCCATCGCCCGCAACGCCGCCCCGACGAAGGTCCTGCTGGAGCTGGGGTCGAACGCGGCGCTGGTGGTGGCGGCCGACGCCGACCTGGAGGCCGCCGCCGACGCGGTCGTGCGCGGCGGCTACTACGCCTCCGGCCAGGCGTGCATCTCCGTCCAGCGGGTGGTGGTCGAGGAGCCCGTACGGGAGCGGTTCGTGTCCCTGCTGGCCGACCGCGTCAAGGGCGTCACGGTCGGCGACCCCCGCCTGCCGGAGACCCGCGTCGCCCCGCTCATCGACGAGGCCGCGACGGACCGCGTGCTGGAGTGGATCGCGGAGTCGGGGGTCGAGCCGGTCACGGGCGGGCACCGCGACGGCCGGGCCATCGCGCCGACCGTGCTCGCGGACGTCGGCGACGGGGCCGCCGCCTGGGACGAGGAGATCTTCGGGCCGGTCGTGTGCGTGCGCTCGGTGCCCGACCTCGACGCCGCCTTCGCCGCCGTCAACGAGTCCAGGTACGGCCTGCACGCCTCGGTGTTCACCCGGTCGCTGGCCACGGCGTTCGCGGCCATCGAGCGGATCGAGGCCGGGGGAGTGGTGGTCAACGAGGTGCCGGGGTTCAGGGCGGACAACATGCCGTACGGCGGCGTGAAGGACTCCGGCATCGGGCGCGAGGGGCCGCGCTTCGCCATCGAGGAGCTGACCGTGACCAGGATGGCGATCATCCGGCCCGCCTAGCCGGTCAATGGCGACCGGGTCGCGGGACCCGGTCGCCGACGCCTTCCTAGTTGGGCGGGTCGAAGCGGCCGTCCACGGCCGTCCAGCCGCCGTCCACGTACAGGACGGAGCCGGTCACGAAGCTGGCCGCGTCGCCGGCCAGGTAGACCACCGCGCCGGCCATCTCCTGCGCCGTCGCCCACCGGCCGAGCGCGCTCTTGTTCGCGTACGCGGCGTACCAGTCGGGGTTGTCCTTGATCTGCCTGGTCAGCGGCGTCTCCACGACGCCGGGCGCGATGGCGTTGACCCGCACCCCGCGCGGTCCGAACTCGGCCGCCGCCGTCCGCAGCAGCTGCACCAGGCCCGCCTTCGTGGCGGAGTAGACGCTCTGCCCCGGCTCGGTCACCGACGCGCGGATCGACGCGAACCCGATGATCGAGCCGCGCCCCCGCTCGACCATGCCCGCACCGAAGGCCCGCACGACGTCGAACGAGGCCCGCAGGTTCAGCCCCACCACCCGGTCGAACTCCTCGCCGGAGTAGTCGAGCAGCCGCTTGCGGACGTTCGTGGCGGCCGTGAACACCAGCACGTCGGCCGGCTCCTCCCCGGCGGCCCGGTCGACCTCGGCGGCGTCCAGCACGTCGAGCAGCCGGGCGTCGCCGCCGCACGCGGCGGCGGTCTGCTCGGCCGAGGCCAGATCGCGGTCGGCGCACACCACGGAGGCCCCGTGGGCGGCCAGCGCCAGCGCCGCCTCCCGGCCGATCCCGCTCCCTGCCCCGATCACCACGGCCCGCCGCCCATCCAGGCGGAACAGCGCGTCATATCCCATACGAGGCACCCTAGCGACTGGTCCGACCAGTGCACCAGGTCGGGGTCGGCGCGTCAGCGCGTCTCCCATCCGGCGCGCAGCAACTCGTACTCCACCTCGCCCTGCTCGGCCCCCGGGAGGGGGTCCTCCCAGTCCGGGTGGAACGTGCGGGCGAACCGCAGCCCGCACTTCTCCATGACCCGCCGCGAGCGGACGTTGACCGCCATCGTCTGGGCGAAGACCCGGCGCGCGCCGAGCTCCCGGAACGCCTTGTCGATCAGCGCGCGCGAGCCCTCGGTCGCGTAGCCCCTGCCCCAGGCCGACCTGTGCAGCCGGTAGCCCAGCTCCGGCTCGTCGTCCGGCGTGCCCTTGCGCGCGCGCAGGTGGAACCAGCCGAGGAACTCCCCGGACGGCCTGCCGACGGCCGCGAAGAAGCCGGTTGCGATGAACGCGGGCAGCGTGTCCCCGACGATCACCTCGCGCGGCGTGGGCCTGCCGCCGTTGAGGAACTCCATGACCTCGGGGTCGTTGTGGAGGGCGAACAGGAGGTCGGCGTCGGACTCGGTGAAGCGGCGCAGGAGCAGCCGCTCGGTCTCCAGGTAGGTGTGCACCGGCAAACGCTAGCCAGCCGGTGGCCGCCGTTCGACAGGTTTTCCGCCGCGCATATCACGACGGAATTTCGTTCTCTGTTAACCTCCATCCATGAAACAGAATTCCCTCGCCGCGGCCGTGCGGGCCAGGCTCTCCGGGCTGCACGACGCCGAGGCGCGGGTCGCGCAGGTGGTGCTCGACCAGGGCGCCGGGCTCGTCCACCTGAGCGTGAGCGACGTGGCGCGGCTGGCCGGCACGTCGGCGTCCACCGTCGTGCGGGCGTGCCGGCGGCTGGGGTTCGGCGGCTACCAGGAGCTGAAGATCGCCTCCGCCCGCGAGGCACCGGGTCCCGAGCCCCAGGACGAGAGCGACCCGCTGGCCGCGACCGTGCGGGCGGCGCGGGACGCGCTCGGCGGGCTGGGCGCCACGCTGTCGCGCGAGGGGCTGAGCGCCGCCGCCGAGGCCCTCAGCGGGGCCGCCCGGGTGCTGGTCGCCGCCACCGGCCTGTCGGGGGCGGTCGCCCTCGACGCCGCCTACCGGCTGCGGGCCCTCGGCCTGCCGGTGGACCTGCCGCCCGACCCGCTCACCGCGCACCTGGCCGCCGAGCTGCTGCCGGAGCCGTCGGTCTGCCTGGCGATCAGCCACAGCGGGGCCACCCGCTCCACCGTCGACACCGCCCGCCGCGCCCGCGCCGCCGGGGCCCGGGTCGTGGCGATCACCAGCTACGCCAGCTCGCCGCTGGCCGAGGAGAGCACGTGGGTGCTCGTCGGCGGCGGGCAGGACCTCGTCTTCGGCATGGAGGCGGTCGCCAGCCGCCTGGCCCACCTCACCATCGTCGACACGCTGTCCATGATCGTGCTCGGGCTGCGCGGCGGCGCGGCCGAGCGGGCCGTGTCGGCCTCCGCCGACGTCACGGCGAGCCACAGCTACTGAGAGGGACCACAGTGATCGGTCAGAGCTTCGACCTCGCGGGCGAGCTGCGGGTCAGGCGGCTCGGGTACGGCACCGGCATGCTCACCGGGCCCGGCTACTGGGGGCCGCGCCTCGACCCGGACCAGGCGGCCGCCATCCTGCGCCGCGCCGTGGAGCGCGGGGTGACGCTCGTCGACACGGCCGACAACTACGGGCCCGACCTGGCCGAGGAGCTGGTGGCGCGGGCGCTGCGCCCGTACCCGGACGATGTGGTGATCGCGACCAAGGGCGGCGTCGTGCGTACGGGCCCCAACGTCTGGCACGTCGCCGGGCGGCCCGAGCGGCTGCGCGCCATGTGCGAGGCGAGCCTGCGCCGGCTCGGGACCGACACCATCGACCTCTACCAGCTCCACCGGATCGACCCGGACGTGCCGCTGGCCGACCAGCTCGGGACGCTCGCCGAGCTGCGGCGGGAGGGCAAGATCCGGCACATCGGCCTCGACACGGTCACCGTGGAGGAGCTGGAGCGGGCGCTGGAGATCACGCAGATCGCCTCGGTGCAGAACCGGTTCAACCTGCTGGACCGCGAGTCCGCGCCGGTGCTGCGGGCGTGCGAGGAGCGCGGGCTGGCGTTCCTACCGTGGTTCCCGCTGGGGAACGGCTCGCTGGCCCGCGCCGGCCTGCCGGAGGTGGCGCGCCGGCATGGGGCCACCGCCGGGCAGGTGGCGCTGGCGTGGCTGCTGCACCACTCGCCCGTCACCCTGCCCACGCCGGGCACCGGGTCGCTCGCCCATCTGGAGGAGAACCTGGACGCGGCCGCCGTCGAGCTCACCCCCGACGACCTGGCCGCCCTGGACGGCCTCCTGCCCTAGAGGGAGCGCACGGCGGCGACCAGCTCCGGCATGGTCCCGGCACAGGGCCCGGCCGGGGTCCCGGTGTCGTCGCTGCGGAACAGCAGGGTGCGCATGCCCAGCGCGCGCGCCGGGGCCAGGTTCACCGGCCGGTCGTCCACGAACAGCACCTCCTCGGGGGGCACGCCCAGCGCGCCGAGCACCGCCTCGTACGGCGCCGGGTCGGGCTTGCGGGCCCCGAGGTCCGAGCTGATGAACCAGCGCCGGATGCGCCGGTCCAGGCCGAAGCGGCGGCGCAGGATCGCCGACCACGCCGCCGCGTCGTTGCTCAGGCAGGCCAGCTCGAACCCGTCGCCCGCCAGCCCGCCGAGGGCCTCGCGGGCGCCGTCCGTGAGCTCGTGCTCCCGGCAGTAGTGCTCGTCGCGCGGGTCCAGGCCGAGCGCCGACCAGAACTCGTCCGTGGTCACGCGCCCGAGCGTCACCGACCGGTACGCCGCCCGGATCTCCTCCTCCGGCGCCGCGCAGCCCTGGCCCCGCAGGTACGGGACGAGCACCCGCCCCTGGACGTTCCCGTACCGGTACAGCACGCCCATGGCGTCAAAGACGATCACCTTCACACACCGACGCTACTGCGGCGCGGGATGGCGGAGGCGACGGCGACCGCGGCGACCGCGAGGACGGCGAACGCCGCGAACGCCGTGGTGTAGCCGGACTCGGCCGGCACCGGGCCGGAGCCCGGCGTGCCCGCGGCCGGCAGGGCGGCGGCGATCTGGGCGCCGACCGCGCCGCCCACGGTGCGCACGATGGTGTTGACGCCGGTGGCCACCCCGGTCCGGTGCGGCTCGACGGCCTCGACGACGAGGTTGCCGATGGAGGCGAACGCGAGCCCGTACCCGATGCCGACGACGAGCCCGGCGGCGTGGAAGTGCCACAGGCGATCGTGGACGGCCGCCAGGAGCAGGAACGACCCGGCGGCGCAGGCGGCCCCGGCCTGGAGCGGCAGCCGCGCCCCGAACCGCCGCCCCAGCAGCGGCGCCAGCGGCGTGGCGACCAGCATGACCAACGCCATCGGCAGCATGACCAGCCCGGCCTGCGTGACCGACGCGCCGAACCCGTACCCGGCGGCCGGCGGCGTCTGCACGAAGCGGGGGATGAGCGTGATGACGCCGAACATGGCGGCCCCGACGACGAGCGTGGCCAGGTTCGTGGTGAGGAGCGCGCGCCGGCCCATGAGCCGCAGGTCCACCAGCGGGTCGGGGGAGCGGAGCTGGACGCGGGCGAAGGCGGCCAGCAGCAGCGCGGCCGCCGCGAACAGCCCGGCGACCGCCGCCGAGCCCCAGCCCCAGGCCCTGCCCTGGCTGATGGCCAGCAGGAGCGCCACCAGCGCGCCGGACAGCAGCACGGCCCCCGCGAGATCCACGCGCCCGGCCGGGGCCGCGCGGCGGGCGGGCGGGAGCGTGGCGCACGCGGCCAGCGCCGCCGCCGCGAGCACCAGGAGGCCCCAGAACAGCCACCGCGTGCCCGCCGCGCCGGCCACCGGCCCCGCGACCACCATGCCCGCCGACCCGCCGATCCCGAACATGGCGCTGAGCAGCGCGACGACGCCGGGCACCCGGCCGGGCGGCACCGAGGCCCGCACGATCCCGAAGGCCAGCGGGAACACGCCGCCCGCCACCCCCTGGAGCGCCCGCCCCAGCACCATCCAGCCGAGGGTCTCCGCCAGCGCGCACACCAGCGTGCCGAGGGCGAAGCACCCCAGGCAGGCGAGCAGGACGCGGCGGTGGCCGAACATGTCGCCCAACCGTCCCGCGATGGGCGTGGCCACCGCGCCGGCCAGCATGAACGCCGTGAGCACCCACGTCACCGCCGTGGCCGGGGCGCCGAGCGCGGGCCCGAGCACGGGCAGCACCGCGATCACGATCGTCTGCGCGAGGCTCGCGGTCAGTGCCGCGAGCAGCAACGCGCCCACCACCATCCTCTGTTCCGTCATAGTTAGGGAACCCTAAGTCTTGTGGACTGCTGTCCACAAGATGGCGGCATGAGAAAGGCATGCCCTTCGCGGGGCGGCTCCGCGGGCGCAATGTGGGAAGGAACCTCAAAGTTGCCCAAGACCAGCTGAGAGGAACTCGTCATGCGCGCGAACGTCGGTGACTACCTGATCGTCCACGGCAACGTCGTCGGCCATGGAGACAGGAGAGGCGAGATCATCGAGATCAGGGGCGAGAACGGCGCGCCGCCGTTCGTCGTGCGCTACTCCGACGGGCACGAGCAACTCGTCTTTCCGGGGCCCGACTGCCTGGTCCAGCCCGCCGAGCCGGAGTGACCGGCGCCCTTACGAAGCGGCCGTCCTGATCGCCTCGACGAGCATGTCCAGCTCGGCCTCGAAGAGCTCCTCGGGCGAGACGGCGCGCAGGTGGGGCTCGGCGGCGCGCAGCCTGGGGTGCTCGCCGGCCCGCTCGGCCAGGGCGAGCAGGCTCGCGGTGCGGTGCGCGGCCACGGGGTCGCCGTGCAGCTCGCGGTGGAGCCTGCCCAGGACGAGGTCGATGAAGATCATATAGTGCCGGGCCGCCTGCCGCTCGTCGAGCCCGGCGTCGGCGAGGATCGTCAGGATGGTCTCGACCAGGTGGAGCGCGCCCGGGCCGTGGTTGGCGCGGGTCATCAGCACGTCCACCATGCCCGGGTACGCGGCCAGCTGCCGGCGCATGGCGGCGGCCAGCAGGCGCAGCCGGTGCGGCCACGGGCCCTCGTCGATGCCGGGCGGGACCAGGTCGTGCTCGGCGATGGCGTTCATGACCAGGTCGACGAGGGCGTCCTTGTCGGCGACGTGGCGGTAGAGGGCCATCCGGGAGGCGCCGAGGTCGGCCGCCAGGCGGCGGACGGTCAGCGCCTCCATGCCCTCCGTGCGGGCGATCTCCAGGGCCACGGCGACGATCCGCTCCCGGCTGAGGCTGCCCCAGGCGCGGCGGCGCGGCGGCTGCTGGTCGGCGGATGGAGCCACGGTGAAACCGTACTGGATCTCTCGGGAGTCTCAGCCCAGGCGGGCGCGCAGGGCCTCGGCGAACCAGTCGAGGGCGGGGGCCGACGGCTCCGGGGCGGGCCAGCCGTTGATCACCGCCAGCAGTTCGAGGTAGCGCTCCCTGCGCGGGTCGTTCGCCTCCTCCAGCCGGGCCAGCAGCCGCCGCCGCAGATCGGGGCCGTCCGGGAGGCCGCGGTCGCGGGCGTAGGCGGTCGCGACCGCCGCCACCACGGAGTCGGCCTCGGGGGAGGCGGGGGCGAGGCCCGCCGCGAGGGCCGGGCGGGCGTGGTCGCGGGCCAGCACGACGGCGTCGGGGCGCGGGGGCGCGTCCTCGGTGTCATTTCGCTCGGCGGCGAGCCCGGCGACCGTGCGCCGGACGGCGGCCCGGAAGTCCGGGTCCTGCGCGAGCCCGGCCAGCTCCACCCACGCCTCCACCTGCTCGGTCGAGGGATCGTCGGGCAGCTCGGGCGTCATCGAGCTCATGATCCCCGCGAACCCGGGAACCGTGTCCAGGCCGTCGAAGGCGGCCTCCAGGAAACCGTCGACGAGGCGGCGGCGTTCGTCCTCGGAGAGTCTTGCCAGTTTGTGCATGAGATCCATTTCCTTGGGGCTGGAGCCGCGCCTGGCCACCGCCGTGAGCACCGCGCGCCGCAGCCGGAGCGTGCGGATCTGCACGGCCACGGCTTCGGCGTGCGCGGCGGCGACCTCGGGGAGCGAGACCTCGCGGTCCACGACCCGCCGGATCGTGGGCAGGTCCACTCCCAGGTCGCGCAGCGTCCGGATGAGCTCCAGGCGTGCGACGGCGTCGAGGTCGTAAAGGCGGTAGCCGGCCGGGCTCCGGTCGGCAGGCGGCACTATCCCCCGATCGGAGTAGAACCGGATGGTCTTGACCGTCAGCCCGGTGCGCCGGGCCAGGTCGCCGATGGAGTAGAGCGCCATGTCTCCACCTTCCCGCCTCCCCTAAATGGAGACTCAACCGGTTGACGGTGATTCGTCCGCTTCTTAAACTCATCTAATAGTGAATTAAGGAGCCGTCCTATGCGCAGGACACCCGCGGCCATCGTCAGCTCCGCCTTCTTCGTCGCCGCCCCCGGCACCTTCGCCGTGCTGGTCCCGTACTGGATCAGCGGCTGGCGCGTGCGCGACCCGTTCCCGGACCCGGTCATGGTCCCGCTCAGGGCGCTCGGCGCGATCCTCGCGCTCGCGGGGCTGGCCGTCGTGGTCAACGCGTTCGTCAGGTTCGTGGTGGAGGGGCTCGGGACGCCCATCCCCGTTGCGCCGCCCGACCGGCTGGTCGTCGGCGGGCTCTACCGGTACGTGCGCAACCCCATGTACGTCGCGCTCCTGGCCGCCGTCATCGGGCAGGCCATGATCTTCGGCGATCCCCGGCTGCTCGGCTACGCCGCCGTCGTGGCCGCCGCCACCTACACGTTCGTCCGCCTGTACGAGGAGCCGAACCTGCGCAGGAGGTTCGGGGCCGACTACGAGCGGTACCGGGCCCGCGTCCCAGGGTGGTGGCCGACCGTGCACCCGTATCGCTCCTGAAAATTGGAGTCCCATGTCCGGGCGGGTTTGACTACCTGTGAGGAGATGTGGTCGCATCGTGACCTATGTTTCTGATGGGATGAATTAGACCGGTCCGGGGGAGAACGTTTCATGCCGCACGCCCTTCTGCGCGTGCTCGCTTCGACGTCCATCGCAAGCGCCACAGTCCTGGTGGCACTGCCACCGAGTGCCCAAGCCCAGTCGCAGGCCCACACACAGGCCCAGACACAGGCTCACGCCCAGGTGAGGGTGCAGCCCGTGCCCGCCGTGGAGGAGCCGCCGGCCGCCGCGGTCAGCGTTCCCACGCGGCCCTCGCTGGCCGTCAGGCCCGCGGGCACCGGGCGGGTGGGGCCCGACGAGCCCGAGGTGACCACACCCGCCGGGCCGGGCCTCATCGACGAGGTCACTTCCGAGGCCGCCTCCATCCAGGAGGAGCAGGGCTTCGGCAGACAGGCGCCCGACGTCCGGAGTGTGCTGCCCGACACGGCGGACGCCGAGCCGCTGACACTGATCAAGCCGCTGGCGCCGATCCTCAAGGCGTTCGACGGGCTGGGCAAGGCCGTGCCGGGGCTGACGTACCGGCTCTGCGTCCAGAGCGAGGCCGTGCCGGTCTCCTGCTCGATCTCGCAGCCGGTCGCCACGCCGGCCGTCGCCGACGTCACCGGCGACGGCAAGCCCGACCTGGCCGGCGACCTCGTGCCCACGGCCAACCCCCTGGAGGGGGCGGCCGGGCTGGGGTTCGCGGTCAAGCGGCTGTCGCAGGAGAGCGTCAAGGCGCTGGTCTGGGCCGAGTACGACGGCAAGGTGTCGGTCGGGTTCGACGGCCTGCGGCACGGCGCGTCGCTGTCGGCCTTCGACTGGGGGACCTTCGACGTCGACCTGACGGGCAAGCAGATCAAGGCGAGCGTGAAGCGTACCGATCCGGGGAGGTCCGCGGCCCTGGTCGCGGGGCTGACCGGCCGCAGCGTGGTGAGCCTGCGCCAGACGCCCGCCACCCGCAAGCTCAGCGTGACCGCCGCGCTCGACTCGCCCTCCCTGGACGTCGACGCCTCCGCGCCCGCCAAGCTGGAGGCGCTGGCGGTGTCCGGCCGCCAGTTCACCCAGGCCGTGCTCGACCGCATGCCCGCCCGCGCCGCAGTGCGGCTGTCGAACGGCGAGGTCCGCTTCACCAGCCCGTCCTCGATCGCCCGCGCCCGGCTGCACAGCTTCACCTACCGTGACGGCAAGCTGGCCAGGGTGCTGAGCGCCCAGCTCAGGAAGGTGCCGCCGACCCTGACCGCCAAGTACGCGACCACGGACGGCAAGCAGACCCTGACCGTCGAGTCCGGCAAGGGCCGGGCCGGGGCGGCCACCCTGCTCTTCTTCGACCGGGCCGCCGACAAGACCGTGCTCAAGACCGAGCTGAGCGCCTTGCCGGCCAAGGTGCGCCTGGTCAACGACCTGGCCGAGCACCGCGTCACGCACACGACCAGCTCGCCGATCGGCCGGTTCGCCGTGGTGCTCCAGCGCAACGAGGGCGCCGTCTCCAGCCCGCGCGGCGGCCACGTCACCATGATCAAGAAGGGTGCCGCGCTGGGGGTGTCGGGGCTGCTGACGGGGCTGTCCGGGTTCGACGTCGCGTACGGGGCCGTGCCGCACGCCCACCTGGAGCTGGACTCCAGCGGGCGGCCGTTCGTGGGCGCGGCCAGCATCGACGACACCCACGTGGCCCGCCTGGAGATCTCGAACACGCCCTCCACCGTCGACGTCACCCTCGACCCCGCGGGCAGGAAGGCCGAATACCAGGCCAGCGGCGAGATCCGCACCTTCCGCGCCGCCTACGCGAACCTCAGAACCGGCCCCACCATCGACGGCACCGTCCTGGGCGTGCGCGACGACGTCAAGGCGTCGTGGGAGCTGGGCGAGCGCTCGACCGTCAAGGTCGCCACATCCTCGAAGATTGACCAGATCAGGATTTATGCCAATAAAGCGCACGTGACCTCGCCGTCCGGGGAGGACCTGTCGGCGACCGTTGAGGGCGTGCGCAAGAGCGTCGAACTGGTCGCCGACACGGCCGCCAGGAATCTCACCTGGACCGCGGACGCCCCGGTGACCAAGGTGTCGGCGCTGGCCAGGGCCAAGCTCGGCGACCGGTACGTCAGGGCCGCCGCCGAGGTGAGCGGCGTCCCGGCCCGCTTCGACGCCTCGTGGGACCCGGCGGCGTACCGCTTCCGCGGCCTGTCCGGGCCGGTCGGGTCGGCGGAGCTGGCGTTCACCAACCACGACGGCGCCACGGCTCCCACCGGGCCGCACCTGTCGGCGCACTACAGCCAGGCCACCGGCGACCTGGACGGCAGCGTGCTGGTCAAGGGGCTGGAGCAGGTCGGGTTCAGCCCGGCGGTGCAGGGGTTCGGCGCGGACTTCCGCTCGGCCAGGCAGACGCTGGCCGTGGACGCCGACGTCACGCAGGGTGACGCCCGGTTCGGCCTGATCGGCACCCTCGGGCCCGTGCCCGGCCGCCTGTCCGTCACCTCCGACGGCGGCAAGCTCACCTACGCCGGCTCGCGCCTGGACGTGCGCGCCCGCGCCTGGCTCGGCAAGACCGGGGCGCTCGACCGCATGCGCGCCGCGCCGGCCGTGCCCGGCGGCGTGTCCCTGGTGGACGGCGGCTGCGCGGCCGGTTCCGCGGGCTGCTCCCAGGGGCCGTTCTGCACGCCGGACCGCGGCTGCTACGGCCTGCAGGGATACCTGGACGTGACCGGGCTGCCGGACCAGGTGAGCGTGGACATGACGGGCAGGACGTTCGCATTCTCGGGGTTCAGCCCGCGGCGCAAGAGCCTCGGCGTCTATCTGGCCAGCAGCGTCCTGTCACCGGTGCCCGTCAAGGCCAGGGCCACCCTGACCGGGCTGCCCGCCAAGATCACCAGCATGTCGCTGGGGCCGTTCGGCGTCTCGGCGGGCAACGCCGTGCAGGCCGCGTACCGCATCGAGCCGGCCGCCACGCTCGGCGCGCTCGACGTGCGGGCCGAGGCCGGGGACCTGCGCGGGCACGTGTCGATCGACCCCGTGCCGGCCTCGGTGTCCGTCCAGGGCACGTACGGCGCCAAGACCCGCATCCGCGTGAACAACTCCGCGCCCGTCAAACGCCTGGACGCCAAGGTCACCCTGGCCGGGAAGGGCACCGGCGAGCTGCGCTTCGCGGACGTGCCGGCCGTGTTCGGGGTGGACGCCGACGCCTCGGCCGCCGGGCTGAGCGTGCCGGCGCTCACGTACAAGTCGAACGTCAGCACCCTCGACGGCCACCTCGGCGTGGAGGGCGGCCTGGTGGACCCGCAGGGCAAGCTCGGGGACGTGTCGTTCGACGTCAAGGACCTGGCCGCCGACACCACCATCCGCATGAACCCCGACCAGTCGCTCGACCTCGTCTCCCGCCCCGTCCCCACGGGTGGCCTGTCGCTGCGCGCCGGGCTGCGGATGGACCCGGTCGCGCCGCAGCAGATCTCGGTGAGCAAGGAGGTCCCGTACACGACGGGCTTCCTCACCTACAACGTCGGCGGGACGTTCGGGCTGGGGGCCAGCGTCGTCAAGGACCTGTCGCTGCAGGCGCAGCGCGTGTCGTGGCTGCGCATCCGGCCGGGCAAGGTCCCGTTCGGCCTGAAGGCGCCCCCGGCCCTCGGGTACGTCGCGCCCGGCTTCGAGGGCGACTACGGTCAGCTCACACTGGCCGCCAAGGGCGTGGACCTGCGGCCCGAGGTCTCCCTGGACGTGCGGCTGAGCAGGAACGTCGGCAACGACATCTTCCACGACTCGGTACGGCTGGCCCCGACCGACTCGCTCGCGCTGCGCCGCTACGACCAGCGGATGCGGCGGATCGGGGCCAAGCAGGAGATCAAGGCGGCGGGGATCAGCCTGGCGTGCGTGACGGTGGACGCCAAGCCCGGCTTCGCGGCCGGGGACGGGTCCAGCTCGATCACGCTGCGTGGCGCCGACGGGCCCCAGATGGTCTCGCTGCTGGATCCGGGGGACCAGGTGCCGGACTACGCGGTGGACCTGCTGACCCACTTCATGAGCCCGTTCCCTGGGGCGGAGTGGAAGGTGGCGGGCACCAAGGTCGGCGGCTGTGGCCCCGCGCGGCGCCCGGCCTCCCGCTGACCCCTGCCTGATCCCTGGGCCGGGTCCCCTGGCTGATGGCCGTTTGGTGGGCGGCCATCAGCCGGGGCCGCGGTAGCCGGGCGGCGGGCGCTCGCCCTCGTACGCCCGCACCGGGCGGCCGGACAGGAACGCCCGCAGGAGCCCGAGGTACGCCTCGCCCGCGTAGGCGTCCCCGTCGGCCCCGTCGTTGCCGGAGCCGTTCTTGGGAGTGTCGTTCTCGTCGCCGAGGTAGGCGAGCGTGGCCGACGGCAGGGCCCGCCGGTAGTCCATGGCCGACGTCCAGCCCTGCTCGTCGCACCGGCTCTTGACGATCAGCACCGGGACCGTCACCTCGGTCAGGCTCAGCGGGAGGGAGCCGGGCGCCGTCCGCCCGGTCAGGCCGACGTACCCGCCGGTGCCGGTCGGGGTGCCGGTCGGGGTGCCGGTCGCGGTGCCGGTTGGGGTGGCGGCCGGGCACGGGTGCGGCGCCCCCTGCCGGACGAGGCCGAGGTAGGCGTCCAGCTCCTGGTCGCCCGCGAAGTCGTGCGCCGCCCGCGGGTCCACCCGCAACAGCGTGGAGACGGCGAGCAGGCGCGGATCGGGCGAACCGTCCCGCCCGAACACCGCCGCCAGCTCGACCTCCCTGTCCGTCCTCCGCCCAGGGGGCAGCCCGGTGGGGGCGGCCAGGACGGCCTTGGCCACCCGGTCCGGGTGCGCGGCCAGGTAGGCGGTCGCGAGCTGGGCGCCGTAGTCGTGGGCGATCAGGGTCAGGCGGGCGGCGCCCACGACCTGCCTGATGGCCTCCAGATCCTCCACGTCGCGCGTCAGCCCGTACTCGCCCGGATCCCGCAACCGCGCCGAGCGCCCGGCCCCGAGCTGGTCGTAGACGTAGACCTGGTAGCCGTCGGCCGTCAGCTTCCTGAAGAAGGCCGCGGACGCCGCCAGGTCGGCCACGCCGGGCCCGCCGTGCAGGAACACCACGGGGTCAGGGCGCGTGACCCGTTTGGGCGCGAACCGTACGTACGCCAGCGCCGAGCCCGTCGGCAGCCGCCACTCCCGCTGCCCGGCCACCGGCGCCGGGGGTGCGGGCGGCCGGGGCGGGCGCAGCGTGGCGGCGCTGACCGGCCACACGACGGCCGCCGCCACCCCGAGGATCACCACGGCCCGCAACCAGCGCCCCCACGCCGCCCTGGGCCGGGGCACGCACAGCAGCAGCCCCAGGAAGAACACCGACGCGAAGACCGCCAGCCCCGTCACCGCGAACGCGGTGGGCTCCGCGCCCACCATCGCCGTGCCGGCCAGCGCGGCCAGCCCGAGGACCGGCGACAGGGCCAGCACCCCGGCGCCCGCCACCGCCCGCCCGGCAAGCCTGGCGAAAGAAGCCACAAGGGGACGTTAGTGCACCCCATGGGTTTCGGTCAGGGAGATGGGGGTTCCGGCTAGGGGGCGGGATAGCGCTTTCCGTCCGAATGTTGTGAAATATCAGCATCCTTCTACAGGCTGGAGCTTCCGTGCCACTGTTCGACCTGCCGCTTGACCGACTCCGCAGCTACCTCCCCGAACGCGACGAGCCCGCCGACTTCGACGCGTTCTGGTCACGCACCCTGGCCGAGGCCAGGGAGTTCGACCTGAGTGCCGAGTACGTCCCGTACGACCTGCCCCTCGCCACCGTCGACGTGTTCGACGTCTCCTTCGCGGGCTGGGGCGGGCACCGGATCAACGGCTGGTTCCTGGTGCCGCGCGGTGTGGAGGGCCCGGTGCCGTGCGTGATGCACTACATCGGCTACAGCGGCGGGCGCGGGTTCCCCAAGGACCACCTGTTCTGGCCCAGCGCCGGGTACGCGGTGTTCGTGATGGAGACCCGCGGCCACGGCGGCGCGAACGCCGGCAGCCCCGGCGCCACCGGCGACCCGCACGGCAGCGCGTCGCCGCAGGCTCCGGGCATGATGACGCGCGGCATCCTGGACCCGGACGACTACTACTACCGGCGCGTCTTCACCGACGCCGTCAGGGCCGTGGACGCGGCCGCCGAACACCCGGCCGTGGACGCGGACCGCATCGTCGTCTCGGGCGGCAGCCAGGGCGGCGGCATCGCGCAGGCCACGGCCGCGCTGCACCCGTCGGCCAAGGCGGCGCTGATCGACGTGCCGTTCCTGACCCATTTCCGGCGGGCCGTCGAGATCACGGGGAAGGACCCGTACCAGGAGCTGGTGCGGTTCCTCTCGACCCGCAGGGACAGCGCCGACCAGGTCTTCCGCACGCTGTCGTACTTCGACGGGGTCAACTTCGCCGCGCGCGGCCAGGTGCCCGCGCTCTACTCCGTGGCGCTGATGGACGACGTCTGCCCGCCGTCCACGGTGTTCGCCGCCTACAACCACTGGCAGGGCCCGAAGGAGATCTCCGTGTGGCCCTGGAACGGCCACGAGGGCGGCGGCGGGTTCCAGTCGGAGGAGCAGCTGCGCTACCTCCACAAGCTTCTCAGCGACGGGTGACAGGCGCGCCCGCCGTGCCGGTGCGGCACGGCGGGCGCCCGCGTCACGCCGTCTGGTCCTTGACCAGGAACGACACGCTGCCCTGGTCGTCGGCTCCGGCGTCCAGGGACTTGTCCTCCAATACGGTGGCGGCCACAGGGTCGAGGTAGACGCGCGCCCCCTCGGCCTCGACGACCGCATCGGCCGGCTCCGGTGCGGTGGCCAGCGTAAGGGTGAGCGAACTCGCGCCCTCTCCCTGAGACGAGATACGGATCCCGCTCTGGGTAGGCTCGGGCGCAGACGCGGTCAGATCGCGGATCGCCTGGGCTGCGTTGGCTGTCAGGGTGAGCACTACGGCTCCTCCTCACGGTCGACGTTCAGGAGTTGCCTGCCCTTCCCCCAACTCGGCGGCTCAACCCTTCTTGACTGTTTCTTTACTCAGAATTCCTGGAGCTCCCTGTGGAGAATGGGGGCCATGGACTTCGCGGAGCAGAGGCAGGCCATGGTGGCGCACCTGCGGGAACGCCAGGACATCAGCGACTCCGTGGCCGCCGCGCTGCTCGCCGTGCCGCGCCACCTTTTCCTGCCCGGCGTCGACCCCGAGGACGCCTACCGCGACGAGCCCATCGTCACCAAGCGTGACGACGCGGGCCGGCCGATCAGCTCGTCCTCGCAACCCGCGATCATGGCCACCATGCTCGACCAGCTCGGCGTCGAGCCGGGGCACCGGGTGCTGGAGATCGGCGCGGGCACCGGCTACAACGCGGCGCTGCTGGCCCACCTCGCCGGGCCCGCCGGGCACGTGGTGAGCATGGACATCGACGAGGACGTCGTCGCGGGGGCCGGGCGGCACCTGGCCGCCGCCGGTGCGACGCGGGTGGAGGCGGTGTGCGCGGACGGCGCCCAGGGGTACGCGGAGCGGGCCCCGTACGACCGCGTGATCGCCACCGTCGGCGTGTGGGACCTGGCCCCGGCGTGGCTGGAGCAGCTGGGCGCGGGCGGGCGGCTGGTGGCGCCGCTCGACCTGCGGGGCGTGCAGGTGTCCGTGGCCCTCGAACGCGCCGGTGACCACTGGGCCGCCCGGTCCGTGGTGCCGTGCGGGTTCATGCGGATGCGCGGGGCGTTCGCCGGGCCCGAGGCGGTCGTGGTGCTGCGCCGGGATCCCGAGCTCATGCTGGGCCTGCCCGAGTGGCGCGAGCTCGGCGACGTGCTGGGCGCGCTCGACACCGAGCCCGCCGAGGTCCCCGTCGGCGGGGGCGAGGCGCCGTACGGGCCGGGCGTCACGATGTGGCTGGCCCTGCACGACACCCGCTGCTGCCTGCTGACCGGCAGGCTGGGGCAGGGGTTCGGCATGAGCGCCGGCCTCGTCGACGGCGACGCCATCGCGCTGCTGGCCGGGGAGGGCGCGCACGTGGCCCGCGGCCGGGCGCCCACCGGTCCCGGCCTCGCGGCCCAGGGCCACGGGCCCGGCGGGGCCGCGCTGGCGGCCGACCTGGCCGGGCACGTGCGGGCATGGGCCGCGGCGGGCCACCCGGAGGCGGGCGACCTGCGCATCCGCGCCTACCCGGGGTCCGCCCCCGGCGACGGGCGGGGGACGGTCGTCCCGAAGCGCCACACGACGCTGGTGGTCGACTTCGGCTGACCGCGCCCGTGCAGGTGGAATGCGGGAGATTGAGGGAAGGGGTGATGACGTTCTGTAGTTGATTCGTATCACTATGTCATAGGAAATGCTCATGCGCACTCTGCTGCTGGCCGCCGTGACCCTGGTCGCCCTCGGGGGTTGTGCCGACGTGTCGACGGACACCGCGGGCCTGGCATCGCGTACCGACACGCAGCCGTCCGAGCAGGACAAGGCCTGGATACGGGGCATCCACGAGAGCAACCTGGCCGAGGTCCAGGCGGGGCAGCTCGCGGCGGGCAAGGGCGGCTCGGCGCGGATCAGGGCGATCGGCAAGATGTTCGTCGTGGACCACACCAAGCTCGACACGAAGGTGACCGGCGCGGCCACGCGGCTGCACATCCAGCTGCCCATGTCCCCGAGCGCCGACCAGCGCGCCATGCTGGCCGAGCTGCGGGACTCGCAGCCCGACCACTTCGACCAGGACTTCACGGCCGCCATGATCAACGCGCACCAGGACGCCCTGGCGGCCACGAAGTACGAGATCTCCCACGGGACCTCGCCGACGGTGGTGGCGCTGGCCAAGGTGGCGGAGCCGTCGCTGGTGGCGCACCTGACCGCGCTGCGGCAGCCCGGGGGCGGCCCGGCCACACCCACCGAATCGTCCATCGGGACGCCCACGGAAACGACGCCGGAGGCGACGCCGGGGACGACGACTCCCGGGCCGCCCACGCCTCACGGCGAGTAGAGCTCGACCTCGTTGAGCATGCTGCACGTCCGCCCGAGCTCCGGCCCGCAGCCGGAGGTCGGCTCCGTGACGATCTTGATGTGCCGGCCCGTGCGGTCGATCTCCTCGTACCGCATCGCGTAGTCCGTCCGGTCCTTGATCGTGACGACGGGCTCGCCCCAGGAGCGGCCGTCCTTGGAGACGTACACGCGCGCTCCGGCCGGGTGGCCCGGGCGCAGGCTGAGGCCGATCCTGGTCAGCGCGTACTGCCGGTCCAGGTGCAGCACGTACCGGCCGCGGCCCTTGGCGACGGCGCTCGACCAGTAGCCGGTGCTGCCGTCGAAGGCCGCGCCCGGGCGGCTCCTGGGCCGGCCGGCCCAGCGCATGGTGGTCTCGACGCTCAGCCGGCCGCTCCGGCGCATCTCGGCCAGGTCGAGCAGGCCCGGCCCGGGCGGGTCGATCGTGAACAGCTGCCGCTTGATCGCGTACCAGCCGTGGTTCTCGAAGCGGCCGTGCGCCGGGCAGGCGGTCTCGTCCAGCAGGCCGTCGGGGCGCACGCCGGGCAGCTTGCAGTTGTCGACCACCTGGATCAGCCGGTGCGGGCCGAGGGCCGCGATCCCGGTGTAGCCGGAGGAGCCGTGCACGGGCCAGATGCCGTCGCGGTTGTGGTACGTCACCCGCGGCTCCAGCCACTCCTCGCCGAGCCCGTCGGGGGAGACGGCCATCCAGTTGTCCGGGCGCCCGGCGCTGAGCACGAGGACGCCGCCCGGGGTCAGCAGCAGCCGTGGCGCCACGCCGCGGACCACGCAGTCCTGGCCCGCGAAGCGCAGCGGGCGCACCGGCGACCAGGTGTACCCGCCGTCGGTGGAGCGGCTCTGGTGCAGCGTGGAGAAGCGGGCGCCGTCGCGGCGCAGCACCGCCAGCAGGCTGCCGTCCATCGTCTGCGCGATGCTCGCCTCGTTGTAGACGAGCCCGTCAGAGGGACTCCCGATCACGCCGCGCCGCTCGAACGTGCGGCCGCCGTCCCGGCTGGCGTACAGGTCGGCCTGGTACGTCCCCGTCTCCCGGTACTCGGCGTACGCCGAGAACAGGATCGTGCCGTCGGCGAGCTGCACCGGCAGCCCGTGCGTGGCCCCGCCGGGCATCAGGTCGCCGGGCGTGCTCAGCGTCGCCTCCGAGCGGACCCAGCTCTCCCCGTCATCCAGCGACGACGTGGTGAGCACGCCCAGCGTGGCGGAATGCGGGCCGGTGTTCTGCAGGTAGTACTCGGTGGCGAAGTACCGGCCGTCGAGCAGCTGGATGGGGGCCTCGCGGAGCGGCGTCAGGTTCGCCGGGCCGAACGTCTGCCCGCCGTCGTCGGAGACCGCGGCCGAGTTGGTGAGGGTGACGATCCGGTCCACGTTCGCGGTGAAGGTGGTGATCACCTTCTGCCGGGGCGCCCCGCCGGGGCCCACGGTGTCGAGGACCGAGACGTTCGGGAAGCCCGCGAACTCGAGCCGCTCGGACTCCGCCGGCTCCCGGTCTATGGGGGGCGGATTGGGATGAATCCAACCTAGTGAGGAAGCAGTATCTATCAGGTAAGCCTCGCCCGGGATGGACGGCTGGGAGTGATCCGGTAGCTGGCAGTAATCGGCCGCTGCCTGCGGCGGGTCCGGCGGAGCGGGCAGTCCCGCGGCCACCGACAAGGCCACGACCACGGATCTTGGCACCCACACCGGCTCGCTCCCCGTCCTGTTTTCCGCATTTGCCGAACCGTACGGACTCTAGATGATCCACGCTCCGTAACACCGTATTCACCTGCGGGAAGTCGCGGGTTCACGGCTGCCGCCGATCGGGCGCCGAGAGATCCATACTGGTTTCGTTAAGTACCAGTTGACAGAAAACCCCTCTCTGACGACGATCGGGACGGCACTATTAAGTGTCAATTTACGTCGTGGGTCGGGAGGTGGCCCCAGATGAGCATCGAGCCGAGGGCGAGAGTGGCCCCAGAGCGAGTGCTGCCAGGCCCGGTGCCCCTGGCGCCGGAGACAGCCGCCCAGCAACGGGTGGTTCAACGGATCTGCGCCAGAGTGGCGCCCGCCGGCATGGACGTCGGCGTCGACGAGGTACCCCCGGGCGGACTGCAGGTGTGGATCGACACTCCGGTGCCGGTGCCCGCGCAGGAGTCCTGGGTGCTCTATCACCGGATGGCGCGCGAGGTCGCGCTCGTCGGCTGGCACTGCGAGGCCGACGCCGACCGCCTGCTGGTCCTGGGGTGGAGCGCGGCCTGCCTGCACAACCGCATTCGCCTGCTCCAGAGCGGGCTGCGCCGGCTGACCGACTTCGAATGGACCGCGCAGCGGGCCGTGCAACTCGAGGGGCGGCGCCCGGACCAGCCCGCCACCGAGGTCGTCGCCGCCGTGCACGCCTCGATCGAGCGGCGGCTGCGCTGGCCCGAGCGGCTGGCCGAGCTCGACGGGTTCGAACGCAGCTCGGGTCTGCCCCACCTGCAGCTGCTTCTCGCCCAGGTCATCGGACTGGAGGCGAAGGTCGCGGCCGCCTGCGCGGAGCATCTCGTCATGGCGCGGGTGCTGGCGCGGGCCGTCTGCGAGCAGTACGCCCGCCATTCCGATCTGTCGCGTGCCCAGCGCGACGTGCTGGCGGAGTCGCGCCGATGGGTGCACGCCAGCTCCATGATCCGAGGCTCGGCCGGCGCCCGGCCGAGCACCGGCGGCACCGCCGGCCGTCCCCACATGGGGCTGGCGGAGCGCCGTATCGCCGCGAGCGTCATCAACCACGGCGTGTCGCGGGCGATCCCCGCGGCCGTCACTCCGGTGGTCGACCACCTCGACCACCCGGAAGGCGCGCGCTGACCCCGATCCGCTCAACGGCGAGCGGTCGCCCGGAAAACCCCATCCGAGTCCGGTAGGAGAGCTCCCGTCATGCGAACCCCCCCGCACTTGCCCGCCAGAACCATCCGTGACACCCGAGACACCGACACCGTCCGGCCCCGCCGGCACCCCTACGGCCTGCACGAGGTTCCCATGCAGGCGGCGCCGCTCGGCAGCCTCGACATCCCCGACACCGACGCCGAGCCCGACGAGTACGTCGAGCAGCGGCTGCTCGGCATCAGGGAGATGTCCAACCAGGCCATCGGCTCCATCGACGACCTGCTCCAGCACACCGCGTGAGCCGAAAGAGGAGAGTCATGCAGGAACTTGAGCGACTGGAGCTGAAGTCGCACGACGTCGGGGGTCACCAACCGCGTTCCGTGGCGGGCGTCGACTCGCCGCGCAGCCTCGACGAGGTTCGCGCACTCGTACGGCAGGCCATGAGGACCGGCCGCCGCCTCTACCCGATCAGCACCGGCAAGAACTGGGGCATGGGCTCGGCCGTGCCGGTCACCGACGACAACCTGGTCGTCGACCTGAGCGGCATGAACCGCATCCGCAGCCTCGACCTGGAGGCCGGCTTCGCGGTGATCGAGCCCGGGGTGACCCAGGCACAGCTCGCCGAGGCGCTGCTCGACACCCCGTGGATGCTGAACGTCACCAACTCCTGCGCCGACACCTCCGTCGTCGGCAACGCCCTGGACCGCGGCGACGGCACCTTCCGCTCCCGGGTGCACGACGTGGCCGGGCTGGAGGCCGTGCTGGCCGACGGCAGCGTGGTCACCACCGGTGGGCTGGACCCGGTGGGGCGCTACCACGGCCGGGTCGCCGGGCCCGACCTGACGCCCGCCTTCGTCCAGCACAACCTGGGCATCGTCACCGCCATGGCCGTCGCCCTCGTGCCGCGTCCGCAGACCGTCGGCCTCGTCTACGGCCGGATCCCGCGCGGCCAGGTCGGCGTCACGCTCGACGCGATGGCCGGCTTCCTGCGCCGCGGCAACCCCGCCGACGGGATGTTGCGCGTGCGCGAGCTGGCGCTCGTTCCGAGCCACGGCGACTGGTTCCTGCCCAGGGGGGTCGACCCGGACCTGTTCACCGTCATGGGGCCGCTGCTCGGCAGCGACGCCGCCGTCGAACTGGCCGAGGACCTGCTGCGCAAGGCGCTCATCGAGGTCGAGGGCGCCGAGGCGCTGCGCGTGGTCGACGCGGCCGCGGTGGGCCCCGACGACCCGCTCTACGCCAGGGCGCTCATGTCCCAGGGCATCCCCACCTGCCTGGGCGTGCGCAACGCCCTCCGCGTCACCTCCTGCGACCAGATCGACGAGGGCCAGACCGGCTTCCTGGCGCTGATGCCGCTGATGCCGACGCACGCCCGCAGGACCGAGCACATCCTGGCCGCCCTCCAGACGGCCGTGGACGCGCACACCACCGCGCTCATGGTCGAGTGGAACCTCGTCAGCCGGCACATGGCCAACGGCGTCATCCAGATCTTCTTCGAACGGGGCGCGCCGGACGCCCCCTACCGCGCCCACCAGCTCCGCAACGACGGCAACTGCCTGCTGCGCGGCCACGGGTGCGCCATCTACCGCTCCGACATCGACCACGCCGCGGCCGACGTGTGGTCGGAGACGAGCACCGCCAGCCTCGGCATGCTGCACCGGCTCAAGACCGCCCTCGACCCGGACGGCCTGCTCTCGCCCGGTCGCTACGGCGCCTGACGGTCCGGCCTCAAGGAACGATCCACCTCCGCCGGTCGCACTGCCGGAGTGTGCCGGTCGGCGGAGACCACTCATAGCTTGGAGGTGACCACGTGCGTTCGTCACCAGCGCGGGGGACGAGCACCATCGACCGTCGTCACGCCGTGATGCTGCGGCTGGTCGGCGCGGGTGTCATGTTGACGGTGATGGCCGACACCACGGCCACCACCCTGGCAGTCGGGGTCCTGCGGTACACACCCGCCGGGGCCGGCATGCCGCTGGGCGACCTGGTCTGGCTGACCAGCGCGGCGTTCATCCCGATCGCGGCGCTGCTGGCCTCCGCGGGCCGCTGGGCGGACCTGTTCGGCCGCCGACGGGTCCTGGCCGTCGGGCTCGTGGTGTTCGTCCTGGGCGGCATCGCCACCGTCCTGGTGGACTCCTGGTCGTACGTCCTGGCGGCACGGGCCGTCCAGGGCGCCGGTGCCGCGGCGATGATCCCGGCCAGCCTCGGGCTGCTGCTCGGAGAGCTGCCGGAGTCGCAGCGGCGCGGCGCGATCGCACTGTGGAGCTCCGCCTCCGGGCTGGGCTGCCTGCTCATGCAGGCGGGCGGCGGCTGGCTGGTCGTCTCCGTCGGCTGGCGGGCCCTGTTCGTTCCCGACGTCGTCATCGGCGTCGCGCTCCTGATCGCCTGCGCCGCGCTTCCGCCGGGTAAGCGCGCCGGGGCCAGGGGCCTGCCGGACGTCCTCGGCGCGTGGCTGCTCGCCGCGGGCATCGCGGTCATCGTGCTGGCCATCTCCAAGGCGATGGCCTGGGGCATGGACGTGGTGTGGCTGGCGCTGGCCGCGCTGGCCCTGCTGGGCGGCGCGCTCGCGCAGGCCAGGCACCACCGCCTGCCCGCGATCGACCTGGCCCTGTGGCGGCGCCCCAGGTTCGTCTGGGGCTGGCTCGCGACCTGGGGCTTCGGCGCTCTGTCGTACGGGCTGCTGACCGTGCAGCCGCTGTACCTGCTCCACCTGGGCTACCCCATGCTCGAGGTGGCCATGTGGCTGACGCCCACGTCGGTGGCGGTCGTCGTGACGAGCTTCCTGGCCGGAAAGATCGTCAAGCGGGTCGGCGCGTACGGGCTGATCTACGCCGGCTCGCTGCTGTGCGGCGGCGCCTGCGTGCTCGTGCTGACGCAGGCCGGGCCCACCGTGTGGGGCCTGATCGCCAGTGTCGTGGTCGGCGTCGGCGTCGGCGCGCTCGCGCCGGGCACCTCCGTCGCCACCACCCTGGCCGCCCGCCCCCACCAGTACGCCTCCGCCGTCGGCGCGGCCACCATGGCCCGCATGGTCGGCGGGGCCGTCGGCGTCGCCGTCGTGTCGGTCGTCATCGACCACCCGTTCATGACCGGCCCCTCCGCGGGGCTGGCGGGCGCGCTGGCGCTGTGCGTGGCCATCTCCGTGCTGATCGGCGCGCTGGCCCTCACCAAGATCACCCGGCTGCGGACCGACCCGGGTGACGTCATGATCAAAGTGCCGCGCCGGATGCTGCTGGAGCTGCGCATGACGCTCGCCACCGTGGCGGCGGAGGCCGACGCGTTGCTGCCTGCCGAGACCCGCACACCCCCCACGGACCACATCCCGCGGCCCCGGGCGGCCGAGCCGGGCCCGCTCGCGGGTTCCCGCGGGAACCCGAACTAGTTCAACCATTCGAAAGGGCTCTCGTCATGGCAACCACATCGTGCGACGTAGCAATCGTCGGCGCCGGGCTCGGCGGCTGCTTCCTCGCCTTACTGCTGGGTCGCCGCGGACAGCGCGTCGTCGTCATCGAGCAGGGACCCTCGGTCCCCAGCGTGGGCGCGGACTTCCTCAAGCCCCCAGGACTCCGGGTGCTGGCCCGGCACGGGCTGGCCGACTTGGTCGGACGCCATGGCCTCAGGCGCGACACCGTCCGCTACTACCACGACGGCGACCCCATCCAGGAGTGCCGCTTCCCGGAGGGAGGCTTCCTCGTCCGCCCCTACCGGGAGCTGGTCGAGCTCATCTACACCAGCTGCGTCATGGAGGGCGTCGACTTCTGGTTCGACGCCAGCATCGACGACATCGCGATCGGCGACGGCCGCGTCGAGGAGCTGACGCTGTCGAACGGGCACCGGCTGCGGGCCGGCGTCGTGATCGGCGCCGACGGCACCAAGTCGGCCGTGCGGCGGGCGCTCGACATCGAGCAGCGCTCGCTGCCGTACGAGCGGCTGCTGATGCGGGTGGCCACCGTCCCGCTGACCGCCAGCATCGCCCAGCTCAACCGGCTCTACTTCAGCTCCGAAGGCTGGTTCGCCTACCTCTATCCGATCAACAGGGACCAGGCCAGGGTGTTCGTCGGCCTGCCCCCTGAGGACGACAAGGAGATCTTCGAGGACGGCATCCCCGCGCTGCTCGACGAGCTGAAGAAGTTCGTCACCGACAGCTCGGACGCCTTCAACGTCCTCCAGCCCGCGACCTGGCAGCGGATCAAGGTCTCGTCGATGCGGGTGGAGGCGTACCACAAGGGCAACGCGGCGCTCCTGGGCTCGGCCGCCTTCGCCTGCCACCCCATGACCGGGATGGGCATGAGCTACACGCTGCACGACGCGGAGCTCCTGGCCGACGTCATCTGCGCGGCCGGCGGCGACGCCGACCTGCTCGAACGGCTGCTGTCCGCCCGCTACGAGCCCCGCAGGGAAGCCCACAGGCAACTGATCGACTACGGGGACGCCCTGGTTGCCACCTTCCCCGACCGGAACGCCTACCTCGCGGCCTTCCGTCCGGAGCTGCACATCTACGGCGACGCGTCGGCCGCGGCCCTGCAACCGATCTGAGCCGGCGTCCCCGCCGCCCGCCATTCCCCACCAGGTGAGGTCGTCCAGTGCCACGCTGAGTGCGATGGACCGGCCCTGTCCCCAGGCGGCGGGGGCGCCCGTCGGGCGCCCCCGATGGTAGGGCGGGCACTACCACGAGAACGGGTGACAGCGGGGGTCCGCCGGACCCCCGTCTCTCGCGATGCTGATGACTGATCACATATCACTCGTCAGCATCGGAGAGAAAAGTGGGGACTGTGGGGACCGCCGCCGTTCAGCGCGGCAGCGACTTCGCAAGGCTGTCACGCCGGATCGCCGAGGCGGGACTGCTGGACAAGCGACCGGGCTACTACGCCGCCAGGATCTCTCTGGTGGGCGGCCTGTTCGCGGGGAGCTGGGCGCTGTTCGCCCTGGTCGGGGACTCCTGGTGGCAGATCCCGGTCGCGGTGCTGCTCGCCGTGGCCTTCGCCCAGGTGACGCTCCTGGCCCACGACCTGGCGCACGGGCAGATCTCCCGGTCGCGGCGCACCAGCAGGATGGCCGGGCTGCTCGTGGGCAACCTGGCCGTCGGGCTCAGCTACGGCTGGTGGATGGACAAGCACACGCGCCACCACGCCAACCCCAACCACGAGGAGCACGATCCCGACGTCGCGCCCGACATCCTGGTCTGGTCGCAGAAGCAGGCCGAGCAAGCGCGCGGCATACCCCGGTTCATCGGGCGCTGGCAGGCGTTCCTGTTCTTCCCGCTGCTCACCCTCGAAGGCGTGAACCTGAAGGTGTCGAGCTTCCGCGCGCTGCGCCGCCCCTCGCTCAAGAGCCGAGGGCTCGAAGGGCTGCTGCTGACCGCGCACGTGCTCCTCTACCTGGGGGCGGTCTTCCTCGTCCTGCCCTTCGGCACGGCGCTGGTGTTCGTGGTCGTGCACCAGGCCTGCTACGGCATCTACCTCGGCTGCACGTTCGCGCCCAACCACAAGGGCATGCCGGTCCTGACCGCCGAGGACGAGCTGGACTTCCTCCGCCGCCAGGTCCTGACCTCCAGGAACGTGCGCGGCGGCCACCTGGTCAACACCGCGCTCGGCGGCCTGAACTACCAGATCGAGCACCATCTGTTCCCCAGCATGCCGACCGCGAACCTGCGCAAGGCGCAGCCCATCGTGCGCGACCACTGCCGGCAACTCGGCATCGACTACGTCGAATGCGGCCTGTTCGCGTCGTGGGGTCAGGCACTGCGGCACTTGCACGAGGCCGGACGACCGCTACGTGTTGGTAGGGTTTAGTCGGAAATAGGCGGATCTGAACGGGTGGGGATAGGTGGAGGTCGAACAGACAGCGCTGCCGGGAATCGGGCTACGACACGACTTCACCACCCGGAAAGGTCAGCGGGTCGGCGTCGTGTCCCACCGCACCGGCCGCCGGGACCTGGTGATCTACGACGCGGACGACCCCGATGCCGTCTGCCACGTGGTCAAGCTCAACGACGAGGAGGCCGACGCCCTGGCCGAGCTCCTCGGCGCGCCTCGCATCGTGCAGCGGCTCAACCAGCTGCACGAGCAGGTCGAGGGCCTGGTCAGCGTGCAGCTCCCCGTCCCCGACGGCTCCCCTTACGCCGGGCGTCCCATGGGCGACGCCCGGGTGCGGACCCGTACCAGCGCCTCCATCGTGGCCGTCGTGCGCAGCGGGCGGGTCTTCGCCAGCCCCGGCCCCGACTTCGTGTTCGCCGCGGGCGACGTCGTGGTCGTCGTGGGCAGCGAGGACACCACCGCCGAGGTGGCCGGCATCCTGTCGGACGGGTAGGGCCGCGGGTGCATCACACCGCGATTCTTTTTCTTGAGTTCGGCGCCATCGTTCTTGCCCTGGGAATCCTGGGCGCCCTCGCGCTGCGCGTGGGCATCTCGCCCATCCCGCTCTACCTGATCGCCGGCCTGGCGTTCGGGACCGGCGGGGTGCTGCCGCTGGCCACCAGCGACGACTTCGTCTCCGTCGGCGCGGAGCTGGGCGTCGTCCTGCTGCTGCTGACGCTCGGCCTGGAGTACAACGCCGACGAACTCGTCACGAGCCTGACCAGCAACGTCCGCGCGGGCATCGTCGACCTGGTGCTGAACGCCGCCCCCGGCGCGATCTGCGCGCTGCTGCTGGGCTGGGGCCCGGTCGCGGCCGTGGCCATGGCGGGCGTGACGTACGCCACCTCCTCCGGCATCACCGCCAAGGTGCTGTCCGACCTGGGGTGGATCGGTAACCGAGAGACGCCGACGGTGCTGTCGCTGCTGGTCTTCGAAGACCTGACGATGGCCGTCTACCTGCCGGTCCTGACGACCATGCTGGCCGGGCTGAGCCTGGCCAGCGGGGCGGTCGCGGTGGGCGTCGCGCTGCTGACCGTGAGCGTGGTGCTGGTCGTGGCGCTCAAGTTCGGGCGCTTGATCGAGTCGTTCGTGGCCAGCCCCAACAACGAGGTGCTGCTGCTCAAGGTGGTCGGGCTCGCCCTGCTCGTGGCCGGGCTCGCCCAGCAGCTGAACGTGTCGGCGGCGGTCGGCGCGTTCCTGGTCGGGATCGCGCTGTCCGGAGAACTCGCCGAGGACGCGCAGGCGCTGCTGGCGCCGCTGCGCGACCTGTTCGCGGCGGTGTTCTTCGTCTTCTTCGGTCTGCAGACCGACCCGGCGAAGATCCTGCCCGTGGCCGGGCTGGCCGCGCTGCTCGCCCTGGTCAGCATGGTCACCAAGCTGCTGACCGGCGCGTACGCGGCCAGGCGGGCGGGCATCGGCAAGGCGGGCCAGGCGCGGGCGGGCATCGCGCTCATCCCGCGCGGCGAGTTCAACATCGTCATCGCGGGCCTGGCGGTGGGCGCGGGCGCCCATCCCGACCTGGGCGCGCTGGCGGCGGCGTACGTCCTCATCCTGGCGGCCTTCGGCCCCCTGGCGGCCAAGCTCGTGCAACCTCTCATCACGTCCATCGCGAAGCGGTCCTGATCCGCTAGTTTGTTCGCATGGCCCAGCCCACCGAGAAGACGATCTGGTCCACCGACTGGGACAGCGAGGAGATCTCCGGCGAGAGCTATCGCCGGGTGCTGTTCCAGGACGTGGACATGACCGAGCTGGTCGACCACGGGTCCTCCTTCGAGGAGTGCCACTTCAGCAACGTGCGCTTCAACGTGTCGGCGCACGACGACGCCCCCTTCCTCAACTGCACGTTCACGCGGTGCTCGTTCTTCGACGCCACGTTCGACGGGTGCAAGCTGACCGGCAGCGTGTTCGACGGGTGCACGTACGGGCTGCTCAAGGTCGAGGGCGGCGACTGGTCCTACGTCGGCCTGGCCGGCGCCGACCTGCGCGGCAGCGTCTTCCGCGGCACCCGGCTGCGGGAGGCCGACCTGTCGGGCGCCCGGCTGGAGGGCGCCGAGCTGCGGCGGGCCGACCTGTCGGGGGCGTCGCTGCGCGGCGCCGACCTGACGCGGTGCGACCTGCGCGGCAGCGACCTGAGCACGCTCGACCCGCTCACCGTCACGCTCAAGAACGCCGTCATCGACCCGTTCCAGGCGACGGTCGTGGCCACCGCCCTGGGGCTGGACGTCCGCGAATAGGCGGTCATCGGGATCGGCTGCGGATCTTCGTCGGGCAGCGCAAGATGGCCGTGTGAAAATCACCGATCTCCACCCATCCGAGCGCGCCGTGGCCGAAGCCGTGCCCCACGGCGGGGAAGTCGACCTGCGCTCGGGGGACCTCGACCCGGTCGTGCGCGCGCAGGCCCTGGCCGAGGTGCTCCTCGGCGAGCACGACGGGCCCAGGCCCGCCCTGCGACTCATCGGCGCCCGGATCACTGGCCTGCTCCACCTGGCCTTCGCCGAGATCGGCTTCCCGCTCACCCTTGAGCAGTGCACGTTCGACCAGGCGCCCGACCTGTACCAGGCGCGCACCCGCTTCCTCAGCCTGAGCGGCTCCACGCTGCCCGGCCTGATCGCCTCGAACCTCCAGGTGGACGGCAACCTGCGGCTGGCCGGCTGCCACTTCACCGGCGAGCTGCGCCTGTCGGGCGCCCGCGTCAGCGGCAGTCTCAACCTCAACCGCGCCCATCTGGAGAACCCGGGCGGCGCCGTCGTCACCGCCGAGCACCTCGACGTCGGGGGCAACCTGCGGGCCCAGGACGGCTTCAGCAGCCACGGCGAGATCATCCTCACGGCCGCGCGGATCGGCGCCGCCGTCAACCTCGACGACGCCCGCCTGCACGCCCCCGGCGGCATGGCCCTCGAAGCGTCCAACCTGACCGCCCAGGTGGGCCTGTTCGCCCGGAGGATGACGGTCGACGGGGAGATCTGCGTGCGCTCCGCCCGCGTCGCCGGGCCGCTCACGCTGCGCGGCTCGCGCGTGCGCAACCCCGGCGGCATCGCCGTGCGCTGCGGCGGGCTCAACGCCGAGGGCGGCCTGTTCCTGTCGCTGGTCGAGACCGAGGGCCAGATACGCCTGGGCGGGGCCGCGATCACCCGCTCGCTCAACCTCGACGGCGCCACCCTGCGCAACCCGGGCGGCGTGGCCCTGGCCGGCGACGGCCTGACGGTGGACGGCGCCCTGCACGCCCGCGACGGGATGACCGCGGAGGGCGAGATCATCCTGCTCGACGCCTCCGTCACCGGCCCCGCCCACTTCGAGGGCGCCAGGCTGGCCAACCCCGGCGGCTCGGCCCTGACCGCCAACGGCATCACGGTCGGCAAGGTGCTCAACCTCTGCACCGGCTTCTCCGCCCAGGGCCGGATCCGGCTGACCAACGCCCAGGTCGGCAGCCGCCTGTGCTTCGACGAGGCCACCCTGGAGGCCCCCGGCCAGGTGGCGCTCAAATGCTGGCGGGTCGAGGCGCGGGAGCTGGCCCTGCGGACCGCCGGACCCGTCCGGGGCACGGTGGAGCTGCGCCACGCGCGCATCGGCGTCCTGCGCGACGACCCCGGCGTCTGGCCGGACGCGATGCACATGGACGGGCTCGCGTACGAGGTGCTCGACCCCATGCTGCCCGCCGCCAGGCGGCTCGGCTGGCTGCGCAGGGATCCCGACGGCTACCTGCCGCACGCCTACGAGCAGCTCGCCGCGATGTACCGGCGGCTGGGCAGCGAGGCCGACGCCCGCGACACGCTCCTGGCCGGCCAGCGGCGGCGGCGCGCCACCCTCCCGTGGTACGCCGCGTTCTGGGGCCACCTCCAGGACCTCACCGTCGGGTACGGCTTCCGCCCCTTACGCGCGGGCGCCTGGCTGCTGGCGCTCCTGGCCGTGGGCACGATCGTGTTCGGCCTGGCCGCGCCGCCGCCGCTGAAGCCGGGGGAGGCGCCGCCGTTCCACCCGCTCGTCTACACGCTGGACCTGCTGCTGCCGATCATCGACTTCGGGCAGGAGAAGGCGTTCAACCCCGGCGGCGGGACGCAGTGGCTCGCGTACGGGCTGATCGCCGCCGGCTGGGTGCTGGCCACGACCATCGCCGCGGGCCTGACCAGGTCGCTGCGGCGCGGCTAGGGTCAGCAGAGGGCCATCGCGGTCTGCCACACGCCGGGCAGCGCCGCCAGGACCAGATCCCCCTTGCGGCGCCGGTCCCGGCGCGTCTCCGCCCCGAGGTCGGCCAGCAGCTCGCGGAAGCCGTCCTCGTAGCCCGACTCGCCCGCCCGCTCTCCTGCCTGCCCGCCTGTCTGCCCGCCTGCCTGCTCGCTCGCCGCGGCCCGCTTGGCCAGGCAGCGCGCGTAGGTGGCCACCAGCCAGAAGACCGCCTCCCGGTGCAGGCCACGCTGGATGAGCTCGCGGGTGCCGTCGATGGCGATGGGCCGCGCCGCCGGGGTGATGTCCGAGTCGTACGGGTAGGAGGGGACGCGGACGGCCGCCGCGGCGTCGTACACCTTCTCCAGCGCGGCCAGGTGCCGCTCGACGCGGGCCGCGCTCAGGTTCGCCGAGCCCAGCAGTTCGAGCAGGCTCTCGTGGAAGTCCAGCCGCCCGTGCTCGGCGAGCAGGTCGCGCACGGCCTCGTAGCGGCGGCGGATCGTGGGGTTGCGCAGCGCCGCCACCAGCAGCACGTGGGTGGTCACCCCGGTGCCGAACAGCCACGAGTTGACCTGGTCGGGCAGGGGCGCGCGCTCGTCGATGCCGTTGATGAACCCGCGCACCCGGTCCATGGCGTTGGTGCACCGGGCCAGGATCCACGGCCGCTCGGCGAAGTCGCGCGAGACCACCCGCTGGATCTCGGTCAGCCGCCCCGACGGGTCGGCCAGCACGCACGGGAGGTGGAAGCTGCCGGCCAGGTGGTAGTCGCTCAGCACCTCGTGCGTGGAGCCCAGCTCGGAGAGGAAGGAGACTTCGAGCAGGATGCCGCGGTAGGCGAACTTGCCCAGGCGGGCGGGCTGGTCCGCGACCACGATGACGTCCACGTCCGAGGTCGCGGCCAGCTCGTCGGCCGGGTCGGCCCACAGGGCCGACCCGGTCAGGAAGGCCCCGTCGAAGCCCGGCAGCGCGGCGCCCTCCGTCTGCACCCACTGCCGAGCGATCTGTCTGGCTTCCTCAACCCGCATCCACTTCCTCCCGATCTGGGCCGCGGCGCGCGGTCCGGATCAGAACGAACGCGCCCAGCACGACAAGCACCACCAGCCCGCCCCAGATCCAGCCGGGAACGCCCGCGGATGCCGCGGGCCGCTCGCCGGCCGCCGCGGCGGGCACGGCCGCCCGGGGCGGTGTGCTCGCCGTCGGCCCCCCGCCGATGGACGAGGGCGAAGCCGTTGGAGAAGGTGATCCTTTCACGCTGAAGGGGATTTCGCCTTCTATGGGATGCCCGTCGGACGAAACGACACGCCAGGCGATGACGTACGGGCCCGGCGGGAGCGGCTGCGGGACGTCGGTGAGCACCTTCGGCCCGTCGAGCACCGGCTTGCCGAGCGGGACCTCCTTGCCCGCCGCGTCGTGCAGCACGACGAACGGGAACTTCACGCTCGCGCTGTATTCGAGCTCGATCTCGTCGACCGAGCCGACCTGCGCGTCCTTGGCCGGCGAACTGCTCTTGAGCGCGTCGTGCGCGAACGCCGGCGAGGCCGGGAACATCAGGATGAGGGCGCACGCGAGCGCCGCCCCGATGATCTGTCGTGGCAGGAACGCCATGATGGGTCTCCAGAAACGATCTTCCGGACGCGCGCGCGGCGCCGTCCGGACACAGGCAAGAGTACGCGCCCCGCTGGACGCGCCAAGGGACTGGTGCTTCAGCTGAAGTGCCTGAACCCCTGGGGCGGGCCTCGCCTGAGGATCGCGCCGGAGACGGTCCTTCCCGCGTACGCGGTCAGGTACGGGGTGGCCGGTCGCCACGAGGGCCGGACGGCCTCGACCGGGACGGCGGCGGGCAGCGGGACGATCGGCCGCGGCGCGCCGTACAGGCGGATCATGAGCCACAGCGCGCGCTCGCCCCGGTGCAGCCACCAGGCCGACAGCGCCGCCGCCGTGAGGTGGACCAGCGCCATGCCGGGCGCGGGATGCCCGTGCGCCGGACCGGCCAGGGCGTCGGGCGTGAGCCGCTCGAAGAGCTGGTGCAGCAGCATCTGCGTGCTCACGGTCGCCACGAGCACGGCCGCGGGGCCACGCTCGCGCCCGTCGATCAGGTACGCCAGCCCGAGCGCGGCCAGCACCCCGGCCAGGTAGACCTCGAACGGCACGAGGCCGCCGCCCGCCAGCGCGTGCCCGCCCGCCGACACCGCGCCGCAGACCGTCGCGAACACGACGGCCCGCACAAGACGCAGCACCGGAGACCCGGCGGGCGATACGGCGGGCGACGCGGAGAGCGGCACCGAGGGCGACGCGGAGGGCACAGCCGATATTCTCCTCGAAGGTCGGGAAAAAGTCTCAGATTTCTCCCGTGAATGACCGTCCCGACCCGTCCGGACGGCCCTGTGAGTCGCGTCGTAGCAGGTCATCCAGCCTTTGTCCGGCTTTCCGGACACGGGCGCGGCGACGCCGGAACACCGTGATGCGGGTTTGTGAAAGGGACGATCTGATATTGACACTTTTTCACCGGCGCTTTCCCAGCATGGGAAATTCGCCTGCGGCGTGGCGTTGAAGATCGCCTCGCGGCAACTGTAACCATCGTACCGATCTTGTCGGCCCGTTCGGCGGGCGGCAGAGGCCGGATCCCGGCCTGACGCATTCCGAAAGGTACGGTACATGTCCACTCCCGATTCACGGACAATTGCCCCAGTCAATTCCGCTTGGCCCAAGGCGCGTCACGCGATGAGATGGGCAGTGAGCGGCTCTCTTTCGATGGTCCTGGTCGCCGCCCTGGTGCCGGCGGCGAGAGCGGACGACGACGATGACACCGACCGCACCGTCGAGACCGCCGACACCGGCGCCGCCGACACCGGCACGGCCGGCACCGCCGGTACCGTCGCCGCCGACACCACCGACCGCCGCCGCCGTCACCGTCAGCGTCGCTTCCCCCTCATCCACGGCGACAGATGCAGCCCGCACCTCTTCTTCAAGGTGCACACGCTCTCTCCGCGGAACTTCTTCCTGCCCCGCACCAACTTCGTCGACGGCCCCGGCGGCACGGTCACGGCGTCGGTCACCCGGGAGCACGAGGTCCGCGCGTTCCTGGAGACCGAGAACGAGCGGCGGAAGGCCGTCTCCACGACCGAACCGCTCGACGTCGTGGAACCGATCACCACCCGCGATGTGGTGCACGAGATGCGCAGGATGGGGCTTCCGCACCTCGAAGAGCGTCACATGGTCTTCACCGGCCACGAGTACAGCCGGGAGATCACCAAGGGCAAGTACGGCCATCTGTGGTATCGCGTCTTCGGCTACCGCATCGGCTGGTCGGCCTGGCGCGTGATGGGCACGTGCCGCGACGTCAGGGTCTCCAGCGGATACGCCAACATCCCCGCCAGGGTGGAGGGGTGGCGCTACTGGGAGACCAAGAATCCGACCTTCAAGCACCGCCGCCTGCCCTGGAAGTCCTGAGCGAACGGCGCCGACGGCCGCGGGCGCTGTGCGCCGGGCGGCGGGCCGTGGGACACTGCTCGTGGCGCCGGGCCGGGGTGCGCCCGGGGAGCGGAAACCGCGACAGCGGCGACTTCGGACAGAGGCGACTTCGGACAATGGCGGCTTCCCCTTCGATCCGGGTGGTCCTCGTGGAGGATCACGCCATGGTCGCCGAGGCCATCGGGATGGCGCTGGCGCGGGTGCCCGACATCGAGGTGGTGGCCCAGACCGGCAGCATCGCCGGGGCGGTGGCCGAGACCGGCAGGTTCCAGCCGGACGTCGTCGTGCTCGACCGGCGGCTGCCCGACGGCGACGCGATCGCGGCCATCGGGAGGCTCGCGGCGGCGGCGCCCAAGGCACGGGTGCTGGTGCTGACCGGCGAGGCGACCGTCTCCGTGGCGGCCAGGGCGGTGGCGGCAGGGGGCGCCGGGCTGGTGGTGAAGTCGTCCCGGCTGGGGGAGCTGGAGTCGGCGGTGCGGGAGGTGGCGGCCGGCGGGGTGGTGTTCGCGCCCGGGCTGCTGCCCGGGGTGCTCGACCGGCTGACCGGGCGCGCGGGGCGCCTGGGGTCGGCGCTGACGGCCCGCGAGCGGGAGACGCTGTTGCTGCTGGCCGAGGGCATCGGCACGCGTGAGATCGGCGAACGGCTCGGCGTGGCCCGCAACACGGCGCGCAACCACGTGCAGCACGTGCTGGAGAAGCTGGGCGCCAGGTCCAAGCTGGAGGCGGTCGCGCTGGCCCGCAGGGAAGGGCTGCTCGACTGACGCACTTGCACCATGTCGCGTCCCACAGGTGTACCGGGCGGCCTGGCGCGGCTGCGTCTCGTGATCGGATGGTGGCTCCCCGAGAGTAGAGGGGTGGTCAGCGAGGAAGCCGGGCGATACCAGGTGGACACGCCCCTGCCGAAGGAGATGGGCAGCATCACGGCGGCGCGCCGGATCGTCCGTCAGGCCCTGGCCGAGTGCGGCTATCAGGGCCACCACGAGGACGTCCTGCTCGTGGTCTCCGAGCTGGTGACCAACGCGCTCGTGCACGGCGACGGCCCGCCGTCCCTGAGGATGCGGGGCAGCGCGGGACGGGTGCGGGTCGAGGTGGGCGACGCCGGGGAGCGGCTGCCCGAACCACGCGAGCCCGGCCCGTCGAACGGCTGGGGGCTGCACGTCGTCCGGCTCCTGTCCATCGGCTGGGGGACCGCGCCCGCCGACGGAGACAACAGCGAGGACGGCGGAAAGGGCGGGAAAGTGGTCTGGTGCGAGCTGGCGCCCCGCCTCGCCCCGCTCCAGGCCCGCGCTCTCGACGGCTGAACCCGCCGGGGAAGGTTGGGTCCCCGGGCCACGTCGTGAAAAGCTGCGGTATGGCCGTGGATGACCTCCCGCAGGCGGATATAGAGTTGCTCGTCCAGAGCATCCGCGATTACGCCATCTTCATGCTCGACCCCCGCGGCAGGATCGCCAGCTGGAACGCCGGAGCCCAGCGCATCAAGGGCTACACCGCCGACGAGATCATCGGCACCCACTTCTCCGTCTTCTACCCGCCCGAGGACGTCGCGTCCGGCAAGCCGGCCATGGAGCTGGAGGCGGCGGCCGCCGACGGCCGCTGGGAGGAGGAGGGGTGGCGGGTCCGCAAGGACGGCACCAGGTTCTGGGCCAGCGTCGTCATCACCGCCCTGCGCGGCGAGGCCGGCGAGCTGCGGGGGTTCGGCAAGGTGACGCGTGACCTGACCGAGCGGCGCAGCATGGCCAGGGCGCTGGACGAGCGCGGCCTGCTGCTCGCCCACCTGGTCCAGGCCCAGGAGCGCGAGCGCCGCCGCATCGCCTCCGACGTGCACGACGACACCATCCAGTCCATGGTCGCCGTCGGGATGCGGCTGCGGGCGCTGGGGGAGGGCCTGCCCGAGGAGCACGCGGCCGGCGTCGGCGCGCTCGGCGAGGCGGTGGAGGCCGCCGTCGGGCGACTGCGCGACCTGACCTTCCGCTTACGCCCGCCCGCTGACGGGCTGGTGGAGGGGCTCACCGCGTACCTGGAGCAGGAGATGGCGGGAGTGGCGTACGAGCTGGTGAACCGCCTGGACGGCGAGCCGCCCCCCGAGAGCGCGATCACCGTCTACCGCATCTGCCAGGAGGCGCTCACGAACGTCCGCAAGCACGCCGGGGCCGTCGCGGTCGCCGTGGAGCTGGCCTCGCTCGACGGCGGCGTCCACGTCCGCGTGCGCGACGACGGGGTCGGGATCACCCGCGAGGACGGCCGGAACGACCACTTCGGGCTGATCGAGATGCGCGAGCGGGCCGAGACGGCGGGCGGCTGGTGGAGCATCCGCGGCGCGCCCGGCATGGGCACGACGGTGGACTTCTGGGTGCCGGCCGTGCCGCACCGCACGTCATGACCTGACCCCCGGCCGTGCCGCGTCACACGTCTTGACCTGACCCCCGGCCGTACCGCGCCGCACGTCATGGCCCCCGGCCGATCAGCGCGAGCGCCTGGCGGGCGATCTCCCACTCCTCGTCCGTCGGGATGACGAGCACGGCCACCTCCGCGCCCGGCGGCGAGACCGCCCGCTCCGCCGCCGACTCGGCCAGGTTGAGGGCGGGGTCCACGGCGATGCCGAGCCGGTCGAGCCCGGCCAGGGACTCGGCGCGGGTGGCCGCGTCGTGCTCCCCGACCCCGCCGGTGAACACGATCGCGTCCACCCGCCCGAGCAGCGCGTAGTAGGCGCCGACGTACTTGCGGACGCGCCGCGTGTAGACCGCCAGGGCCAGCCGGGCCTCGGGGTCGTCGCGGGCGCGTACCTCGCGCATGTCGCCGGTCCCGGCGAGCGCCAGCAGGCCGCCGTGGCGGTCGAGCCCGCTCTCCACCTGCCGCGCGTCCATCCCGGCCACCCGCGCCAGGTAGCCGGCCAGCGCGGGGTCGACGTCGCCCGAGCGGGTGCCCATGACCAGCCCCTCCAGGGGCGTCAGGCCCATGGAGGTGTCGACGCTGCGCCCGCCGGAGATCGCGGTCGCGCTGGCGCCGTTGCCCAGGTGCAGCACGATGAGGCCGAGCGCGGCCGGGTCGCGGCCGAGGAAGGCGGCGGCGCGGCGGGAGACGTACGCGCAGGAGGTGCCGTGGAAGCCGAAGCGCCGCACGCCGAGCCGCTCGCGCCACTCGCGCGGCACCGCGTACGTGTACGCCTCGGGCGGCAGCCCCAGCTGGAACGCCGTGTCGAACACCGCCACCTGCGGCACCCCCGGGAAGGCGCCGCGCGCCACCCGGATCCCGGCGAGGTTGACCGGGTTGTGCAGGGGCGCGAGCGGCGCCAGCTCCTCGATCGCCTTGATCACGGCGTCGTCGACCAGCACCGCCTCGCCGAACCGGGTCCCGCCGTGCACGACGCGGTGCCCGACCGCGACCGGGTCCAGCTCCGGCCCCGCCGCCCCGAACGCCTCCATGACCGCGGCCAGCCCCGCCTCGTGGTCGGGGAACGGCCCCTCCCGCACGTGCGGCGGCCCGTCCCCGGCGTGGTGCGTCAGCCGCCCGCGCTCCTCGCCGACGCGCTCCACCAGCCCCCTGGCCGGGCGCGCGCGGGTGCCGACGTCGATGAGCTCGTACTTGATGGACGACGAGCCCATGTTCAGTACGAGGATGCGCCCGGCCACGTCCACGACCTGATCTCCGGGGTGTCCTCGCCGTGCTCGCGGGTGTACGCGCGGGCCCGCAGCCGTTCGTCGCTCATGCGCTGGCGCAGGTGCGCCGCCGTGGAGCCGAGCCCCGGCACCCGGTCGATGACGTCCATGACCAGGTGGAAGCGGTCGATGTCGTTCATCATGGCCATGTCGAACGGCGTGGTCGTGGTGCCCTCCTCCTTGTAGCCCCGCACGTGGATGTTGTCGTGGCCGCGGCGGCGGTAGGTGAGCTGGTGGATGAGCGACGGGTAGCCGTGGAAGTCGAAGACGACCGGCTTGCCGGTGGTGAACAGGGCGTCGAACTCGGCGTCCGTCATGCCGTGCGGGTGCTCCGAGGGCGGCTGGAGGCGCATGAGGTCCACCACGTTGACGACGCGTACCTTCAGCTCGGGCAGGTGCTCGCGCAGGATCGCGGCGGCGGCGAGCGTCTCCTGGGTGGGCACGTCGCCCGCGCAGGCCAGCACCACGTCCGGCTCGGCGCCCTCGTCGGTGGAGGCCCACGGCAGGATGCCCAGGCCGCGCGTGTTGTGCGCGACGGCCTCCTCCATCGTGAACAGGTCCAGCACCGGCTGCTTGCCCGCCACGATCACGTTGACGTAGTCGCGCGAGCGCAGGCAGTGGTCGGCGACCGACAGCAGCGTGTTGGCGTCCGGCGGCAGGTAGACTCGCACCACGGACGCCTTCTTGTTGATCACGACGTCGAGGAAGCCCGGGTCCTGGTGGCTGAAGCCGTTGTGGTCCTGGCGCCACACGTGCGAGGACAGCAGGTAGTTGAGCGAGGCGACGGGCCGCCGCCAGGGGATCTTCTGCGCGGACTCCAGCCACTTCGCGTGCTGGTTGAACATGGCGTCGATGATGTGGATGAACGCCTCGTAGCAGTTGAACAGCCCGTGCCTGCCGGTCAGCAGGTAGCCCTCCAGCCAGCCCTGGCACAGGTGCTCGCTCAGCACCTCCATCACCCGGCCGCCGGGGGCCAGGTCCTCGTCCGTCGGCAGCGTCTCGGCGTTCCACGCCCGGTCCGTGGCCTCGAACACCGCCGACAGACGGTTCGAGGCGGTCTCGTCCGGCCCCATCAGCCGGAACGTCCGGGGGTTGGCGGCGATCACGTCGCGCAGGAACCCGCCGAGCACCCGCGTCGGCTCGCTCGTCTGCGTGGCGGGCGACTTGACCTCGACCGCGAGCCGCCGGAAGTCCGGCAGCCGCAGCGGCTCCAGCAGCTCGCCGCCGTTGGCGTGCGGGTTGTCGCTCATCCGGCGCGTGCCGCGCGGCACGGTCTCCAGGATCTCCCTCACCGGCCTGCCGCCGGAGTCGAACAGCTCCTCCGGCCGGTACGAGCGCATCCACTCCTCCAGCATGGCCAGGTGGGCGGCGTTCTCCCGGACGTTGGCCAGCGGCACCTGGTGCGCCCGCCAGGTGCCCTCGACCTGCCTGCCGTCCACCTCGCGCGGCCCCGTCCACCCCTTCGGCGTCCGCAGGACGATCATCGGCGGCCGGTCGGACCCACCCTGCCTGTACGCGGCCAGCTGGTCGAAGACGCTGTCCAGCGTGCGGGCCATCTCCTCGTGGTCTGGTCCCACCAGGTGCGGGCGGTAGCCGTAGCCCTCGATGAGCTTGAACAGCTCCGCCTCGGGGATGCGGGCGAGCACGGTCGGGTTGGCGATCTTGTAGCCGTTCAGGTGCAGGATGGGCAGCACGATGCCGTCGCGGTCGCGGTCGGTGAACTTGTTGGAGTGCCAGCTCGTCGCGAGCGGGCCCGTCTCGGCCTCGCCGTCGCCGACGACGCAGGCCACGACCAGGTCCGGGTTGTCGAAGGCGGCCCCGTACGCGTGCGCGAGCGAGTACCCCAGCTCCCCGCCCTCGTGGATCGAGCCCGGGGTCTCGGGCGCCACGTGGCTCGGGATCCCGCCGGGGAAGGAGAACTGGCGGAACAGCCGCCGCATGCCCTCCGCGTCCTGCGAGACGTCCGGATAGCGCTCGGAGTACGTGCCCTCCAGCCACGCGTGCGCCACCGCGGCGGGGCCGCCGTGCCCGGGACCCGCGATGTAGATCATGTCCTGGTCCCGCTCCCTGATCACCCGGTTGAGGTGGGCGAAGCAGAAGTTCAGCCCCGGCGTGGTGCCCCAGTGGCCGAGCAGGCGCGGCTTGATGTGCTCGGGCCGCAGCGGCTCGCTCAGCAGCGGATTGTCCAGCAGATAGATCTGACCGACGGACAGGTAGTTCGCGGCCCGCCAGTACGCGTCGATATGGTCCATCCCCTGCAGCTTCCTCCACAGAAGGTGCTGAATCCCCGATATGACGGATAAAGTGCCGAATATGGCATTGAGGAGTTCGCGCTGGTACTCGGGGAACGACCGAAACTCCTACATACACCGGGCGTGGATGCGGCGTGGCCTGCCCCGCGAGGCGTTCGAGGGCGGCAAGCCGCACATCGCGATCGCCAACACCGCCTCCGACCTCACCCCCTGCAACTCCCACCTCGACGAGGTCGCCGAGAGCGTCGCGAACGGCGTCTGGGAGGCCGGCGGCGTGCCGCTCAACCTGCCGGTCGTCTCCCTCGGCGAGACGAACGTGCGCCCCACCGCCATGCTCTGGCGCAACCTGGCCGCCATGGCCACCGAGGAGATGCTGCGCGCCAACCCCATCGACGGCGTGGTGCTGCTCGGCGGGTGCGACAAGACCATCCCGTCGCTGCTCATGGCCGCCGCCTCCGTCGACCTGCCCGCCGTCGTGATGCCCGGCGGCCCCATGCTGACCGGGCACTTCCGCGGCGCGCCGCTCGGCTGCGGCACCGACGTGTGGCGCCTCAGCGAGGAGGTACGCGCGGGCACGCTCTCGCGCGAGGCGTTCATGCGCTCCGAGTCGTCCATGATCCGCAGCCGCGGCCACTGCAACACCATGGGCACCGCCTCCACCATGGCCTGCATGGCCGAGGCCCTCGGCATGACGATCCCCGGCACCGCGGGCATCCCCGCCCCCGACAGCCGCCTGCTCGAACGCTCCCACGAGACCGGCCGCCTGGCCGTGGACCTCGTCCGGCAGGACCGCCGCCCGAGCCAGGTCATGACCAGGGGCTCGTTCCTCAACGCCATCGTGACCCTGGCCGCCGTCGGCGGCTCCACCAACGCCGTCGTCCACCTGCTGGCCGTCGCGGGCCGGCTCGGCGTGGACCTGTCCCTGGACGACTTCGACCGCACCGGCTCCGGGGTGCCGCTGCTCGTGGACCTCCAGCCCGCCGGGCGCCACCTGATGGACGACCTGTTCAGGGCGGGCGGCCTGGCCGCCGTGCTCAAGGAGGTCGAGGACCTGCTCGACCAGGAGACGATCACCATCACGGGCCGCCCCCTCGCCGAGCACCTGGCGGAGGCGGAGATCTGGGACGAGAGCGTCATCAGGCGCCGCTCCGACCCGCTGTTGCCCGACGCCGGCATCGCCGTCCTGCGCGGCAACCTCGCCCCCGGCGGCGCGGTGATCAAGCCCGCCGCCGCCTCGCCCGAGCTGCTGCGCCACCGCGGCCGGGCCGTCGTCTTCGACAGCATCGAGGACGTGTACGCCCGCCTCGACTCGCCCGACCTGGACATCGACGAGACCTCGGTGCTCGTGCTGCGCGGCTGCGGCCCCAAGGGCTACCCCGGCATGCCCGAGGTGGGCAACCTGCCGCTGCCCGCCAGGCTGCTGGAGAAGGGCGTGCGCGACATGGTGCGCGTCAGCGACGCCCGCATGAGCGGCACCGCGTACGGCACGGTCGTCCTGCACACCGCGCCCGAGGCGGCGGCCGGCGGCCCGCTGGCGAAGGTGCGCACCGGCGACCCGATCGTCCTCGACGTCGCCGCCCGGCGGCTCGACGTGGACATCCCCGACGCCGAGCTGGCCGCCAGGCGGCCCGTGACGATCGGGCACGCCCAGCCCGTACGCGGGTGGGAGCGCCTCTACGTCGAGCACGTCACCCAGGCCGACCGCGGCGCCGACCTCGACTTCCTCATCGGCTCCAGCGGCGACCACGTCGGGCGCGAATCCCACTGAGGCCCTAAAGACTCCCCTCCGCCGTGCGCGGAATCAATCTCGGTGGGTAATGGGTTACGGCACGATGGTGATCGGGTTTGGCGACACGAGGAGGAAGCGTGAACGGCGACATCACTCAGAGCCAGGAGTGGGCGGCTCTCGGCAAGCACCATGAGGAGCTGGCGGGCAGGCACCTGCGCGAGCTGTTCGCGCAGGACCCGGGCCGGGCCGGGCGCATGACCGTGACCGCCGGCGACCTGTTCCTCGACTACGCCAAGCACCGCGCCACCGGCGAGACGATCGACCTGCTGGTGGCCCTGGCCGAGCGGGCGGGGCTGCGCGAGCGGATCTCCGCCATGTTCGGCGGCGAGCACATCAACGTCAGCGAGGACCGCGCCGTCCTGCACGTCGCGCTCCGCCTGCCGCGCGAGGCCGAGCTGGTCGTGGACGGGCAGGACGTGGTCGCCGACGTGCACGCGGTGCTCGGCGAGATGGGCGCCTTCGCCGACCGGGTCAGGTCCAAGGAGTGGAAGGGCGCCACCGGCAAGCCGATCGAGACCGTGGTCAACGTCGGCATCGGCGGCTCCGACCTCGGCCCCGCCATGGCCTACGAGGCGCTGCGCGACTACGCCGACGCGGGCGTGCGGGCCAGGTTCGTCTCCAACATCGACCCGGCCGACATCACCGGCAACCTCGCCGACCTCGACCCCGCGACCACGCTGTTCGTGGTCAGCTCCAAGACCTTCACCACGCTCGAGACGCTCACCAACGCCCGCGTCGCCCGCCGCTGGCTGGTCGAGGCGCTGGGCGAGGACGCGGTGTCCAAGCACTTCGTGGCCGTCTCCACCAACGCCGCCAAGGTCGCCGAGTTCGGCATCGACACCGACAACATGTTCGGCTTCTGGGACTGGGTCGGCGGGCGCTACTCCTACGACGGCGCCATCGGCCTCTCCCTGATGATCGCGATCGGGCCCGAGCGCTTCCGCGAGATGCTGGCCGGCTTCCACGCCGTCGACGAGCACTTCCGCACCGCCCCGTTCGAGGCCAACATGCCGGTGCTGATGGGCCTGCTCGGCATCTGGTACGACGACTTCTTCGGCGCCGAGACCCGCGCCGTGCTGCCCTACAGCCAGCGGCTGCACCGCTTCCCCGCCTACCTGCAGCAGCTCACGATGGAGTCCAACGGCAAGTCCGTGCGCGCCGACGGCACCCCCGTCCCGGCCGCGACCGGCGAGATCTTCTGGGGCGAGCCGGGCACCAACGGGCAGCACGCCTTCTACCAGCTCCTCCACCAGGGCACCCGGCTCGTGCCCGCCGACTTCATCGGCTTCGCCGAGCCGTTCGAGGACCGCGAGGGCATGCACGACCAGCTCACCGCCAACCTCTTCGCCCAGACCTCGGCGCTGGCGTTCGGCAAGACGGCCGAGGAGATCGCCGCCGAGGGCACGCCGCCCGAGGTCGTGCCGCACAAGGTGATGCCCGGCAACCGGCCCACCTCCACGATCCTCGCGCCCAAGCTGACCCCCTCGACCCTGGGCCAGCTCGTCGCGCTCTACGAGCACATCGTGTTCGTCGAGGGCACGATCTGGGGGATCGACTCCTTCGACCAGTGGGGCGTCGAGCTGGGCAAGAAGATGGCGCTCGACCTGGCGCCCGCGCTCACCTCCGAGGAGCCGCCCGCCGCGCTGCCCGACGCCTCCACCGAACAGCTCGTCCGGAAATACCGCGAGCTGCGCGGAAGGCGGGTCTGACATGCGTCACGCGTCCGGGACCGAGCACGGGCGGGGCGCCGAGAAGGCCGGGGCGCTCGTGCTGTTCGGCGTCACCGGCGACCTCGCGCGCAAGATGATCCTGCCCGCGCTCTACCGCCTGACCGCCGACAGCCGGCTCGACCTGCCCGTCATCGGCGTGGCCAAGACCGACCTCGACCTCGACGGGCTGCGTGAGCACGCCCGCGAGGCCGTCGGCGGCGTGCGCGACGCGGCCTTCGACAAGCTCGCCGGAAACCTGCGGCTGGTCGCGGGCGACTACCGCGACCCCGAGACGTTCGCCAGGCTCCGCGAGGAGGTGGCCGGCAAGGGCTTCGTCGTCCACTACCTCGCGGTGCCGCCCTCGCTGTTCGCCACGGTCGCCGAAGGGCTGGCCGGGGCCGGGCTCAACCACGACGCCCGGCTCGTGGTGGAAAAGCCGTTCGGCCACGACCTCACCTCGGCCCGCGAGCTCAACGAGGAGCTGTTCAAGCACTTCGACGAGGACCACGTGCGGCGCGTCGACCACTTCCTGGCCAAGGAGCCGGTCGAGGACCTCATGGTGTTCCGGTTCGCCAACACGCTGCTGGAGCCCATCTGGAACCGCAACCACATCCGCAGCGTCCAGATCACCATGGCCGAGGACTTCGACGTGCGCGACCGCGGCGCCTTCTACGACGCCAACGGCACGGTCCGCGACGTGGTGCAGAATCACCTGCTGCAACTGCTGGCCATCCTCGCCATGGACCCGCCGCCGTCCACCGACGCCCGCGCCCAGCTCGACGAGAAGTGGCGGGTGCTGCGCGCCGTGCAGGCCATCGACCCCGCCGACGTCGTACGCGGCCAATACTCCGGCTACCTCGACACCGACGGCGTGCGCCCCGGCTCCACCACCGAGACGTTCGTCGCCCTGCGCGCCTACATCGACAACTGGCGCTGGGCCGGCGTGCCGTGGTGCGTCCGCTCCGGCAAGGCGCTGCCGACCACCGACCTGGAGGTCGTCGCCGAGCTGCGCAGGCCGCCGGTGACGATGTTCCGCGGCGGCGACGCGCCGCCCGGCCCCAACCTCATCAGGTTCCGGCTCCAGCCGGACGCCGGGGTCACCTTCGACCTGCTGGCCAAGGAGCCGGGCAGGCAGCACACCAGGCCGGTGCCGGTCAGCGTCGACTTCACCAAGGTGCTCGGGCCGATGGAGGCCGCCTACGAGCGCGTCCTGGCCGACGCCGTCAGCGGCGACCCGCGGCGCTTCGCCAGGTTCGACCTGGTGGAGGAGTCGTGGCGGATCGTCCAGCGGGTGCTCGACCTGCCGGAGCGGCCGCTGCCGTACGAGCAGGGGTCCTGGGGGCCGGCGCCGGCCGCGAAGATCGCGCCGGGCGGCTGGCACGAGATCTCGACGACGTTCGACTGACGCATACCGGACGCCGGTGTTCAGCCGGGCGATCCGTGGTGAACGATAGTGGGATGGACATCATGAAGGTGGTGGAGCAGGCGACCGACGCCGCGACCGTCAAGCGCGTCTTCGGCGAGCCCGTCCGGCAGGGCGACGTCGTCGTCATCCCCGTCGCCCGGGTCGCCCAAGGGGGCGGCGGCGGGGAGGGCCGGGGCAAAGGGGAGAAGGGCGAGGAGGGCAGGGGCGGCGGCATCGGCGTCGGCTTCGGCGCCACGCCCGCGGGGGTGTTCGTGCTGAAGGACGGTGAGGTCAGCTGGCGGCCCGCCGTCGACGTCAACCGCATCGTGATCGGTGGCCAGATCGTGCTGATCGTGGTGGCGCTGACCCTCCGCTCCATCCTCAAGAAGCGGCGGCGCGGGCGCTGACGTGCTGGTCGACCTGCTCGACGCGGACCTGCCCACCCGAGACTTCCTGATCCCGGGGGCCAACCTGCCGGTGCGCCAGACCCGGCTGGACGGCCTGTCCTCACTCGTCCGCTTCCCGCCCGGCTGGGCCCGGCCCGAGCGCGGGCACTACCTGGCGGGGGAGGAGTTCGTGGTGCTGGAGGGCGAGCTGCGCCTCTCCGGCATCACGTACGAGGCCGGCCGGCACGGCTGGCTGCCCGCCGGGACGCTGCGCCACTCCGGCGCCGCGCCCGTCGGCGCGCTGGTGTTCACGGCCTTCGCCGGTGAGGACAGCTGGGTGAGCAGCGACCTGGACGAGCCGGACGGCCCGAGCCTGCGCACGCCGCTGGAGACCGTCGTCATCCCCGAGGGCGGCCTGCGGCTCACCCCGCACTCCGCCCTCCTCGACACGCCCGTCGCCCTCGGCGGCCCCGCCGAGATGATCACGGTGCCGACCTGGACGTGGGAGCGGTCGACCCTGATCCCCGAGGGCCGGGTGCTCGTAAGGTGGACGCCATGACCTCTATGTCGCAGTTCGTGGCCTTCGGGGGAGTCGTGCTGCTCGGGGCGATGTCGCCCGGTCCCGACTTCGCGGTGGTCGTCCGCCGCTCCGCCGGGTCCGGGCGCCTGCACGGCATGGCGGCCGCGACGGGCATCGCCGTGGGCGTGTTCGTGTGGGTGGTCGCCGCGGCCACCGGCATCGCCGCGCTGCTGGCGGCCTCGGCCACGGCCTTCACCGTGGTGAAGGTGGTCGGGGCGGCGTACCTGCTCTACCTCGGGGCCAAGGCGCTGCGCGCCGCCCTGCGCACGGGCGGCGCGCCGAAGCTGGACCTGCCCGGCCCGGGGCGGCGCGGCGGCTGGGCCGCGTTCGCGGAGGGGCTGCTGACCAACGTGCTCAATCCGAAGGCGGCGCTGTTCTTCGTGGCCCTGGTGCCGCAGTTCGTCGGCGCGGGGGCCTCGATCGGGGACACGCTGCTGCTGTCGGTGATCGCGCTGGCGGGGACGGTCGCGTGGTTCCTGGTGGTGGCCAACGTGGTGAGCACGCTGCGCCGGCTGTTCGCCCGGCCGGTCGTGCGCCGGGTCGTGGACGGCCTCACCGGCACCGCCCTCGTCGCCCTCGGCGTCAGGCTGGCCGCGGCCACCCGCCCGTAGCCCACCATCCGCCCGACACCGCCGCGGCGGGCCGCTCCCCCCGACCCGGGAAGCCCGCAACGCACGGTGGTCCGGCACTCCCGATCCGGTGGTCTGTGGCGTGGGGTGGTCAGGCGGTCCCGACCTGGCGGTGTGCGGCGTCTAGTGGTCCGGTACGCCCGAGCCGGTGGTGTGTGGTGTGCGGTGGTCCGGTACGCCCGATTCGGCGGTCTGGGGCTTGCGGCGGTTCGGGAGGGCCGAGCCCGCTGCCAGGACGGCGAGGCCGGCGAGGGTGACCCCGGCGCCGACCCAGAGCGGTGAGACGAACCCGAAGCCCGCCCCGAGGGCCAGCCCGCTCAGCCAGGCGCCCAGCGCGTTGCCGACGTTGAAGGCCGCGATGTTGGCGCCGGAGGCCATCGTGGGCGCGTCCTGGGCGTACCGCATGATCCGCAGCTGCAGTCCGGGCGCGGTGGCCAGGCCGACCGCGCCCATCAGCAGCAGCGAGACGACCGTCATGACCTTGCTCTGCGCGGTCAGCGCGAACACCGCGAGCACGGCGGTGAGCAGCGCCAGGATCGCGATCAGCGAAGCGTTCAGTGCCCGGTCGGCGAACTTGCCGCCGAGGAAGTTGCCCGCGAACGTGCCAGCCCCGAACAGCACCAGCAGCCAGGGCACCGTGGCGGAGGCGAACCCGCTGACCTCGGTGAGCGTGAACGCGATGTAGGTGAACGCGCCGAACATGCCGCCGAAGGCGAGCACGGTGACCGCGGCGGACACCCACACCTGCGGCCGGCGGAACGCGGCCAGCTCGCCGCGCAGGCTCGTCCCGGCCGGCGCCGGCGTCGGCGGCACCAGCACCCGGATCCCGGCCAGCGCGACCACGCCGATGATCGTGATCGCCCAGAACGTCGAGCGCCAGCCGAGCTGCTGCCCGAGCAGCGTGCCCAGGGGGACCCCGAGCACGTTGGCCGCGGTCAGCCCGGCGAACATCAGCGAGATGGCGCCGGCCCGCCGGTCCGGCGCGACCATGTCGGCGGCGACCACCGAGCCGACGCCGAAGAACGCGCCGTGGCACAGCGCCGCGACGACCCGGCCCGTCATCAGCACCGAGTAGACCGGCGCGATCGCGGAGATCAGGTTGCCCGCGATGAACAGCACCATCAGCGCCAGCAGCACCTTCTTGCGGTCGAACCGGGCGATCGCCGCGGTCAGCGCGACGGCCCCGGCCGCCACGCTCAGCGCGTAACCCGAGACCAGATATCCGGCGACCGGCTCGCTGACGCCGAAGTCCGCCGCGACCTGCGGCAGCAGTCCGATGATCCCGAACTCGGTGAGCCCGATGCCGAAGCCTCCGAGTGCCAGGGCGAGAAGCCCTACAGGCATGTCCAAACCCTCCATTGCATTGCGTCCGCGTTTATACGGCGCCTGCAATCATTGCCCGCCGCCCAGACGGCCCGCGAGTGGCCGGTGAGCCACTATGCGAAAGATTCAGGCCAGGATTCAGGACTTCGTGGCGCCGGCCGTGAGACCGGTGATGAGGTGGCGCTGGACCAGGAGGAAGACGACGCCCGCGGGGATGGCGATGAGCACGGCCGAGGCGGTCATCAGCCCCCAGTCGGACCAGTGCTGGCCGACGAACTGCTGCAGCCCGACGCCCAGGGTGCGCTTGTCCTCCTGCGACATGAACACCGTGGCGTAGCCGACCTCGCCCCAGGCGGTCATGAAGCAGTAGAACGCGGTCACCGCGATCCCGGGCCGCGCCAGCGGCAGCACCACGCGCCAGAACGTGCCGAACGGGGTCAGCCCGTCCACCATCGCGGCCTGGTCGATCTCCACCGGGACGGTGTCGAAATAGCTCTTCATCATCCAGGCGCAGAACGGCACCGAGATCGTCATGTACGCGATCACCAGCCCGGGGATCTGGTTGAGCAGGCCCAGCCCGGCCATCAGGTTGTAGAGCGGCACGATGAGGATGGCGACCGGGAACATCTGGGTGATCAGCAGCAGCCACATCACGGAGCGGTGCCCGGGGAAGCGGAACCGGCTGACCGCGTACCCGGTGGTCGCCGCCAGGAACACCCCGGCCAGCATGGTCAGGCCGGCGGTGAGCACGCTGTTGAGCAGCCACTGCGGGAACTCGGTCGCGGTCAGCACGCGGACGTAGTTGTCGAACGAGGAGTGGTCGAAGAGCCGCAGCTCCGCCGAGAGCCAGCTGTCGCGCGGCTTGAGCGAGGTCAGCACCAGCCACACGACGGGGAAGAGGGAGACGGCCACGGCGAGCAGCAGCCCCGCGTGCAGGCCGATCGAGGCCAGCGGGCCGCGCTCCCCGCGCCCGCGCCCCGCCGTACGCACGTGCGAGCTCCCGCGCCCCGCCGTACGCACAGGCGGGCTCCCAGTCTTACTCACCAGGGATCTCCTTGACTGCGCAACGTGCGGCGGTAGCCGATCGCCAGCACCACCAGCATGAGGAGGATGATCACGCCCCACGCGGCCGAGCCCGCGTAGTTCCGCACGCCGGTGAAGGCCTCGCGGAAGGCGTAGGTGACCAGGATCTCGGTCTCGCTGCCGGGCCCGCCCCGCGTCACCAGGAAGATGATCGGGAACATGTTGAACGTCCAGATCGTGCCGAGCAGGACCACCGTGGACGACACCTGGCGCAGCCCGGGCAGCGTGATCGCCCTGAACCGCTGCCACGGGCTCGCCCCGTCCACCTCGGCCGCCTCGTACAGCTCGGCCGGGATCGACTGCAGGCCGCCGAGCATGGCGACCATCATGAACGGCACCCCGATCCACACGTTCACCGCGATGACCGCGATCTTGGCCGTGGTCGGGTCGTCCAGCCAGCCGACCCCGGACAGCCCGGCCGCCTTCAGGAAGCCGTTGATCACGCCGTAGTCGCTGTTGTACAGGTAGCGCCAGATGAAGGCGGCCACGAAGGCGGGCACCGCCCAGGGCAGGATCAGCAGCACGCGGTAGACGGAGCGGAAGCGGAGCCTGCGGTTGAGCATCACGGCCAGGCCGAGGCCGATGCCGTAGTGCAGGGCCACGCAGACCACCGTCCACACGACGGTCCAGACCAGCTTGTCCCAGAACAGGCTGGAGGTCAGGATCTGCAGATAGTTGTCCAGACCGACGAACTCGTAGGTGGCCGGGATGACGTTCACCCCGATGGTCCGGCCGATGTTCGCCTCGGTGGCGTCGGTCAGCGACAGGTACACCCCGCGCGCCAGCGGCCAGCCGATCAGCACCGCCATCACGACGACCACCGGCGCGATCATCGCCCACGCGTACCAGTGGGCCGACAGCGCGCGCCGCAACCGCCCAGGTCTGTCGTGGCGGCCGCGAGCCCCCTCACCCGCGGCCACCACCCGTCCGGTCGAGACCGCCACCGGTCAGCTCCAGTCCTTCATGATCCCGCGGTACTGCTCGTCGACCTTCTTGAGCACGTCGGCGGGCGCGGCCTTGCCGCCGACCAGCGACTGGTAGCCCTCCAGCAGCGGCTGGAACAGCTGCCCGCCCTCGGGGATCCACGGCCGCGGCACGGCGGTGTCCATGATCGGCTTGAAGACCACGACGTCGGAGTTGCCCTGCACGTCGGGGTTGGCGTACGCGGAGGTACGGGTCGGCAGCAGGCTGATCTCCTTGGCGATCTTCGCCTGGGCCTCCACCGTGGTCATGAAGCGGACGAACTCGTAGGCCGCCGGGATGTTCTTGGAGCCCGCGTAGATGGCCAGGTTCCAGCCGCCCGTGGGCGCGCCGGCCTTGACCGAGCCGGCCGGGACCGGCGCGATGCCCAGGTTCTTCTTGTCCTTGAACTCCTTGCCCTGGTAGATCTCCGACAGCGACCACGGCCCGTTGTAGATCATCGCCGCCTTGCCCTCCTTGAGGGCGGTCATCGCGTTGGCGTAGCTCTCCGTCGTGGCGGGCTTGGGCGCGGCGCCCGAGCTGATCAGGTCGGCCACGGTCTGGATCGCCCGCACGTTCGCCGGCGAGTTCACCACGATCTTCTTGCCGGCCACGTCCAGGAGGTCGCCGCCCTCGCCGTAGATGAACGGCAGCAGGAAGTAGGAGTCGACGTTGAGCGCCAGCCCCTCGGCGCCGGTCTTGGCCTTGACGTCGAGCGCGGTCTGCTTCAGCTCGGCGATCGTCTTCGGCGCCTCGTCGTGCCCGGCCTCCTTCAGCAGCCGCCTGTTGTAGAGCAGCGCGAGGGTGTCGGTGACCTGCGGCACCGCGTACGTCTTGCCGTTGTACTCGGTGCTGCTCAGCGGTCCCGGCAGGAAGTCGGCCTCGTCGTCCACCGCCCGCGTGCCGTCCAGCGGCTGCAGATAGCCCAGCGACGCGAACTGCGAGGTCCAGGCCACCTCCGAGCGGATCACGTCCGGCGCTCCCGCCCCCGCCTGCGCGGCGGTCTGGAACTGCCCCTGCGCCTGGTCGGAGGGCACGTTCACGTATTTGACCTTGACCTGCGGGTACTTCGCCTCGAACTCCTTGATCAACGCCTGGAACGTCGGCCCCTCGCTGTCCGGCCGGGTCGTGTCCCACCACGTGATCTCGCCGCTGACCTTCGAGGGGTCGGAGACGGCCGCGGTGGGGCTCGTCGCGTTCCCACCGCCGTTCCCACCGCCGCAGGCGGAGACCGCCAGAGCCAGTGCCGCAACGACGGCCGCGGCGGGTAAGAGTCGTCGCATGTCCTTCTCCTCACGAGCTCGAGGGGGGTGGAACACGCCGGACGTTACGCCGACGTGAGGCTCCTTGAAAGATGGGTACGTAAGGTTTCTGCAAGTTGTTACCTTGATCCACGGATGCGAAGACTGGCCGCCAACCCCCGTGTTCCCCGGCGTTTCCGCAGGCGGTCCCCTATGGTGGACCCTTGATCACCGCGTGGCCGCCGCCCTTGCGGCCGGGAGGCGGTTCTGGCGGTTTCAGAAATTTCCAGAAAGGGTTGCAAAGCGTCGTGATCCTCGAGGGCGGGGCGAGGGCCCACTGGATCGACCGCGAGACGGTCGCGTGGCAGGTCGACCCGTCGCTCGACCACTCCCTGGCCTGCGGCGGCGAGGACGGCCCGAGGGTCGTGCGGCTGTCGCCCGGCACGCTGAGCGAGGAGCAGCGGAACGCGTGGCCGCACCTGGCGTCGTACACCGCGCTGAAGGTGGACCCGCGCGACGCCGGCCTCGTCCGCGAGGCGCTGCGCGGCCGGGTCGTGGCCGTGGCACGGGACGGCTCGGGCGAGCTCGTGGCGGAGACGGGCGTGCAGATCCCCGGCGTGCTCGACGACCTCTACGCCGGGGCGGCCACCGCCCCGCTCGGGCCCTCCGGGCGGAGGATCCCGAGGCTGTCGCTGTGGGCGCCGACCGCCGTGAAGGTCGAGCTTGCCCTCTACAGTCCAGGCCGGACCGTGTACCCGATGCGGCGCGACGACGAGACCGGCGTCTGGTCGGTACGCGGGCGGCCGGCGTGGTGGGGCCGCGAGTACACGTTCCTGGTCACGCACCACTCGGGGACGAGCGAGGTCACGGACCCGTACGGACCGGCCGTGACCCCGGACGGCGGGCATAGCAGCCTCGTCGACCTCGACAGCCCCGCGCTCAAGCCGCCCGGCTGGGACCGGCTCGTCAAGCCCCCGGCGGTCCCCCAGCACCGGGCGACGATCTACGAGCTGCACGTGCGCGACTTCTCGGCCTCCGACGCGACCGTCCCCGCCGGGCTGCGCGGCACGTACGCGGCCTTCGGCCTCGACTCCGCCGGGATGCGCGCGCTGCGGGCGCTGGCCGAGGACGGGCTGACGCACGTGCACCTGCTGCCGGTGTTCGACTTCGCCACGGTGCCCGAGCGCGGGGCCGACCGGACCGAGCCGGACTGCGACTTCGCCACGCTGCCGCCCGACTCGGAGCGGCAGCAGGAGTGCGTGGCGCACACGGCCGCGAGCGACTCCTTCAACTGGGGCTACGACCCGCTGCACTACACGGTGCCCGAGGGCTCGTACGCGACCGACCCCGACGAGCGGATCAAGGAGTTCCGCGCCATGGTCGCCGCGCTCAACGGCGCCGGGCTGCGCGTGGTGATGGACGTGGTCTACAACCACACCCACTCCACCGGCGTGCTCGACCCGATCGTGCCCGGCTACTACCACCGCCTCCTTGAGGACGGCACGGTCGCCGACTCCACCTGCTGCCCCAACACCGCGCCCGAACACACGATGATGGGCCGGCTGGTGATCGACTCGGTCGTCACGTGGGCGCGCCAGTACAAGATCGACGGTTTCCGCTTCGACCTCATGGGCCACCACCCGAAGGCCAACCTCCTCGCCGTCCGCCGTGCCCTCGACGAGCTGACCGTGGCCGTGGACGGCGTGGACGGCAGGTCGATCATCCTGTACGGCGAGGGCTGGAACTTCGGCGAGGTGGCCGACGGCGCCAGGTTCGAGCAGGCCACGCAGGCCAACCTGGCCGGCACCGGCATCGGCACGTTCAACGACCGGCTGCGGGACGCGGTGCGCGGCGGCAGCACCTTCGACGCCGACCCGCGCGCGCAGGGGTTCGGCTCGGGCCTGGCGGGCGCCCCGAACGGCTCCCCGGCCAACGGCACGGCCGAGCAGCAGCGGGCCCGGCTCGCCGGCTACACGGACCTGATCAAGCTCGGGCTGGCCGGGAACCTGCGCGATTACGTGCTGCCCTCCGGGAAGACGGGCGCGGAGATCGACTACAACGGCGCGCCCGCCGGGTACGCGGCCGAGCCCGGCGAGAGCGTGACGTACGTGGACGCGCACGACAACGAGACCCTGTTCGACGCGCTGGCGTACAAGCTGCCGCAGCCGACGCCGATGGCCGACCGGGTGCGCATGCAGGTGCTGTCGCTGGCCACCGTGCTGCTGGCGCAGGGGGCGGCGTTCGTGCACGCGGGCAGCGAGCGGCTGCGCTCGAAGTCCCTCGACCGCAACTCCTACGACTCCGGCGACTGGTTCAACCGGCTGCTGTGGGACTGCTCGCAGGGCAACGGGTTCGGCGGCGGGCTGCCGCCCAGGGCCGACAACGAGGCCAGGTGGCCCTACGCCGGGCCGCTGCTGGCCGACCCGGCCCTGGTCCCCGGCTGCGGGGAGATCGGCGACTGCCGGGCCAGGTTCGGGGAGCTGCTGCGGATCCGGGCGTCGTCGCCGGCGTTCGCGCTGGGGTCGGAGGTGCGCGAGCGGCTGACGTTCGCCGACTCGGCGGACGGCGTGATCGCGATGCACGTGGACACGTCCGGGCTGGATCCGCGCTGGTCGTCGGTCACCGTCGTGTTCAACGCCACCCCGTCCACGCAGGCCCAGCCGATGGAGCGGCTGGCGGGGCTGGCAATGGCGCTGCACCCCGTGCAGGCCGCCTCCGGCGATCCGGTGGTCCGGGAGTCCGTCTTCGCCCCGGATACCGGCACGCTCACGGTCCCGGCCCGCACGGTGGCGGTGTTCGTCGGCAAAACCGGCACCGGATAGAGGTGGGACAGCTCGGGTAGGGGGAACATTTAGGACCAAGAACGTACATCACTGGCGTTGGCGGTCGTGACAGCGCAGACTGAAGAGACGGCGATCGCGTGGAGCAGTGGAGCACCCGTGGACAATCACCTTGATCACATGCCGGTCCTGTCCCGCGGCAGACATCGCAATCCGAAACGCGGTGCCTGTTTCATGGAACTGGCCTCCTACCTGGCCGGAGAGCGGTGGAGCGACCACCCGGCCTGCACCCACCCGTTGCTGGCCGCACTCGCCCGCCTGGTCAACGACAACACCAGCGACGAAAGCCGCGCCCAGCTCGTCCACCTCGTCCCGTCCATCATCGGCCTGGCCAGCGACGACCTGAGGGTGGACGCCCGGATCGCGCTGCGCTGCGCCACGATGGCCCTGCCGGTGGCGGCGGCCGAGCGCCAGCTCGCGCTGGCGGTTTCGGTGCTCGCGGCCGAGGAGATGCTCGCCAGGCTCGAAGGCGGCCCGTCCGGGCAGCTCAGCGAGCAGAGCCGCCGGGCGATGGAGGAGGTGCCGCACGCGGCCGAGCAGGCCCGGCGCTTCAGCCGCGCGGCCAGGATCACGGAGAAGGGCTTCCGCCGGTACGCGGCGCCGAACGCGGTCCAGCTGTCGGTCGTGGGCATCGTCCAGGCCTGCATCACCGACCCGGACGCGCTGCTGCGCCGCCTGCTGGAAGAGTCGATCGACGACTGCGCCGCCCTCATCCGCACTACGGAGCAGACCGCTCCGGCACCGGCCCACGCCTGACCGGTTTCCCGGCGGCGCCCGGGCGGTGGACGCCGCCCGGATCGGGCTTCTTCGCAGGTCAGGGAAGCCTCTCCTTCGTTGCGGATCTTGAGGACTTGTGTCTACATTCCTACTGAAATATTGGGAATGGAGGGCACTTTCGTGACTATTGAGCTGACTCACCCTTATGTCCCGGAGAAGCACCACAGTCACCGCGACGTCACCGGTGGGTGGTTGCGTCCCGCCGTCTTCGGAGCGATGGACGGGCTGGTGTCCAATCTCGCGCTGATCGCCGGAGTCGTGGGCGCGGCCGGGGCCGGGCGCGGCGCGGTGGTGGCCGGGGTCGCGGGGCTGATCGCGGGCGCCTGCTCCATGGCGGCCGGTGAGTACACCTCGGTCAAGTCCCAGACGGAGCTGATGCGCGCGGAGATCGCCGTCGAGCGGCGGGAGCTGGCCCGCAATCCCGAGGGCGAGCAGGCGGAGCTGGCGGCGATGTACCGGGCGAAGGGGCTCGACGAGGACCTCGCGCGGCGGGTGGCCGAGGGGCTTTCGGCCGATCCCGAGCAGGCCCTGCGGGTGCACGTCCGGGAGGAGCTGGGCGTCGACCCCGACGACCTGCCCTCGCCGTACGTGGCCGCCGCGTCGTCCTTCTGCGCGTTCGCGGCCGGGGCGCTGGTGCCGCTGGTGCCGTTCCTGTTCGGGGCGTCCGGGCTGGTCGTCGCCATGGTGGTGAGCGTGCTGGCGCTGTTCGGGTTCGGGGCGGCCGTGGCGCGCATGACCGCGCGGCCGTGGTGGCTGGGCGGGGTGCGCCAGCTCGCGCTGGGCATGGGCGCCGCCGCCGTCACGTTCGGGCTCGGGCATCTTCTGGGCGTCACCGTCTCGTAAGACTCCCGCCCGGAATGTGTGCCAATCTGGTTACTGTACGTGATGAACCTTGTGGCGGGATCATGGCGGCATGGACGGATTCCTCGACGAGACCCGCTCGGGTGTGACCGAGCTACGCGTCCACGGCGTCTCCGGCACACCCCCCGAAGGCATGCTGAACCACCCCCACCCCTGGCTCGTCGCCGGCGACGGCACCACCGGGTTCTACCGGCGCTGGTGGACCGAGGGGCGGCCGGACGGCGAGCACGCGGACGTGCCGGAGGCCAGCCACCGGGAGGCCTACGCCTGGGGCGGCCTCACCTCCGGCGGCAGGACGATCGCGCTGTGGCTGCTCCTGCTGCCGTTCGCGCTGGCGAACCTGTCGTACTTCATGCTCCCCAGGCCCCGGCGCGGCACGGGGCTGCGGCACGTGACCGAGGCCGCGCAGCGGCTGTTCGCCCTGCTGCTGACCGGGACCCTCGTCGGGGCCGTCACCCGGGCCAGTGTGGACCTCGTCGGCTGGCAGTGCACCGCGGCCGGGCGGGCCTGCACCTACGACACCGCGCCCGTGTGGGTGCACTGGCTGGGCGCGCTGTGGGGGAACGAGCCGTCCAAGCGGCTGGCGGTCACCGCGCTGATCCCGCTGCTGGTCGTCGTGCTGCTGTGGTGGATCGCCCGGCGCACCTGGCAGCGCGACGAGCGCACGCCCGTGCCGCCCGACGGCGGGCCCGGCGCCGATCTGCCGCTGGCCCAGCCGCGGCTGTGGCACGGCGAGGCGCCGGTGTGGCGGCTGCGGGTCGTGCACGTCTGCTTCGCGATCGCCTCGGTCGGCGTGGCCGTGTCCGCGCCGTTCGCGGGCACCACGCTCGGGCTCGCCCTGACCGTGGCGAACGCGGGCCTGCAACTGGCCGCCGTGGTGCTCGTCGCGCTGCCGTGGATCGCCCGGCGGCTGGACCCCGGCTCGGACGAGACGATCCCGGGGTGGCTCACGTTCGCGTGCCGGGCGCTGCGCGTGCTCGCGCCGCTGGTGTGCCTGGCCACGCTCGGGGCCGCGCTGGCCGGGATGGAGCCGGGCCCGCCCGCGCGGCAGCTTCCCGGTGTGGGGGTGGGGACGTTCCAGTTCGCGCTCACGGTCGGGATCGGCGTGTTCATCCTGGTCGCCACCTGCGTGCTGGCCTGGATGGACCGCGGTTCCGGCGAGCCGCGGGCGATGGGCGGGATCGCCGCGTGGTTCGTGTTGATGGTGGCCGCGGGCAGCGCGAACGTGCTGGCGCTCGGCCTGCTGTTCTGGACCGCCACGTTCTTCGGCGTCCCCGGCACCTCCGCCTCCCCCGAGCCGCTCGACAGGAAGCTCTTCCTCGACGACCCGGTGTGGTGGACGGCCGCGCTGGTGCCGCTGCTGGCCGTCGGCTTCGTGGCCCTCGCGATCGTCCTGTACGCGATCCGCGGCACCGACGCCCGCCGGCTGACCCCCGAGCTGACGCCCCTCTACGGCGAGCGCGACGGCGGCGCGGTGGCCGGGGAATGGGCGCTCGCCGCGCTGACCGACCGCGCCGGCCTCGTGCTGGCCGTGCTGACCGGGATCGGCGTCGCCGGGTTCGCCGCGGCCACCGTGATCTACCAGTTCCACCTGTTCACCCCGGGCGGCGGGATCGTGGGCCTGCTCGCCACGCTCGGGAGCTGGGCCATGACGGCGGTCGTCGTCGGCCTGGTCTTCCTCGGCCGCCGCACGTACGACGACGCCGGCCTGCGCCGGACGATCGGGATCCTCTGGGACATCTCCACCTTCTGGCCCCGGGCCATCCACCCGCTGGCCCCGCCCTGCTACACCGAACGCGTCATCCCCGAGCTGATCGACCGCGTGGGCCGGCTGTCCAGGACCGAGCGGGACGAGGTGGTCCTGTCCGGGCACAGCCAGGGGAGCGTCATCACCGCCGCCCTCGTGCTGCAGCTCGGGCCCGAGGCGCGGGCCCGGGTCAGGATGATCACCCACGGCTCGCCGTTACGCCGCCTGTACTCCGCCTTCTTCCCCGCCTACTTCGGCTCCGGCGGGCTGACGGCCGTACGGGAGGCCGTCCCCTGGTACAACCTCTACCGGCTGAGCGACCCCATCGGCGGGCCCGTCTTCGGCCGCGTCGACCCCTTGGCCCCCGCCTCCGGCACCCCGAACGGCGTGGACCGGTTCTGCTGGGACCCGCCCCGCCCCGTCCCCGGCGAGCCGCTGCCCCAGGCGCGCTGGCACTCGGACTACTGGCTCGACCCGGAGTACGACGAGGCGCTGAGCCGGTTGATCGTCGGAAGGCCCTCGCCCGAGCTCCCGGCCCGGTAGGGTTTCGGGCGTTTCCCAACAAGAGCGGGGGTTGGCTCGGTGAGATGGGTGCTGTTGCTCCTGGTGTCGTCCGCCCTGTGGTGGACGGCCTCGCCCGCCCAGGCGGCGGCGCAGGCGGCGCGGGAGGACGCCGGCGGGCGGGTGGCGTTCATCGGGGTGCCGGGGCTGATGTGGAGCGATCTCGACCCGGCCGACACGCCCCGGATGTGGCGGCTGGCCGGGCAGAGCGGGATCGGGTCCCTGTCGGTCAAGGCCGTGGGCACCGTGACCTGCGCGTACGACGGGTGGCTGACCGTGGCCTCCGGCGTGCGCTCGGCGGTCGGGCGCCGGTGCGGGATGCCGCCGGAGCCGGTCGTCCAGGGGCAGGGGGCCGTGGTCTCCGAGGTCGCCGGGCTGCTGCAACTGCGTGACGGGACGTACGCGGGCACGCTGGGGAACGCCGTGCACGCCGCCGGGCAGTGCACGGCCGCCGTCGGGCCGGGCGCGGCGCTGGCCCTGGCCGACCGGGAGGGCAAGGTCGACCTGTACGCCGCCGAGCCCGCGGGGCTGGCCGACTGGAGCCGCTGCCGGATGCTGGCCGTGGACGTCGACGTGCTGGTGAAGCCGTACATCGTGGAGGGCAAGCTGCCGCTGGAGCCCGAGCTGCTCGCGCCGGAGCGGCGGCGCGCCCTGGTCCGCGAGGCCGACGCCAAGGTCGGCGCGGCGCTGGACAAGCTGCCCCCGGACACCGAGATCGTGCTGGCCGGGATCGGCGACCACGGCTCGGTGCCGCACCTGCGCGTGGCGATGTGGCATCGCCCGGGCATGGCGGCCGCGCCCGGCGGCCAGGTCGCCGGGCCGTCGGTGGGGGCCAACTCCACCAGGCGCGCGGACATCGTCGTGCTGCCCGACCTCACGCCCACGCTGCTGAACGCGCTGGGCATCGCCGCGCCCTCCACCGTGATCGGGCTGCAGTGGCAGCTCGGCGAGCGCACCACGATCGACGACCTGCGCAGGGCCGACCTCAAGGGCACCGCCGTACGCGGCACGACCGGCGTCTTCTTCACCGGCTTCGCCATCCTCCAGGTCGCCTTCTACGCCCTGGCCTACTTCCTGCTGTCCAGGCGCAGGCGGCTGGGCGCGGTGGGCGTGGCCGCCATCGTGCTCGCCGCCGTCCCCGTCTCCACGTACGCGGTCAACCTGGTGCCGTGGGAGCGCAGCCCGTACCCCGTGGCGACGCTGATCGGCGGGGTGCTGGTGAGCACGGCGATCATCGCGGCCGTCGCGCTCGGCGGCCCGTGGCGGCGCGACCCGCTGGGCCCGCCCGCGGCCGTCGCGGCCACCACCGCCGCCGTGCTCGTGGGCGACCTGCTGACCGGGACGACGCTGCAGTTCAACAGCCTGATGGGCTACACCGCCGTGGTCGGCGGGCGCTACTACGGGCTGGCGAACATCCCGTTCGCGCTGCTGGCCACGGCCGTGCTGATGGCCACCGCCGTGGCCGCGGAGCACCTCGTCCGCCTCGGCCGCAAGCGGCTGGCCGTGGCCGGGGTGACGGGGCTCGGCGTGGCGGCGATGCTGCTGGCGGGCTGGCCCGGCGTCGGCAGCGACTTCGGCGGCGTGATCGCGTTCGTGCCGGGCATCGCGGTGACCGCGCTGCTCGTCGCGGGCAAGCGGGTGTCGGTGCTGAAGCTGGGCGCGTTCTGCGTGCTCGGCGGGGTGGCGGTGTCGATCATCGCGGTGCTCGACCACCTGCGCCCGCCCGCCTCGCAGACCCACCTGGGGCGGTTCGTGGGGCAGGTGATCGACGGGACGTTCCTGCCCATGATCGGGCGCAAGCTGGGCGCCATGCTGAACACCATGCTCTCCCCGAACCTCATGCCGATCGTGCTGGCCGGCCTGGCGTTCCTGATCTTCGCCGTGCTGCGGCCCGGGCAGATCAGCGCGGGCATCGTGCCGAAGGCGTTCGCGCGGGCGCCCATGCTGCGGGCCGGGCTCGTCGGCGCGCTGGTCAGCGGCGTGGTCGGCATGCTGGTCAACGACTCGGGCACGGCCGTGCTGTCCATGGCGGTCGCGCTGGCCGTGCCGCTGGTGCTGCACGCGGGCGTGCGCTCGGCGGAGGAGCCGGACTCTCCGGCCTCACCGGCTTCGGCGGGGGAGCCGGGCTCACCAGGCGAGGTGAAGCTCCTCGGGGGCCCGGTGGATGAGCGTGGCCGCCATGACGACGTCCTCGCCGGCGAGACGTAGGCCCGGCAGCTCGCGTACGAGCAGCTCAAGGGTGACCTTGAGCTGCTCGCGGGCCAGCAGCGCCCCCGGGCAGCCGTGCACCCCATGCCCGAACGACAGGTGCCGCACCGGCTCCCGCGCGATGTCGAACTCGTCCGGCCGCTCGAACACCGCCTCGTCGCGCCCCGCCGAGCCGAACGACACGAACACCGTCTCGCCCTCGCCCAGCGCGGTCCCCGCCAGCTCCAGCGGCCTGGTGACGGTGCGGCGGAAGCCCTGCACGGGCGCCTCGTACCTGGCCGCCTCCTCGATCGCCGCCCCCGCCAGCTCCGGCCGCTCGCACAGCAGCTCCCACTGGCCGCGCTCGCGCAGCAGGCGGTGCACGACGGTGCCGAGCAGCGCGGTCGTGGTCAGGTGGCCGGCCAGCATGACGTTCTGCGTGTTGGCCACGATCTCGTCGCGCTGCTCCGGCGTCGGCTCGCCGGGGCCCGGGGCCAGGCCGCGCGACAGCTCGCCGGTCAGGCTCTCCGCCGTCCGCGACCGGGCCGCGTGCGCGTCGAACAGGTGCCGCAGCGCGGCCACCTCACGGGCCGCGGCGACCTGCTCGTCCTCCGGCATCGGCGTGAACAGCAGGTCCTCGGCCCGGTTGCCGGCCCGGATCGCGGCGGGCACGTCGGCCGGGTCGAGGCCGAGCAGGTGCCCGATCACCGCGGCCGGGAGCGGCCTGGCGTAGCCGGACATCCACTCCACGCGGCCCGCCTTCGCGAACGACGCGACCAGCTCCTCCGCCGTCTCCCGCACGAACGGCAGCGCCGCCGCCACCTTGGCCGGGGACAGTCCGCGGGTGAGCGGCCGGCGGTAGCGCGCGTGCGCCTCGCCGTCCGTGCTCAGCACCACCGGGGCGGTGCCTGGCGCGCCCGCCAGCTCCGCGAACGCCCGCGGGCCCGGGAGCACGTCGGGCCGCAGCGCGCCCTTGGAGGAGAAGTCGTCCGGGCGCCCCAGCACCTCGCGCGCGTCGGCGTGCCGGGCCACCAGCCAGGCGTCCAGCTCCTCGACGAAGGTCAGCCCAGGGGCGGCGCGGGCCCTGGCGTAGACGGGATACAGGTCGCGGTAGAGCGCCTCTCGATCCACGCGTACCATCCTGCAAGCCTGGTGGAGGGCCCACAAGATCTGAAATTTTCTTTTAGTTCACTCCTAAGTCTTGAAAGTTATATCCACGAGCGATTGAGTTCGGTCGTGCAGTCCCTCAGAATCCTGACAGCCTCGGTGCTCGCGTTAGGCCCCCTCGCCCTGGCCGCGGCCCCCGCGCAGGCCGATCCCGCGCCCCCCGTAGAGGACGCGCTCAAGGCGTCGTCCTACCCGCCCCCCTCCACGCTGCTCGCCCAGGACACCGGGCAGCAGCGGCTGGAGACGGCCAAGAGGACCCGGCCGGTGGCGCCGGGCATCTCGCTCACCTCGTTCGACACTTACGACGCGCTCGGCTGGCTGCGCGCGGACGCGGTCACCGCGGACCTCGGCGGCGCGAAGGCCGACTACCTCTACTCCGGCGAGGTGTCCAAGACCGAGCCGCTGTCCGGGCCCGCCAAGCGCGCGCACGCCGTCGCGGCCGTCAACGGCGACTTCTTCGACATCAACAACTCCGGCGCCGCCCAGGGCATCGGCGTGCAGAACGGCTCGCTGGTGCAGTCGCCCGTCACGGGCCACGAGAACGCGGTCGCGATCACCGGCGACGGCCTGGGCCGCGTGCTCAAGATGTACTTCGAGGGCACCGCCACCCCGGCCGGCGGCTCGCCCATCGCGCTCACCCAGTTCAACCAGATCGTGAAGAGCGGCGGCGTCGGGCTGTTCACGCCGCTGTGGGGCTCGTACAACCGGGCCCGCGCCGTCGAGGGCGCCACGTCCGTCGCCGAGGTCGTCCTGGTCGACGGGGTGGTCTCCGAGGTACGCACCTCCGCCGGCACCGGCCCCATCCCCGCCGGGACCACGATCCTGCTGGGCCGCGACGCCGGGGCCACCGCCCTGGCCGCCCTGAAGGCCGGCGACCGCGTGGACGTGAGGTACCAGCCGAAGTCTTCGGACGGCAGCCAGGTCAAGGCGGCCGTGGGCGGCAACTGGGTGCTGGTCAAGGACGGGGCCGTCCAGAACTCCACCGACCCCGCCGCGCACCCCCGCACCGCCGTCGGGTTCTCGGCCGACGGCAGGAAGATGTACCTGCTGACCGTGGACGGCCGCCAGGCCGACAGCCGCGGCGTCACGCTCAACGAGCTCGCCGGCATGATGGTCGACCTCGGCGCCGCCAACGCCCTCAACCTCGACGGCGGCGGCTCCTCCACCATGCTCGCCCGCGAGCCCGGCTCCGGCGACGTCCAGGTGGAGAACAGCCCCTCCGACGGCGGCGAGCGCCACGTGCCCAACGGCCTCGCGCTCTACGCGCCCGAGGGCAGCGGCAGGCTCAAGGGCTTCTGGCTGGAGACCGCGAGCGACCCCGCCAAGGCGCCCGGCGTCGGTCCCGTCGCGGGCGGCCGCCCCGACCGCGTCTTCCCCGGCCTCACCCGCCGGCTGACCGCCGCCGGATACGACGAGACGTACGGCCCGGCCGCCGGCACGCCGTCGTGGCGGGCCAACCCGGCCGTGCACGGCGTGATCCGCGACGGGCGATTCCACGCCCTGGTGCCCGGCCAGACCACCGTCACCGCCTCCCGCGGCGGCGCCAAGGGCACCATCGACCTGACCGTCCTGCAGCCGCTCCAGCGCCTCGGCATCACCGCCGACCGGCTCGGCCTGGCCGGCGCGGACGGTGTGGCGACGTTCGGCGTGGTCGGGTACGACCGCAACGGCAACTCCGCGCCCATCGAGCCCGCCGACCTCACGCTCGACTACGACAAGAGCCTGTTCGAGGTCACCCCGGCCGAGCACGGCTACTTCACCGTCAAGGCCAAGAAGGCCACCGGGTCCGGCCTGATCACCGCCAAGGTCGGCAAGATCGACGCGGCGGTGCCGGTGACCGTCGGGTTCGAGGAGAAGCCGGTCGCCGACTTCGAGGACGCGGCGAAGTGGACGTTCGCCGCCGCCCGCGCCACCGGCTCGCTGTCGGCCGCGCCCGGCCAGAGCGGGGGCGGGCTCAAGCTCTCGTACGACTTCACCACCTCGACCGCGACCAGGGCCGCCTACGCCAGCCCGCCGCAGCAGATCGTGGTGGACGGCCAGCCGCAGGCGTTCGGGCTCTGGATCAACTCCACCGGCAAGGGCGAGTGGCCGAGCCTGGAGTTCTACGACGCGCTCGGCCAGTCGCAGATCCTGCGCGGGCCGTACATGACGTGGACCGGCTGGAAGTACGTCGAGTTCGCCGTGCCCCCGGGCGTGAACTACCCGCTCAAGCTGCGGCGCTTCTACGTGGCCGAGACCAAGGCGGACACCAAGTACACCAACGAGATCCTCATCGACGGCCTGGTGGCCAAGGTGTCGCCGTCGATCTCCGCCCCCCCGGTGCCGAAGGTCGCCGATCCGGTGGTCAAGGCGGACGTGGGCCGGATGCCGTGGCGGTTCGCGGTCATGTCGGACGCGCAGTTCGTGGCCAGGGACCCGGACAGCGACATCGTCAAGAACGCGCGCCGCACGCTGCGGGAGATCAAGGCGGCCAAGCCGGACTTCCTGCTGATCAACGGTGACCTGGTGGACGAGGCGTCGCCCGAGGACTTCGCGCTGGCCAAGAAGATCCTCGACGAGGAGCTCGGCGGGACCCTGGAATATCACTACATTCCGGGCAACCACGAGGTCATGGGCGGCAAGATCGACAACTTCGAGGCCGTCTTCGGCGACACGTACGGCACCTTCGACCACAAGGGCACGCGCTTCATCACCCTGGACACCTCGCGCCTGAACCTGCGGGGCGGCGGCTACGACCAGGTGGCCATGCTCCGCTCCCAGCTCGACAAGGCCGCCACCGACGCGTCGGTGGGCTCGGTGACGGTGCTGTTCCACGTGCCGCCGCGCGACCCGACGCCCGGCAAGGGCAGCCAGCTCGGCGACCGCAAGGAGGCGGCCCTGGTGGAGGGCTGGCTGGCCGACTTCCAGCGCACCACCGGCAAGGGGGCCGCGTACATCGGGGCGCACGTGGGGACGTTCCACGCCTCGCGCGTGGACGCGGTGCCGTACTTCATCAACGGCAACTCCGGCAAGAACCCGGCCACCGCGGCCGACGACGGCGGGTTCACCGGGTGGTCGCTGTGGGGCGTCGACCCGGTGACGAAGGCCGAGGCCGAGCACGTACGGCGGAACTGGTTCACGGACGCGCCCGACTGGATCGGCACGCAGGTCCGGCCGCACGTGGACGACCTCACGCTCACCGCCCCCGCGACGGTCGCGATCGGCGCGCCCGGCGCGGTGACGGCGGCGGTCAAGCAGGGGAGCCGGACGGTCCCCGTCGCCTACCCGGTGTCGGCGGCCTGGTCCGGCTCGCCCAACCTGTACGTGGGCGGCCGTGACGGCGTCAAGCCGTGGCACGTGGCCTTCTTCGACCCCTCGACGGGGACGCTGACGGCGCTGCGGAAGGGGCAGGTGACGGTCGCCGTCACGGTGAACGGCGTCACCCGCCAGGCCGCCGTGGCCCTGACCGCCAGGGCCGCCGCCTGACCTCCCTCCGGGCGGGCCGCCGCGGTGGCCCGCCCGGACTCCTGAACGGCCCGGTCGTACTATGAAGGGAATGCACCCATAACAGCGAGTCGCCGTCTCCTCCCGGGCGATCACGTCGCAAGGCGCTCAGAGGAGACTGGAGACGCTGATGGCGCTCTTTGACACCGATGTGTTGATCGTCGGAGCCGGCCCGACGGGCTTGCTGCTCGCCGGTGACCTCGCCGCCAGAGGCGTGGCGTGCATGATCGTGGACCGCGAGCCTCGAGGTTCGAAGCTGTCCCGGGCCTTCGTCGTACACGCCAGGACGCTGGAACAGCTCGATGCCCGGGGCGTGGCCGACGAGCTGATCGAGACCGGCGTGACCTTCGGGACGATGACGTTCTTCGGCAACCTGGAACTCGACCTGTCCCGGCTGCGGTCGCGGTTCCCGTTCCTGCTGTGCACCCCGCAGTACAACACCGAACACGTGCTGGAGAACCGGGCCTCCAGGCTCGGCGTGGAGGTCATGCGGGGAGCCGAGGTCGTCGGGCTCCACCAGGACGCCGACGGCGTGGACGTGAGCATGCGCGTCGACGGCACCATCCACACGCGGCGGGCGAAATTCGTGGTGGGCGCCGACGGCGTGCGCAGCGTCGTACGGGACGCGCTCGGTGTTCCGTTCCTCGGGCGTTCCGCGGTGGACTCGGTGATGCTGGCCGACGTCCACCTCAGCCGGCCCCCGGCCCGTGAGCTGGGCCTCTACACCGGACCGGAGGGCTTCTGCTTCATCGCCCCCTTCGGCGACGGCCGCTACCGGATCATCGCCTGGGACCGGCGCCGGCAGCTTCCCAGCAGCGCGCCGGTCAGCCTCCAGGAGGTGAGCGACATCGCCCGCAGCGTCATGGGCGGCGACCTCGGCCTGCACGACGTGCGCTGGCTGACGAGGTTCCACAGCGACGAGCGGCAGGTTCCCCGCTACCGCATGGGCCGGGTGTTCCTGGCGGGCGATGCCGCGCACGTGCATTCCCCCGCGGGCGGGCAGGGGATGAACACCGGCATGCAGGACGCGGCCAACCTCGGCTGGAAGCTCGCCGCGGCGGTCCAGGGCTGGGCGCCGGACGGCCTGCTCGACACCTACCACGCCGAACGGCATCCGGTCGGCAGCATGATCGTGCGGCTCAGCGGCCGCCTGCTCACCACGGCCCTGGCTCGTACCCGGCGCGCCAGGGTCGCGCGCGCGACGCTCCCGATCATCATGAACCGGTTCCCGCCGGCCGCCCGCCGGCTGCGGGAGGCCGTCTCCGGGCTCGCGATCTCCTACTCCGCGCCTCGGGGATCGCACCCGCTGGTCGGCCGGCGGGCCCCCGACGTCCTCCTGACCGGCGACGCGAGCCGGCTGTACGAGGCGCTGCGCGATGGGCGCTTCGTGCTCCTGGCCCCCGCCGACGAGCCCGCCGTGACGGGCGGCCTGCCGCCGGCGCGGGTCAGGCACGCCACGCCCAGAAGCGCCCGCCTGCCCTCGATGCTGGTCCGCCCGGACGGTTACATCGCCTGGGCGAGCACCGCCGCCGATCCTGCCACCCGGATCCTCGGCCTGCGTTCCGCCCTGGCGGAATGGTGCGGCCTGCCGCCGGAGTCGCCCGTGCCCGGCCCGGTCGGGACGAGGCTGCCCGGTTGACGGCCTGACCTGCATGTATGTGGGTAGCAGGCTCATGGAGGTGTGGTGACCATGTCGAACAAGGACTCGGCGGCGGAGCCCGGATTCAAGACGCTGGCGGACGTCAGGCCGCCCTTCATCCCCGAGGGCGCTTCGGGGACGACCATCCTCGTCGAGTGGTCTCCCGGCCACCCCGGCCTCGCTCCGCACCGCCACTCGGGGCCGGCCTTCGGCTACGTGATCGAGGGCGCGATCCGGTTCGAGCTCGAAGGTGAGCCGGAGCGCGTGGTCGAGGCCGGTGAGACGTTCTGGGAGCCGGGCGGCGACGTGATCCACTACCAGGACGGCAACGCCTTGCCGGACGCGCCGGCCAAGTTCGTCGTGTTCATGCTGTGCGAGCCCGGTCAGCCGATGCTCACGTTCGTCGACGAGGCGGAGCTGGCGCGGCGGGCCCACTTGCGCGCCCCGCGCCCCACCGCCGGGCAGGGCTCGTAAGGGTCTTGAAAGCGCACGTCGGTCCGCGGCAAGCCGGTTGAAATCGGCTTATCGCACATTGTCGTCATCTCGCCACGAAAGGACGGCCCCTGATGACGATCCCCCGTACCCTCGCCGGTCTGGCCATCGCCGCCACCGCCACCATCGCCGCTCTCGCGACCGTCGCCCCCGCCGCCCAGGCCGCGACCGCGGCGGACTCGGCCGCTTGGGGCCCGTACTACGCGCCGGGGCGCGCCGCCCACGCCGTGGGCACCCTGACGGCCACGGGGGAGGACCACGCCGACCTGCCGACGGCCGACGTCGTCCGGGTCTCGGGCAAGGTGTACGACCACACGCGACGCACCGCCACCTGCGGCTGGGCGGTCTTCCGCATCACGTACCGCTCCGGGAACAACCTGCCGAACCGGCAGCACGCGGTGCGCGACTGCTCGTACGCCACGCCGAAGCGCTTCTCGTTCTCCTACCGGGACGTCTACCAGGTGGAGCTCAAGGTCTGCTCCGAGGCCAAGTCCGCCAAGCCGTCCCTCGTCTGCCTGTACGCGGGCACCTGGAAGACCCTCTACCTGTCGAAGTAGGCGCCCTCAGATCTCGGAGATGATCTGCCGCCGTTTGGCGGCGTACTCGTCGTCCGTGATCGCCCCCGTCGTGCGGAGCGCCTCCAGCTCCTCCAGGCGCTGGGCGGCGGGCCGCTCGGCCGACGGGAACGCCGGCTGGGCGGCGCCGGCCGCCGGTTGGGCGGCGGCCCGGCGCACCACGTCCTGGATCTGCCGGCGCAGCTCCGGCTTGGAGCGCACGTCCGTCATGCGGTTCAGCGGGATGCCGTTGGCCTTGAGGAGCTGCAGGATCTCCATCAGCGGTCCGGCCTGGCCGCTCAGGTCGTAGGTCCTGTTCTCCTCGACCAGGTTGAACGTCGCCGGCATCAGCCCGTTCACCAGAGCGGTGCGATCCCAGTCGATCTGGTGCTCGTGCGTGGCCGGATCGACGAGCACGACGAGCCTGCGCGCGTTGAAGTTGCTCGTCCGCGTCACGCCGGCCAGCACGCGGTCCTGGGTGTCGAACGCGAACCGTTCCTACGGACTGAGTACGAGGTGCATGTCCTCAGCCGAACGCTCCGAACGGTGTTGAGCGTTCTGGTCGCCCGCGTTCGCGCCGCCTCCGGGCGGCACGGATCGTGTCCGTGGTCCGGGGATGCGGGGGCGGGGTCCCTCGCGCCCGCGGGCTTCCGTTCCGGCCTGGATGGTCCGATGCCCCTGCTCATCGCTCCGGTGGGCAGGGGGCGGTGTCGTCCGTCGCCGGATCGGGTGCTCTTGGGCGCGTCTGCCGATCGCTACGGCGGCTGCGTCGTGGCGGGTGGCCGTGCGGGTCTTGCTGGTCAGCGGGGCCTGCCAGTGCTGGGCGCCCCACCGGGAGGTGTAGGCCGGGTCGACAGCGATGACCGCGATCCCGCTCTGGTCGGCCATCGAGGCGAGCCGGGCGCGCAGCTTGCTCGTGGGCATGCCGGAGATGAGCCGGCGGAAGCGTTTGCGGCGGCCGTGCTTCTCCCGGGTCTTCTCCGTGGCGAAGTCGAGGTCTTCGATGGCGATGGCGTGCACACCACAGGTGCGTGCCCAGTGCAGCAGCCGGGTCAGCGCGTGGCGGACCTGGGCGTCGCGATGCTCGGCGTTGCCGGACAGGTCGTAGGAGAAGCGGCGGGGGTTGCCGATCGGGTTGCCGTGGGTGTCCAGGCGCCAGGCGGCCAGGTGGTCGGCGTTGGTGTCCACGCCGACTACCCCGTGGGCGAGCGCAGCCTGCATCGGCACGGCCGGGGCTGCAGGGATCTGCCAGGAAGCGGTGATGTACCAGCGTCCTCGTTGCGCGTCCAGGTGGATGCGGTAGGCCACCGCCCGGTTGGCCTCAACGCGATCGGCCCACTCGGAGCGCCGGTGGGCGAAGGCCGCCCGACAGGCCAGCACGTAGCGGCCGTGCGGCGCGTTCGCATGGTGCGCCAGCGGCGCGGGCAACCGGATCGACACCTGGCCGTCGGGGGTGATGCGGATGGTCTCGTTGCCGTAGCGTTTGCCGGACTCCCCATCGGCGGCCAGGAACCAGCGCTCGGCCTCCCACCTCTGCCGCCATCCGTCCTGCGTGAGCCCGGCGGCCTCCAGGTGGTGCCGGGTACGGGCGAGCTGTTTGCCGCCCCGCACCACGCGCACCCGCCCGGCCTGCTGATCGGCCTTCCGACGGGCGAGCCGGTCGGTCAGCCCGCCAAGACGGCGGGACTTGGCGAACCACTCCTGCCCTGAGCGGTAGCCGCCCGGCTCCTTGCGGGTGCCCTTCTTCCCGACGGGCAGTGACAGCCGGCGGGTGATCGCGCGGATGGCAGCCTGGAGGTCGCGGATGTGGTCGGCCTGGCTGCGGCGGGCCAGCGCCCACTGGTCGTGGGACACTTTGGTGATCGCCCCGGCCCAGCGCGCCGACGACTGCACGGTCAGCTCGCGTTTGCGGGCCGCCCAGGTGTCGGTGGAGTGCCCCAGCCCGTCGGCGCACCGGGTTTTCAGATCGGCCGAGGCCAGCGTGCCTAGATGTGCGCCGACCAGGCGCAGCATCTGCTCGTCTGCGGGGGTGAGGTGTTTGAGCCGGTCGCGGATGGCGACGCCGGACGGGCCGGGCACGATGAAGGCGGGGGCGATCGGGCGCAGCTCAGCCATGCTGGCGGGCCTGCGGTGAGATGGCGGCGCGGTCGGTGTCCGACGGGCGGGTGGGGGCGTGCCGTACTGCCGAGGCTGTTGGATGGCGGTCGATCGGGCACGTTCGCATGATGGGCACTCGCCCCCTCTCGGATTTTCACGTTGAGTAGCCGTAACGATACCAAGAGTTGGCACTGCTGGGTAGAACATGTGCGCGATACGGGTCGGCGGATGCGCAACACGGCCCCACGGCTGAGTCGGAACCCGAGCGGAGCAGTCCCGGCGCGACAGCGACGCGCGGAGCGAGGCCTACCCCTTTGCATGCGCACGTCGAATCCGCACTCCGGTGATGACATGCCCAGAGCCATGTCATCGATACTCAAACACGAACAGTTCCGAACTCCGGGCCCTCGATGCGCAGGCCGAGCTTGATCGGCAGCTGGTCGTTGATCCTGGTGCCGGTCTCCGACATGGCCATGATCGGAGCGGGCGTCAGCACTCCGTGCCGTTCCAGGGCGGCGGTCCTGGCAGTGGTCTTCGCACCGTGGTGGGCCATAGCCACCGTGACCAGCACATCGGACACCGCTGAGCGCCAGCCCGACGTAGAACATCCACTGGATCTCCTCGCGTTAAGCCGGGCCGACCGTAAGGTACACGATCACGAAGATCGGCCAGTTGCGATCTCAGATACAGCCCGAACATCGGCTTGCTCTAGTCGGTGGGGCGGTGGATCGGGTGTTCAGAGTAATGACCGGTGATCGGCCAGGATTCGTTTGAGGAATAATTGGACCGTTCCATCGAGGCTTGGAGGTGGCCCTGGACGGGAAATATGCGGATTGTTAGCCTTTCAGGAGGTTCTCCTGGTGCTCGAGAGACTCAATGGACAAACTCTCTGACGACGACCTGGCACTGTTACTGCTGATCCGATCCTTCGAGCTGAAGCTGCTCGCGCTCTTCGAGCAGGGCGAGCTCAACGGCACCACCCACACCTGCCTCGGCCAGGAGTACGTCCCCGTCGCCCTGCGCACGCTCCTGCGCGAGAACGACTGGGTCTTCAGCAACCACCGGGGCCACGGCCACTATCTGGCCAGGTTCGAGGACCCGGAGGGGCTGCTGGCCGAGATCATGGGCAGGAAAGGGGCGATCTGCGAGGGCGTCGGCGGCAGCCAGCACCTGAAGCGCGACCGCTACCTGTCCACCGGCGTCCAGGGGCAGAGCCTGCCCGTGGCGGCCGGGGTCGCGTTACGGCTGAAGCGGCACGAGCCGGGCGCGCTGGCCTGCGTCTACATCGGCGACGGCACCTGGGGCGAGGGCGCCGTGTACGAAGCGCTCAACCTGGCCCAGCTCTGGCGGCTCCCGCTGCTGGTCGTGGTCGAGCACAACGGCATCGCCCAGTCCACGCCGACCGGGCTGCAGATGGCGGGCACGGTGGAGGGGCGGGCGCGGGCGTTCGGCGTCGCGCATCACCGGGTGGATATAACGGAAATTCACGAAATCCGCGCCCGGCTGGCGCCCCTCGTCGACCGGGTGCGGACGGAGCCCGGCCCGCTGGTCGTGGAGTTCGCCACCCATCGCCTCGGCCCCCACAGCAAGGGGGACGACACCCGGCCGCCGGACTTCCCCCGGGTCGACTGGTACGCCGCCTACCGGGCCGCGCATCCCGTACAGTCCGCCGGGATCGAGGCGGCGGCCCGTACCCGGGTCGACCGGATCGCCGCCGAGGTCGCCGCCCGGCCGCCGGCCGTCTGGACGCCGGCGTGACGGTCCACGGGGTGCGAGGGGGACGGGCGCGGGTCGGCGAGGACCTCAACCGCGCCCTGCACGGCCTCCTGGAAGACGACCCCTCCGTGTACGTCCTGGGCGAGGACCTCCTCGACCCCTACGGCGGCGCCTTCAAGATCACCAAAGGGCTGTCCACCCGCTTCCCCGACCGCGTGCTCACCACCCCGCTCAGCGAGGGCGCCGTCGTCGGCGCGGCCTCGGGGCTGGCGCTGGCGGGCGGCAAGGCGGTCGTGGAGATCATGTTCGCCGACTTCGTGGCGCTCGCCTTCGACCAGATCCTCAACTTCGCCGGCAAATCCGTCACCATGTACGGGACCCGGGTGCCCCTGCCGCTGGTGATCCGGTGCCCGTCCGGCGGCCACCGCGGCTACGGCCCCACCCACAGCCAGAGCCCGCAGAAGCATTTCATCGGGATCCCGGGGCTGTCGCTGTTCGAGATGTCGCCCTTCCACGACAACCGGGCCGTGCTCGACCGCATGCTCGCGCTGGGGGAGCCCTGCCTGCTGTTCGAGGACAAGGTGCTCTACACGCGGCGGATGTACGAGGTGGACGAGCTGTTCAGGTGGGAGCTGGTGGGGGACGTGGCGGTGGTCCGCCTCGACACGGGGGGACCCGGCGGCCTGGAGATCCCCCCGGCCGATCTCGACTACGTGCTGATCACCCCCGGCGGGGTCGCCCACCGCGCGCTGGCCGCCATGCGAACCCTGCTGCTCGACCACGACCTGGCCGGCGTCCTGCTGGTCCCCTCCCGCCTGTACCCCTTCGACCCCTCGGAGCTGCTGCCGGTGCTCGGGCGGGCGCCGCTGGTGTGCGTGGCGGAGGACGGCAGCGCGGGCGGCACCTGGGGCGACCACGTGGCCGCCGGCCTCCACACCCGTCTCTGGGGGCGGCTCCGGCGCCCGGTCAGGCTGGTCAGCTCGGCGGACAGCGTGATCCCGACGGCCGTTCACCTGGAGCGCGAGGTGCTCGTCCAGGACTCCACGATCTGCCGTGCCGTGCTGGAGGGGCTGGATGGTTGAGATCCGGGTGCCGAAGCTGAACACCAACGACTCGGCGTACGTGCTGCTGGAATGGCTGGTGGCGGATGGCGCGCCGGTGGGCAGGGACGACGTGGTGGCGTCGGTGGAGACGTCCAAGACGGTGGAGGAGCTGGTCAGCGGGCACGACGGGGTCCTGGCCCACCTGATCCCGGCCGGCTCCGACTGCACCCCCGGCCAGCCCATCGCCCACATCACCACCCCCGCCCCACCACCCCCGCCCGCTTCGGCCGGGCCTGTTTTGGGACCTTCGCCGGCGTCGGAGCCCGGCGACCCTCCGGCCCCGCCTGCGCCAGGCTCCGGCGGCGCTGCGGCTCCGGGCGCCCCTGCGGTGGGCTCCACCGGCGCCCTGCCGTCTGGGGGGCCGCTGATCACGGCGCCCGCGCAGGCGCTCATCGACGAGCTGGGCATCGACCCCGCACGCGTGCGCGCCCTGCCCGTGAAGGTGGTGCGGCGCGCCGACGTCGAGCGCCTCGCCGCGCCGGGCGCGCTCCCACCCGGCCCGCCGACGTCGCCCGCCGCTGCCGTGTCGTCGGGTGAGGTCCCGACCGCTGCCGCGCCCGGAGAGGGAACGTCCGGGGGTGGGGTGGCCGGGAGGGTGCGGCGGCTGAGTCCTCATCAGCGGGCCGTCGCAAGGACGGTGAGCCTTTCGCGTCAGACGATCCCCGCCGCCTACACCGCCATAAAAGTGGACGTGGGCCCGGCCATCGCGGCCGCCCGCGGCCTCACCAAGCGGTTGCGCAAGCTCGTCGGCCTCCCCGACCTCCTCGTCGCCGCCGTGGCCCGCCTGCACCGGGACTTCCCGCTGTGCTTCGCCGCCCTCGTGGACGAGAGCACGGCCGCCGTCCCCGACGCGCCCCACGTGGGTGTCACGATCGACCTCGGCACCGGCCTGTACGTGCCCGTCATCCGGGACGCCCACCACAAGGGCGTCGAGGAGATCGCCGGGGAGCTGGCCGAGTTCCGCAGGCTGGCGCAGCGCGGCGGGTTCAGGCAGGAGCAGCTCGACGGCGGCAACATCGTCGTCACCCTGCACCACGACCCCGACATCGTCATGGCCGTCCCCATCGTCTTCCCGGGCCAGGCGTGCGCCCTCGCGCTCACCTCACCGCAGCGCGAGGGCGAGCGCACGGCGGCGGTGATCGGGCTGGCCTACGACCACCGGCTGATCAACGGCAGGGACGCCGTGCTGTTCCTCCAGGCGGTCAAGGAAGCCCTAGAGACGGCGTCGTTCGAGGGACTGTAGGCCGACCAGGTCGTCGGGGGCGGCGTCGGCGGCGTCGTCCACCAGCGACGGCAGCTTCGACCGCAGCGCCACGACGGCCAGCACCGCCATCGCGACCGCGAACAGGACGTACATCAGCCCCACCCCCCGCCCCGCCCCGGTCCCGATCACCGCGCCGACGGTCGTGGCGAGCGGCCCGTCCGGGGCGAGCAGCGGGTCGAGCACCGCGGCCCCGTACGGCGCCACGAGCCCGAACCCCAGCGGCAGCGTCGACCAGGCGATCAGCGTGTTCAGCGCGAACACCCGCCCGTGGAAGCGCTGCGGCACCTTCACCTGCACGATCGTGGCGTAGACCCCGTTGAGCAGCGTCACCCACAACGACATCCCGAACGCCCCGACCCCGATCGGCACCAGATCCGCCCCCAACCCCGTGATCAGGCAGAACGCGGCCAGCGCGAGCGTGCACCAGAGCACGGCCCGCATCCGGCCGTGCCCGGGCCCGCCCCACACCGTCATGGCCAGGCCGCCGAGCAGCACCCCGAGCCCCGACAGGAACGAGATCCGCCCCACGTCCTGCAGCCCCGCGAACGACAGCACCAGCGGCGAGATCATCAGGAAGAGCGGTGACAGGAAGACGTTCAGGACCGCGAAGAACAGCAGCATCCGCCGGAACCCGAGCTGCCCCCACGAATACCGGAACCCGGCCACCAACTCCGTCATGACCGGCTCCTTGCGCCGCCAGGCCATCGTTCTGGGGAAGCGCACGAGCAACGTCACGACGATCGCGAACACGTAGCTGACCACGTCCAGGACCAGGATGCCCCCGAGCCCGACGACCGCCATCAGCCCGGCCGCCGCCAGCGGCACGATGAGCTGCGTCATCCCTCCGGCCATCTGCACGATGCCGTTCGCGTGCCCGAGGTGCCGCTTCGGCACGAGCTGCGGCACGGACGAGCTGTAGGCCAGGCGCTGGAACGTGAGCGCCACCGACAGCAGCGCGAGCAGCGGGTAGACGTGCCAGGTCTGCAGGCTGCCCGTCCACAGCAGCACGCCGAGCAGGAGCTGCGTTCCGAGCGCGGCGAAGTCGCCGCCGAGCATCACGGTACGGCGGTCGCTCCGGTCCACGATGGCGCCCGCCAGCGGGGCCACCACCATGCCAGGCACCAGACCCAGGACGGCGAGCAGGGCGAACTGGGCCAGGGAGCCCGTGGTGAGATAGATCCAGATGGGGATGGCGAACTCGGTCAGCGCCGAACCCATGATCGACATCAGCTGGCCCCCGGCGACGACCAGGAACCGCCGCATGCTGGGCTGCGCTCCCGCGGCGGGAGCTTTCAGCAGGGCCGGGTTCGGGGTCGGGCTTGAGGTCGGGGTCGGCTGGGTGAGGTGGGAGGTTTCGCGTAGGCGCCAGTTCGGGCCCGACGACGTTCCGCCCGGATCCAGGGCGAGGTGGGTGCGGGTGACGATCTCGGCCAGCTCCTGCGCCCGATATTTCAGGAAAAAGTGTCCGGCCTCATCCAGCTCCACCACCGCGGCCGTCGGACTCAGGAAGTGCCACTCGCGATACCGCTCCTCGAAGTACTCGGTGGCCGGATCCCGCTCGCCCGCCACACTGATCACCGGCGCCCGCAACGGCTCCACCGCGCTCTCGAACAGCCCGGTGAAATACTCCTCCGCGGCCTCGGTGTCCTCGCGCATGTTCCTGATGATGTGCCGCGCCTGCCCGGGATCGAGCTCGCTCATGTCGAGCCCCATCGAGGTCAGCCAGTTGGCGTAGCTGCGGTCGCTGCGCAGGTACTCCCGCCGGGCCAGCCGGGACAGCGCCGACAGCGCCCGGTTCCCCGGCCGGGCGAACGGGAAGATCGCCCCGATGTAGACCGCTTCGAGCCGCCGCCCGGCCGCCTCCAGCCGCCGCGCGATCGCGACCGTCAGCGCCGACCCGACCCCGCAGTGCCCGTACAGCGCCAGCGGCCCCCGTACGTTCTCCAGGATCTCCCGCGCGCACCGGTCGGCCACCTCCTCCAGGGGCAGCCGGTCCTCCTCCAGCCCCACGTCGTGGCCGGGGATCGCGACCGCCCACAGCGCGTGCGTGGCGGGCAGCGCGTCGGCCAGCGGCTGGTAGGCCACCGCGGAGCCCCCGCCGTACGGGACGCACACGTACGTGAGCTCGGCATGCGTGCGGCGCGGCGTCAGCTCGTGCAGCAGCCCGCGCGGCCCGGCGGCGGCGCCGTCGGCGAACGCGGCCAGCTCGCGCACCGTCGGATGCTTGAACAGGTCCACCACCGCGACCGGCGACGGCAACTGCCTGCGCAGGCGCGCCACGACCTTGATGGCCAGCAGCGAGTGCCCGCCGACGTCGAAGAAGTCGTCGTCGACGCCGAAGTCCGCCCCGTCGAGCACCTCCGCCCAGACGGCGCTCACCAGGCGCTCGGTGTCCGTCTCCGGCGGGGTGCGCGTTCCGGCCGGGGCGGCGGAGGGGGCGGGCAGGCGGCGGCGGTCCACCTTGCCGTTCGGCGTGAGGGGCAGGCCGGGGAGGGCGACGAAGCGGGCGGGGATCATGTACGCGGGCAGGGTCTCGGCCAGGTGGGCGCGCAGGCGCGCCGGGTCCAGCCGGGGCGTGACCACGTACGCGACGAGCTGCGCCCCCGTGCCCTGCCCGTCGGTGACGACCACGCACTCGGTCACGTCGGGGTGGCGGGCGAGGTGGGTCTCGATCTCGCCCAGCTCGATCCGGTAGCCGCGGATCTTGACCTGGGCGTCGGCCCGGCTGAGGAACTCGATGACGCCGTCGGGGGCGTACCGGCCCAGGTCGCCCGTGCGGTAGAGGCGCTCGCCGGTGCGGGGGTGGGTGAGGAAGGAGGCGGAGGTCCGCTCGGGGTCGCGCCAGTAGCCGGTGGCCACGCCCGCGCCGCCGATGTAGAGGTCGCCGGGCACGCCCGCGGGGGTGTCCCGAAGCCCGGGGCCGAGGATGTGGAACGACTGGTTGGCGAGGGGGCGGCCGTATGGGATGGAGGTCCAGGACGGGTCCACCCGGCCGATCGGGTACGAGATGGACCAGATCGACCCCTCGGTGGCGCCGCCCAGGCTGATGACCTCGGCGTCCGGGGCGAGGGCCCGGATGCGGCCGGGGAGCGTCAGCGGGATCCAGTCGCCCGACAGCAGGACCAGGCGCAGGGAGCCGAGGTCGGTGCCCTCGTGCTCGGCGTGGTCCACCAGGAGCTCCATGAGGGCGGGCACGGAGTTCCAGACGGTGACGCGTTCCCGCTCCACCAGGCGGGCCCAGGCGGCCGGGTCCTTGTCGGCGGCCGGGTCGCCCATGACGAGCGTCGCGCCGACGGCCAGCGCGCCGTAGAGGTCGTACACGGACAGGTCGAAGCTCAGGGCCGAGAGCGCCAGGAAGCGGTCGGCGGGGCCGACGCGGAAGCGCCGGTTGAGGTCGCGGACGGTGTTCAGGGCGGCCCGGTGCTCGATCATCACGCCCTTGGGGGCGCCGGTGGAGCCGGAGGTGAAGATCACGTACGCGAGGTCGGCGGGGGAGGCCGGACAGTCGAACGCCGGGGCGTCCTCGTCCGGGACCACCGCGAGCCGGGTCACCCCGGAGGGCCAGGACAGGTCCAGCCAGGGCTGCGTGACCGCGATCGCGCATCCGCCGCGCTCGATCAGCTCGAAGCGCCGCCGGTCGGGCAGGTCGGCGTCGACCGGCAGGTACGCCGCCCCGGCCGCGTTGATCGCCAGCGCCGCGACGACCTGCTCCCAGCCCCGCTCCATCACGACCGCGACGAGCTGCCCAGGCCCCGCCCCGGCCGCCCTGAGCCGGGCGGCCAGCGCCCGCACCCGGCGGCGCAGCTCCTCGTACGTGATCGAGCCCCCGGGATGCCGCACCGCCACGGACCCGCCCTCAGAGGCGGCCATGACCGGCTCGTGCAGCAGCCCCGGCGGGCCGAGGTCGACGGCGGTGTCGTTCCAGCGCCGCCGCTCCTCCCGCTCCCGCGGCGTCAGCAGCTCCAGCCCCGACACCGGCGCCGCCGGGTCGGCCGCCACGCCCTCCAGCAGCGTGGCCAGGTGCCCGCCCATGCGCTCGATCCGCTCGGCGGAGAACAGCGCGGTGTTGTAGACGAACAGGAACGACCCGCCGCCCCCGGTGTAAAGCTCCAGGTCGAACCGAGTCGCCCACACCCCCGGCTCGAACCCCTCCAGCGTCAGCGGCCCCGGCTCCGGCTCGCCGCCGTAGTTCTGCATGGCGAGGATGACCTGGAACACCGGCGACCTGGACGGCTCCCGCCGCACGTTCAGCTCCGACACCAGCCGCTCGAACGGCACCTCCTGGTGCGAGTACGCGTCCGTGGCCAGGTCGCGCACCCGGCCCAGCAGCTCCGCGAACGACGGGTCCCCGGACAGGTCCACCCGCATCGCCAGCATGTTGACGAAGCACCCGACCAGGTGGTCCAGCTCGGGCAGCGCCCGCCCGGCCACCGGCGAGCCGATCGCCACGTCGTCCTGCCCCGCGTACCGCCCGAGCAGCACCGCGAAGGCCGCCAGCAGCACCATGTACGGCGTCGCGCGGTGCTCCCCGCCCAGCCGGTCCAGCCGCTCGGCCAGCTCGGGCGCGATCGCGAAGTGGTGTGCCGCCCCGGCGTAGGTCAGCTCGGGCGGCCGCGGCGCGTCGGTCGGCAGCTCCAGGGGCTCCAGCCCGGCCAGCCTCTCGCGCCAGTGGTCCACGTCGCCGTCCGGACGCCCGCGCTGCCAGGCGGCGAAGTCCCCGTACGTGACGGGCAGGTCGGGCGCCGTCCCGCCGGTGCAGAACGACAGGATCTCGCGCAGCAGGAGGTTCGCCGACCAGCCGTCGGCCGCGATGTGGTGCACGGCCAGCGCCAGCACGTGGTCGCCGGGCGCCAGCCGTACCAGCAGCGCCCTCATGACCGGGCCCGACACCAGGTCGAACGGCTCCGCCAGGAACGGCCCCACCAGCTCCCTCGCCGCCTCCGCCGACCCGGCCTCGGCGACGGTCAGCGGGACCTCGGTCTCCTCCGACACCAGCACGTCCGGCTGCCCGTCCGCGCCGACGGGGAAGCGGGTGCGCAGCGGCTGGTGCCGTTCGCAGACCTTCCGCAGCGCCGCCGCCAGGTCGTCGGCCTGGAGCGGCCCGCGCACCCGCCGCACCAGCGGGATCGTGTAGGCGGCGTTGCCGGGGGCGTACTGCTCCATGAACCACAGCCGCTCCTGCGCGTACGACAGGGGCGGGAGCCGGTCGGCGGGCAGCGCGGGGATGGTCGGCCGCGACCCGCCGCGCCTGCGCAGCCGCTGGGTGAGCAGCGCCCGCTGCGCCTGGGTCAGCTCGGTCATGGGCCTTCCTCCGTCAGTCTCATGACCTGCTCGTCGGACAACCCCGCCAACTCGGCCACCAGCGCCTCCTCCACGGCCTGCGCCAGCGCCGCGACGGTGCGGCGGTCGAACAGCGTGCGGATCGGCAGGTCCACCCCCGCCAGGGCGCGCAGCCTGGCGGCCACCCTGATGGCGAGCAGCGAGTGGCCGCCCAGGGCGAAGAAGTCGTCGAACGCGCCGATCTTGTCCGCGCCCAGCACCTCCGCCCAGACGTCGGCCACCAGCTCCTCGGCGTCGGTCCTGGGCGGCGTGCCGTCGCTCCCGACGGGGGCGTCCGGCTCGGGGAGCGCGGCCCGGTCGAGCTTGCCGTTGCGGGTCAGGGGCAGCGCGTCGAGCAGCACCCAGTGCGCGGGCACGAGGTACGGCGGCAGCGCCCGCGCGGCGTACTCGGCCAGGCCCGCCACGTTCGTCCCCCCGCGCGGCACCACGTAGGCCACCAGGTCGCCCTCTCGCGCGAGCACGGCCGCCTGGCTGACGTCGGGGTGGGTCAGCAGGCGGTGCTCGACCTCGCCCGGCTCCACGCGGAAGCCGCGCACCTTCACCTGGGCGTCCAGGCGGCCGAGGAACTCCAGCTGCCCGTCGCGCCGCAGCCGCACCCGGTCGCCCGTCCTGAAGTAGCGGCCCTGCGGCAGGGTGACGAAAGGCGTGCCGGCGGCGTTGAGGTAGCCGCGGGCCACGCCGGGGCCGCCGATGTACAGCTCGCCGGGCGCGCCCGGCGGGGTGGGCGCCCCGTGGCGGTCGATGACCCGCACCGGGGTCGCGCCCACCGGGCGGCCGATCGGCGGGTGCGGGTCCCCGCCCGGCAGCTCGGCGCACGTGGCGATGATCGTCGCCTCCGTGGGCCCGTACGTGTTGACCAGGCGCACCCGGTCGCCGAAGCGTTCGCGCCAGCGGGCGACCGCCTCCGCCCGCACCTGCTCGCCGCCGAGGATCACCAGGCGGAGCCGTTCCGGCCAGGCGATCTCGTCGATCAGGTCCACCAGGTGGTGGAAGTAGGCGGTGGGCAGGTCGAGCACGGTGACCTCGGGCCGCCGGGCGAGCAGGTCGGGCAGGGTGGCGCCGCCGCCGGGCAGCAGCTCGACCGTGGCGCCCGCGGCCAGCGCGGGGAAGATCTCCTCGGCGTGGGTGTCGAAGCTCAGCGAGGCGAGCTGGACGACGCGGTCGCCGGGGCGCAGGCCGTACGCGGAGCGCATCCACCGGACCCGCTCGGCCAGCCCGGCGTGCTCGACGGCGACGCCCTTGGGGGTGCCGGTGGAGCCCGAGGTGTAGATCACGTACGCCAGGCCGGGCCGGCGTTCCGCGGCCTCTGTCCCTGGGCTCGCCCCCGGCTCGATCCCCCCTGCGACGACGAGGGACGTCCCGGCGGCCATGGCGCGCAGGCGCTCCGGCGGGTACTCCGGGTCCAGCGGCACGTACGCGGCGCCTGCCCGCCAGATCGCCAGCATCGCCACCACCGCCTCGACCGAGCGGCCCGACCGGAGCCCGACCAGGTCCCCTTCGCGCGCGCCCCGCGCGGCCAGCTCCCCGGCCAGCCGCGCCACCCGCCGCTCCAGCTCGGCGTACGTCACGGCCTCGGCGCCGCAGCTCACGGCCACCTCGCCGGGATGCGCCGCCACCGACTCGGCGATGAGCCCTCCGACGGTCCCCACCACGCCCGCCGGAGGGCGGTCCAGCGACACGAGCACGGCCTCGTCGGACGGCGTCAGGACGGGCAGGCGCGACAGGGGCACCTGCCGGTTGCCCGGGTCGGCCACCCCCCGCAGCACCACCGCGAACCGCTCCGCCAGCTCCGCCACCGTCTCCGCGTCGAACAACCCCGCGTCGTACCCGAACGCCACCCGCAGCCGCCCGGGCGACCGCCACGCCTCCACGGTCAGGTCGAACTTGGCCTGCCGGTACCCGTCGTCGAAGAACGACATCCGCACTGGGCCGAGCCGGTCGCGTTCGCCGTCGGCGGTCTGGCTGTTCAGCGTGAACAGGGTCTGGAACATCGGCTTCCTGGTGAGGTCCCGCTCGACGTCCAGCTCGGCCAGCAGCTGTTCGAACGGCACGTCGTGATGCGCCATCGCGTCCAGGACGGTCCTGCGCGTCCGGGCCAGCACCTCCTCCAGCGCCGGGTCGCCCGACAGGTCGCCGCGCAGGACGAGCGTGGTGCTGAGGTAGCCGATCAGGGGCTCCAGCTCCACCCGGTCCCGCCCCGCCGTCGGCGAACCGACCAGCACGTCCTCCTGCCCCGTGTGCCGGGACAGCAGGATCTGGTACGCCGCCAGCAGCACCATGAACAGCGTCACCCGATGCCGGCGCGCCGTCGACTCCAGCTGGGCGAGCAGCTCGCCCGGCACGTCGAGCAGGTGGAAGTCGCCGCTCGTCGCGCCGGTGCGGTGCGGCCGGTCGGTGTGCAGGTCCAGGGCGGGCGGGTCGGCCAGCTGGGCGCGCCAGTAGTCGAGGGCCGCGCCGCGATCCTGTTCCCGCCGCCAGCCGGCGACGTCCCCGTGCTGCACGGCCAGCGGCGCGAGCTCGGCGCAGGCGTACAGGGCGGCCAGGTCGTCCAGGAAGACGGTGATCGACCAGCCGTCGGCCACGATGTGGTGCAGGACGACGCAGAGCACGTGATCATCCGGCCCGAGCCGGACCAGCGTGACGCGCAGCGGCGGCGCGGCCCCCAGGTCGAGCGGGGCGTTCGTGCGGGCGGCCACGAGGGCGCGGGCCTCGGCCTCGTCGCGGGCCGCGAGCCGCTCGATCCGGACGGGCGCGGGCCGCTCGACCACCGCCACCGGCCGCCCGTCCACCTCGGGGAACCGGGTCCGCAACGACTCGTGCCTGGCGACCAGCCCGGTCACCGCCCGCTCCAGCGCCGCCCCGTCGAGCGGGCCCTGGAGCCTGCGCACGATGTACATGTTGTACGAGGCGTCGGCGGGATCCAGGCGGTGCAGGAACCACAGGCGTTCCTGGGCGGGGGAGAGCGGCGGCAGCGTGCCGGCCGGGCGGGGCACGAGGGGGCTGCCCGGCTCGCCCGCGAGCTCGTCCAGCGTGGCCGCGAACCCGGCGACCGTGGGATGCGTGAACAGCTCCCGCAGCGGCGCCCCTGTGCCCGCCCCTGTGCCCGCCGCCGCCAGCCGGGCGATGACCCGGGTGGCCAGCAGCGAGTGGCCGCCGAGCGCGAAGAAGTCGTCGTCCGCGCCGAGGTCGCCGGTGCCCAGCACCTCGGCGAAGATCCGCGCCACCTGCCGCTCCCTGGCGGTGGCCGGCGCGCCGCCCCGGCCTGCCGCCGGCCGCGCCGGCTCGGGCAGCGCCCGCCGGTCCACCTTCCCGTTGGGGGTCAGCGGCAGGGCCTCCAGGGGCACGACGACCGAGGGCAGCATGTACGGCGGCAGCCACCCGGCCGCCCGTTCCAGCAGATCGTCCGGGACGGCGGGCACCACGTAGGCGACCAGGTCGCCGCCCCGCACCACCACGGCGGCCCGGCGCACCCCGGGATGCCGCTCCAGGGTGGCCTCGATCTCGCCCGGCTCCACCCGGTGCCCCCGCAGCTTGACCTGGCCGTCCTCCCGCCCCAGGAACTCCAGCGTGCCGTTGCCCAGCCACCGCACCCGGTCGCCCGTCCGGTACCACCCGCCCGCGAACGGCTCCGGCGACTCCCCGGGCGAGCGCAGGTAGCCGAGGGCGAGCCCGGCTCCGCCGATGACCAGCTCCCCGGGGACGCCGATGGGCGCGGGTGAGCCGGACCGGTCGAGCACCCGTACCGTGGTGTTCGCCAGCGGCCGGCCGATGCCCACGCGGTCGGGGGCGGGCGGCACCTCCCAGGCGGTGGACCAGATCGTGGTCTCGGTCGGGCCGTACATGTTGAGCAGCCGCCCCACCCGCCTGCGCAGCCGCCTGGCCAGCGCGAGCGGCAGCGCCTCGCCCCCGGCCAGCGCCACCAGCCCCGACGGGTCCAGCCCGGCGGACAGCAGCATGCTCCACCCCGACGGCGTGGCCTGCACGTGGGTGACCCCGGCCGCGCCGACGAGCCGGGCCAGCGCCACGCCGTCGCGCACGGCGTCGTCGTCGGCCAGCACCAGCCGCCCGCCCGTCACCAGCGGCAGGTACAGCTCCAGCCCGGCGATGTCGAACGACAGCGCCGTGCTGCCCAGCCACACGTCCTCGGGGCGGGAGCCGAGCAGGCGCTCCATCCCGGCCAGCAGGTTGACCAGCGCGGAGTGCGGCACCGCCACCCCCTTGGGCGCGCCGGTGGAGCCCGAGGTGTGCAGCACGTACGCCGCGGCCCCGGCCGCCGCCGGTGGCGCGGGGAACGACGCCTCGGGGACCGGCTCGACCCGTTCGACGTGGCCGGGCAGCGGGGCGGACGGCCCGGCCAGCGCGACCCGCACGCCTGCCTGGGCGAGCATGGCCTCGACGCGCCCGGCGGGCAGCGCCGGATCCACCGGCAGGTACGCGGCCCCCGCCATCATGACGCCCAGCAGCGAACCCGGCAGCTCGGCCGAGCGCGGCAGGCACACCGCCACCACGGACCCGGGCCCCACCCCGCGCGCCCGCAGCCCCGCCGCGACCAGCCGGGCCTGCCGGGCCACCTCGGCGTAGGTGCGCGCGGACCCGGAGCACTCCACCGCGACGGCGTCCGCCCGCAGGCCGGCCTGGCGCAGGAACAGGTCCACGACCGTGCCGGACGGGACGTCCGCCGCGGTGTCGTTCCAGGAGTCCAGCAGCCGCCGCTCCTCGGCCGGCAGCACCTCCAGCTCGGACACCCGCGCGTCGGGACGGCGGACGACGGAGCCCAGCAACGCCAGGAACCGCGCCGCCAGCCGCTCCACGGTGGGCCGGGAGAACAGCTCGGCGCTGTGCACGAACGCGCCGCGCAGCCCGCCGCCGTCCGGCCACAGGTCCACCCGCAGGTCCACCATCGCGGGCGGCGTCCCGTGCGGGAACGGCCGGCTCTCCAGCCCGGCGAACGCGGTGGCCTCGCCGTAGCCGACCGCGGCGTTGTGCAGCCCGAACATGGTCTGGAACAGCGGCGTCCGGCTGAGGTCGCGTTCGATGTCGAGCGCCGACAGCACCCGCTCGACGGGCGTCTCGCCGTGCGCCATCGCCTCCAGCACGGTGCGGCGGGTCCGCCGCAGCAGCTCCGTGAACGCCGGATCGCCCGACAGGTCGCCCCGCAGCACCAGCGTCGAGGCGAACAGCCCGACCATGGGCTCCAGCTCGGGCCGGTTCCGCCCGGCCGTGGGCGTGCCGACCACGATGTCGTCCTGCCCGGTGTGCCGGGCCAGCAGCGCCTGGTACGCGGCCAGCAGCACCATGAACAGCGTGCACCGCTCCGCCCGGGCCAGCCGCCCCAGCGCGGCCACCAGCTCCGGGTCGAGGTCGAACCAGGTCTCCCCGCCCGCGCTGCCCCGCCGGGCCGGGCGCGGCCGGTCCACCGGCAGGTCCAGCGGCACGGCCCCGTCGAGCCTGGCCGTCCAGTGGTCCACGTCCGCGTCGGCCTCGCGCTGCGCGTCGGCGTACTCGGCGTAGGTCGTGGCCAGCTCGGGCAGCTCGGCCGGGGTGCCGTCCCGGCGGGCCGCGTAGCACCTGGCCAGGTCGTCCATGAGCACGTTCAGCGACCAGCCGTCGCCGATGATGTGGTGCAGCACCACGCACAGCACGTGGTCGCCGGGAGAGAGCCGGACCAGCGTGATGCGCAGGGGCGGCGCGGAGCCCAGCTCGAAGGGGGTGTTCGCGCGCTCTTCGAGCAGCCGCTCGGCCTGCTCGGGCGTGTCGAGGTCGATCCGCTCGACCGGTACGGGGCCCGGCGGGTCCACGATCGCGACCGGCTGGCCGTCGTGGTCGGGGAAGCGGGTGCGCAACGACTCGTGCCGCGCCACCACGTCGCCGAACGCGCCGGTCAGCGCCTCGGCGTCGAGCGGGCCGAGGATCCGCCGCACGACGGCCACCCGGTAGGCGGGGTCGGCGGGGTCGAGCCGGTGCAGGAACCAGAGCCGTTCCTGGCCGAGGGAGATCATGCGCGCAGCTCGCTGACCGCCGCCGCCACCCCGGCCACCGTCGGATCGTCGAGGAACACGTCGAACGGCACCTCGACGCCGAGCCGTTTCCTGATCCGGGCGCTGATCTGGGTGATGGTCAGCGAATGGCCGCCCAGGTCGTACAGGTCCTCGTCGGGGGCCAGCTCCTCGATCCGCAGGACCTCCATCCAGATCTGCCGTACCTGCTCGACCACCTCGCCGTCGACCGCCCCGCTGTCGACCGCCCCGGCCGCCGCGCCCGGCGGGTGCGCCTCGACCTGCTCCGGCGCGGGCACCGGAGCCGGCGCGGCGGCGGGGAGGGGCAGGTCGGCGAGCCGGAGGCCGGGGTCGGCGGCCAGCACGGCGCGCAGGTGCTCCCCGGCCCGCTCGACGTGCTCGCGCCCGATGAGGTCGGGGCTGTAGTGCAGGGTGAGCCGCAGGCCGTCGTCGCCGTCCACGGCCTGCAGGTGCAGGACGTTCCTGACCATGTGGTTCGACATCTTCCACTCGGACACCACGTCCAGCCCGGCGAAGGCCACGTCCGCCGCGCGCCGCCGGAAGCTGATCGACACCGGCGCCAGCGCGGGGCGGGGCCTGATGCCGCCCGCCGCCCTGGCCGCGGGGATGTCGCGGAAGCGGTTCAGCACGCGCAGCCGGGCCCGCAGGTCGTGGGCCAGCTCCGCGAGAGTGACGTCCGGCGTCGGCGCCGAGTAGACGGGTAACTCGGTGGCGAACAGTCCGATGTGCTCCCCGGTCTCCGGCCCCCTGGTGGACATGGCGATCGCGACCGCCGGCTCGGCGTTGCCGTACCGGAAGAGCAGGGCGTGCACGGCCGCCAGGAACAGCTCGAACCGCGAGACCCCGACCCTCTCCCACCCGGACATCTCGCCCGTCAGGTCGAGCAGGATCGTCTCGCCGCGGCCGGCCGTCCGCGCCGTCCCCGCCACCCCGTCGATGACCACCGTCGGCAGGTCGCGCCACTGCTCGCGCCAGTACGCCGCGGCCTCGGGCGGGATCGTGGCGGCGGCACCGTACGGGATGGGCAGCGGCGGCAGGGGCCCGCCCGAGTACGCCGCCGCCAGGTCGCGCACCAGCAGATCCTTCGACATGCCGTCGAACACCAGGTGGTGCCCCACGAACAGCAGCAGATGCCGCGACGGCCCCACCTCGACCAGCGTGAACCGCGCCAGCGGCCCCCGCCCCAGGTCGAACGGCCGCGCGATCTCCGCGCGCACCAACTCGTCCGGGTCCGCCGCCCGGACGAACCCGACCGGCGGCCGGTCGGCGGCGGGCACCAGGTGCAGCTCCCCGTCGCGGTCCTCGAACGCGCACCCCAGCACCGGGTGGCGGGCGAGCACCGACTCACACGCCTTCAGCATCGCGCCCCGGTCGAGCGGGCCGTCGAACCACATGGCGAACGGCATGTGGTACGCCGTGCCGCCGCCGTGCATCATCTCGGTGATCCACATGCCGTGTTGGGCCTGCGATGCCAGGACCATCGTCACTCCTCTGCCATACGGCGCAGTTCCCGCTTGATGACCTTGCCCGCGGCGTTCCTGGGCAGGGCGTCCAGGGTGAGCAGCACCGTGGGCAGTTCGTGGCCGGCCAGCCGGGTGCTCAAGAAGGCCCGTACGTCGCTGAGCGCCAGCGGCCCGGTGGCCACCACCGCGGCGGCCACCGCCATGCCCATCACCGGGTGCGGCACCCCGAACGCCGACGCGTCCGCCACGGCCGGGTGCTCGTGCAGCGCCGACTCGACCTGGACCGTCGAGACCTTGAACGCGCCGGACTTGATCACGTCGCTCTCCCGGTCGACGAGGTACAGGTAGCCCTCGTCGTCCAGGTAGCCGAGATCGCCCATCCGCACCCAGCCATCCCGGAAGGCACCGTCCCCGCCTGTGCTCTTCCGGTCGTCGCCCATCGGGTCGGCGCTCTCCCGGCCGGTGCTCTTCCGGTCGTCGCTCTTCTGGCCGTCGCTCTTCTGGTCGAGGCTCTTCCGGTCGGCGCTGTAGTAGGCGCGGGGGTGGGCGGCGGCGCGCAGCCACACCTCGCCCGTCTCGCCGGGCGCCACGGGGGTGCCGTCCGCGTTCGCGACCCTGAGCCGGGAGCCGCCCGCCGCGCGGCCGAGTGAACCGGGCCGGTCCGCGTCGTAGATCATGATGGTCTGGGCCGGGGCGGCCTCGGTGGAGGTGTAGTAGTTCGCCACGGTCGCGTTCGGGAACGCGGCGGTCAGGCCGGCGGCGACCGCCGGGGGCAGCGCGGCGGCGGCCGAGCCGAGCAGCAGCACGCTGGACAGGTCGTGGCGCTCGTGCACGCCCGCGTTGAGGAGCTCGACGGCCATCGCGGGAACGACGAAGACGGTGCCGGCCGCGTACGCCTCGATCAGGGCGGCGAAGCGGGCCGGGGTGAAGAGCGGGAGCGTCACCACCGACGGGGCGGCGGTGAGGGCGTGGAGCAGCATCACCTGGCCGGCGTTCGTGCCGATGGGGAAGGCGTGCACCAGGTGCCGGGAATGGGCGAACGGGCGGCGCTTGGGGTGGACGGGCGGGGAGGTCAGGTTCGCGTGGGTGGCGGCGACACCCTTGGGGGTGCCCGTCGTGCCGGAGGTGTAGAGGATCTGGGCGAGCGAAAGCGGATCCAGGACCACCGCCTCCGGAGCCGCCGTCTCCGCAGCCGCCGTCTCCTCGCGGACGGCCGGTCCCGAGAGGAGCGTCGCTGACGGGATGGCGGTCGGCCCCGAAGGGAGCGCCGTGTTCCCGCCGCCGTGGACCACCGTCGCCGCGCCGCAGTCCTCGATCATGTACGCCAGCTCCGGCGGCGCCAGCCGGTCCGAGAGCGGCACCGCCACGCCGCCTGCCTTCAGCACGGCCATCCAGCTCACCGCGTAGTCCAGCCACTCGCGGGCGCCGAAGACCAGCGCGACCCGATCGCCCTTGAGCGGCCCCGGGAGCGCGCGGGCGGCGGCGGTCGAGCGCTCGTCCCACTCCGCCAGGGTCAGGCTGCCCTGGCCGGCGACGATCAGCGCTACATGGTCGGGATCGGTGGCGGCTCGGGACGTCAGGAGATCGGGCACTGGAAGGGCCGACGGAACCACCCCCAGAATTTTTTTCATCGTGCCGCTTGACGCTAGAAAAAATGCACACACGCGTCAAGCCCTTCAAGAGGCCTTGTCCTTCAGGCCGGGGGTGAATGCGATCCCCTTCACGAAGACCAAGTGGACCTGCAACGCCGATACGACCTGGCGCTCAAGTCGGCATTCCGCTTCCAGAGCCATGGACGGATTGATAATGCGTTCGAGTCGCTGAACGTAGTGGATCAAGAGCGGAGGGTGGTTGGATTTGAAGTTGCGCTACAACTACCGGCTCTACCCCGACGCCCACCAGCAGGTCATGCTGGCCAAGACGTTCGGCTGCGCGCGGGTGGTGTGGAACGACGCGTATGATCATCGCCAGTCGGCGCGGTTCAACGCCAACGCCTTCACCCTCACCGACCAGGGGCGGCTGTATCTGGCGAAGACCGGGGATGTCCAGGTGCGCTGGTCACGGGAGTTGCCCGCGGCGCCGTCCAGTGTGACGGTGATCAAGGATGCGGCGGGCCGCTACTTCGCCTCGTTCGTCATCCAGGTCCCCGAGGCCGGGCAGCAACTGCCTGAGGTTGACGCCGAGATGGGGATCGATCTCGGCCTGACCCATTATGCGATCTTGTCCACCGGCGAGAAGATCGCCAACCCGAAGTGGCTGCGGCGGCGGGAGAAGAAGCTCGCCCGCCTGCAGCGGGAACTGTCACGCAAGCAGAAGGGATCGAAGAACCGGGACAAGGCCCGGCTGAAGGTGGCCCGCCACGGCGACGTGGGGGAGTCCCCGGCGTTTACGCCGAGGAGGAAGTCAACTGCAGGCGCTTGCCGACGTCTGGCACCGCGTGACACACTCGCCCCGGATTCCCCGACGAGGGAGGGTTCACCAGGTGCTGATGGATGGGGAGCTTCACGAACGGCTCGCCGACATGATCGCCAAGGCCGCCGACGGGGCGGTCGATCCGGCCGAGGTGCTGTCCGGGCAGGCCCGGCTGAGCGATCTCGGCGTCACCTCGCTGGCCTATTTACGACTGATCGACGCGGTGGAGGCCGAGTTCGGGGTGGAGCTCGACCCCACGGCCCTCGACAGCCTGGACGCGCTGGTGGACTACGTCCGGCTCCATGGCTGACCCCAGTGAGCCGCCGGCCCGTGACGGGCCGCTGACCTGGGGGCAGCAGGACATCTGGCGTGCGGTCGTCGCCGCCGCGCCGCAGGAGCGTTACCTCAACATCGTCCGCTCCTTTGCCGCGCCCAAGCGCCCGGTGACCGTGGAACGGGCCGCCCTGGCCCTCGAACGGCTGGTCGCCAGGCATGAGTCGCTCCGCACCCGGCTCACCGGGCCGCGCGACGCGCCGCTCCAACGGGTCTGGCCGACGGCGCGCCCTCCGTACGAGGTGGTCGAATCGGAACCGGCCGCTTGCCCGGGGCCGGTCGGTCCGGGGCCAGTCGCTTCAGAGCCGGTCGCCTCAGGGTCAGCCGATTCTGGGCCAGCCGCCTCAGGGCCAGCCGCCTCAGGGCCAGCCGCCTCAGGACCAGCCGCCTCAGGACCAGCCGAGTCGGGCCCGGTCGATTCAGGGGTGGTCGGTTCGGGGCTGGTTGAGGTGGTTGAGGAGGTGGGCGAGCGGCTGGCGGCGGAGCCGTTCGCGTACTGGGAGGAGTGGCCGCTGCGGGTGGCGTTCGTGGTGGCTGGGGGATATGTCCGGCACATCGTCTTAGTTCTCTGCCATCTCGCCGCCGACGGCCACGCGGCCGAGCTCGTGGTCAAGGACTTCCGGCTGCTCCTGATCCGGGACTCGCTGCCGCCCCCGCGCGGTGACACTCCCCGGGAGCTCGCCGCCTGGCAGCACTCGCCCGAGGGACGGCGCGTGTCGGGGGAGGCGATCGGGTTCTGGCTGGCGGAGTACGCCCGGATGGACCCCGTGCCGCCGTCCTCGCACGTACCGGGGGAGCCGCGCTTCCTGGAGGCCACGATGCGCTCGCCCGCGCTGGCCGCCGCCGCGCAGGCGCTCGCCGCCCGCAACCGGGTCAGCTCCTCCACGGTGCTGCTTGCGGCGGCGATGCGGGTGGCCGGGGGGCTGACCGGGCAGCGGTTCTGCGGGATGCGGGTGATCGTCAACAACCGCTTCGCGGCCGCGCGGCGCGACGTGGTGTCCACGATCTCGCAGGAGGCGCTGGTGGTGCTGGACCTGCGTACGGAGTCCTTCGACGCGCTCGTACGGCAGGCGTGGGGGACGGCGCTGCGGGCGTACCGGCAGGCGCAGTACGACCCGTACGCGATGGAGGAGGCGGTCACCGGCGTGGGGCCGGGGATCCGGTCGTTCGGCTGCTTCAACGACCAGCGGCTCGTCCAGGAGGACGGCCAGGTCGACGCGATGGAGGGCAAGACGGAGGTGGCCTGGACGGATGCCATGGACCGCAACATCTGCGACTTCCGCCTGCACATCGGCGGCGAGCTGGGCCGCATGGAGGTCTCCTGCTACGCCGACACCGCCCTGTTGCCCCCGCCGGGCGTCGAACAGTACCTGCTCGACCTGGAAGGCCTGATCGTGGAGGCGGCCCGTACATGAGCCTGTACGCGGAGACGACGTCGTGCGCGCAGGGCGACGAGCTGCGCTTCCGGATCCTCGACTCCGGCGGCGGCCCGATCGTGGTGGAGGACGTGCCGTCGGGCCGGACCATCCTGGAGGACGCCTCGACCGGTGGGCCCCTCTGGACCTTGAAGATCGGCGACGACTGGCCCAGCTCCCTCTATCGAGCCATCTACCGCGATATTTCCGCATATTTCGTCGTACGTAGCTCGGTGCCCGCTTCGCCCATCCTCGTCTCGATCCCGTTCCCCACCTGGGAGGCGTACAACCGGCCCGGCGTACCCGGCGAGGGCCTCTACCAGTCGGAGCAGCCCGACCGCGCCGTCAAGGTCACCTTCGACCGGCCGGGCGCGGGGCCGCAGATCGAGGAGTGGGAGCTCGGCCTGCTCCGCTGGCTCGGCCCGGCGGGCTACACGGTCGACTACTGTTCGGGCCTGGACCTGCACGGCGGCCTGGACCTCCTCTCCCGCTACCGCCTCCTGGTCGTCAACGGGCATGACGAGTACTGGTCGTGGGAGATGCGGGACGCGGTGGAGACCTTTGCCCGCCGTGGGGGAAATATCGCCATATTCTCCGGCAACACCTGCTGGTGGCAGGTCCGCTTCGAGGACGACCTCCGTACCATGGTCTGCTACCGCGACGCCACCGCCGACCCCATGGCCGCCACCGACCCCGGCCGCGTCACGGTCGAATGGCCCAGCGACCCCGTCAACCGCCCCGAGAACACCCTCACCGGCCTCTCCTTCAGGAACGGCGCCGGCTGCTGGGTCGACTCTCGCGTGATGGCCCACGAGTCCTACACCGCCCGGTTCGCCGACCACTGGGTCTTCGAGGGCACGGGGCTCGCGGACGGCGACACGTTCGGGAGGGGCGCGCTCGGCTACGAGACGGACGCGGCCGACCTCGACTGGGTGGCCGGCGTGCCCCGGGCGAGCGGCCGCGACGGCACACCGCCGTCGTTCGTCGTCCTCGCCACGGCCGACCTGTCCCACTGGCGCCGCTACGGCAGGGGCGGGGCCGCCACGATGGGCCTCCACCGCCTCGGCGCCGGCACCGTCTTCAACGCCGGCACCATCAACTGGGGCAACACCCTCGCCGACCCGGCCCTGGCCACCATCACCCGCAACGTCCTCAACCGCCTCTCCCAGCCACCCGCCACCCCCACCTGGGACTCGATCGGCCCCATCCCACGCGTTGAGCCAGGTGGCGCCGCTGAGGTCGCCCCGTCGGCGGAGGTCGAGCCAGGTGGTGCCGTGGTCGTGCGGGCGCTCGTGTGCTGTGAGAACCGCCTCTACGCCGCGTGCTCGGACGGGACCCTCGCCGTCAGGGACGTGTGCGGCCAGAACCTCCCGTGGCAGGCGATCGACGAGACCGACGCGATCGCCCTCGCCGCGCCCCGGGAGGCGCACGGGGGCCCGCCCGCCGGGCTGTACGGCGTCGCCCCCGACGGCGCCATCCGTTACCGCGACCCCGTGCTCACCCGCACCCCTTGGCAGGACGTCAGCCGGGCACCGGAGGGCACCATCGCGCTGGCCGCCGTGGACGAAGGGCTGTTCGCCGTCACCGCCGCCGACGAGCTGTGGCACCTGCCCATCCGGCGGCTCGACGCCCACGACTGGAGGAACGTCGGCCCGGCCGCCGGAGCGGTGAGCCTGACCGCGATGAACGGCCGGTTGTTCGCCGTCTCCGCCGACCGGATCCTCGTCAGGACCGCCGAGCGGCACGAGGCCGGGTGGAGCGACCTGGGCCCCGCCGGAGGGCGCACCGCCCTGGCCGCCACCGCGGGACTGCTCATCGGCGCCGGACCCGACGGCGGCCTCCGCCGGCGGCCACTGTCTTCGAGATGAGGACCGCCAGCAGGGCGTGGTCACGATCTCCGCGCCCGGCCGCGGTGTCAGAACGCCTCAGGGCATCGGCATCGGCGCCACCCCCGCGCAGTTGAAGGCCGCCTACCCCAACCTGAGGCAGAACGCGCTGTACGGGACCTTCGCCACCGTGCCTGGCAACCCCAAGGCGTCCTACGTGTTCCTGATGTCGAAGAGGACGGTCCTCGGCGTGACCCTGGTCCTGACCGCTCAGGACTGCCTGAGATAGCTCGGCCGACCACGCCGGGAGGCCGGCCCGGCGGGACGGGAACGCTAAGGGCGGTCGCTCTCGTAGGCCAGCCACTGCGCGAACGTGTGCAGCCCGTAGTCCAGCGTCACACCCGCCCGCCACCCCAGCTCGGCCCCCGCCCGCTCGACGTTCACCAGCGGCCCGGGAGGCTCGTCGGAGGTCTCGGTGTCCATCGGCCGCACCGCCTTGGACACCGCCTCGGCCAGCTCGCTCATGCGCAGGCGCCTTTGGCCGGCGACGTTGTAGACGCGGCCCGCGACCCCCCGTTCCAGCGCCGCCAGCACCGCACCGGCGACGTCCTGTACGTGCACCAGCTGCACCGGACGGCCCGAAACAGGGGCGGGGCGGTTGAGCGACGACCGCAGCACCAGGTCCGCGACCGGCCCCCGCTGCGGCATGCCGGGCCCGTACGGCTCGCCCAGCCGCAGCACCACCGCGCCCGGCGCGGCCGCCTCCACGTGCAGCAGGGCCTGGGACAACGGCGTGGCGGCGGGCGACACGGGCGTCTCCTCGTCCACCCACTTCCGCTGCGGGTAGACGTGGACCGAGCTGAGCAGCACCCCGCCACGCCCGCCGGCGAAGGCCGCCCGCGCGAGCCGCAGCTCCTCCTCCGGGTCGGCGTCCGGGGACCAGCCGAGGGCGCACACGTGCACCACCGGCGCGCCGGAGTCCGTGGCGGCGAGACTGAGGCCCCGATCGGCGAGCGCGTACGTCAGGTGCTCACGGACGAACGTCTCGGCACCGCTCACAACCACCGCCGGGGCCACAATCGAGGGCGAGGCGCGGGGTAGGCGATCCTCCAGGCCCCCGCCCGCCCCCACCTCGTACAGGCCCGCCTCCAGGCCCGCCCGCGCCACCTCGTGCAACTCCCCAGACAGCCGCCCCAGCTCCCGCCCCGGCAGCTCATGGCACAACCCGCCCGGCCCCATCGTGGCCAGCGCCTCGTCCACGACCCGCGCGTCCCCCAGCTCGCGGCCCCCGTGCACGACCCCCATCGTGAACGCCGTCAGCCACAACCCCCCGTGCGGGCCCGCGCCCGCCCGCGCGAGCAGCGCGCCGGCGTCGAACCCCAGGCCCGCCAGGTAGTCCTCGCAGCGCAGGTCCCGCCACCGCCCCGACCCCGGCACCCGTACGGCGCACTGCGCGACGCCCCGCTTGAAGAACGGGATCGCCGGCAGATCGGCGAGCACGGCGTCCTCGCCCAGGCCCGCCAGCGGGTCGTCGGTGAAGAAGCACGGCGCGCGGCGCACCCCCTGGAAGTCGTTGTCCACCAGGCTCGCCAGGTCCTCGTGCTCGGCCAGGCTGGGCACCGCCACGAACACCGGCACCCCGGCCTGGCGCAGGTACCGCCCCATGAGCACGTCGTCGGGCCAGGTGTCGCCCCGGCCGGGGGCCCACCGCACGTACCCCTCGGCGACCTCCCTGGGCAGCAGCAGGGCGGCCACCGGCGTGTACTCGCCCGCCCCCGCGACCCACCGCGCCCCGGCCAGCGCCCCCTGGCGGGCGGCGGCGCCGTTGCGCGAGTTCCAGAACGCGAACAGGGCGAGCGCGGCGTGCGGCATGGCGCGGGCGGCGCGCTCGGCCCGTTCGAAGAACGTGCCGGAGAGCACCATGTCGTCGTGCAGCAGGAAGTGGTGGGTGGAGTCGCCAGGGATGCTCGACCAGGCCAGCAACGAGGTGCGGAACGCCGAGGGCCGTCCGCCCGGATCGGGGTCGGTGACGACGTCCAGCACGCCGCCGGCCAGCCGCGCCGCCGCCTCCCTGCGCCGGGGATGCGCCATCACGGCCCCGCTCAGCCGCACGTTCCCACGGCTCCCGGGGCTCACGTCCCCAGGCATGCGCCTACCGTCAGCTCGCCCGACTCCACGAGGTCCAGGGCGTCGCGCCGGTCCCCGCCCTCCCACTGCACCTCGCGTACGACCAGCAGCCCCGACCCGCAGGCCACCAGCACCCCGCCGACCCCGGTCGACCACACGGGGGCGAGCACGGCCCCGGCCGGTTCCGCGCCGCCGTGCTCGATGAGGTCCGCGCTGTGGACGTACAGCCGCCGCCCGGAGACGGACGTGAACGCCCCCGGATAGGGCGGGGCCAGCGCCCGCACCCAGTCGTAGAGGTCGGAGGCGGGCAGGGACCAGTCGATGACCCCGTCCTCGGGCCGCCGCTTCTCCCACCACGACCCGCCGGGCCCCTGCGCGCGCGCCACCACGCGTCCCTCCAGCAGCAGCGGGATGTACGTCGCCAGCAGGTCCACGTTGATCTCGGTGACCTTGCGATAGACGGCCCCGACGTCGTCGCGCCGGCTGATCGTGAACTCCCGCTGCGCGATCAGGTCCCCGGTGTCGGCCCCCTCGTCCAGGAAGAACAGGCTGACCGCGCTCGTCTCCAGCCGCTTGATGATCGTCCACGGCAGCGCGGCCCGGCCCCGGCCATGGGGCAGCCGCGTGGGATGCAGCCCGATCGACCCCAGGGGGCAGGCAGACAGCAGCGGCTCGCGCACCAGCTGCGACCATCCCGCGATCACGAACAGGTCCATGTCCTTGACCAGCTCGTATGCCTGCCCGTCGTTGATGTCGGCCGTCTCCAGCAGCGGGATGCCGTGCTTGTCGGACGCCTCCCGCAGCGGCGCGAACCCGGAGCGGTGCTGCAGCTTCGGCGGGTAGCCGATCAGCAGCGACGGCGGGGTGCCCTGCGCCACCAGCACGTCCACCGCCGGCGCGGCGAACTCCATCCCGGTGGCGAACGCGAACGTCTTCACAGGACCTCCCTCAGCACCCCGAACGCCTCCGCGTGAGTGACGCCGATCTCCGCTCCGCGTAACGTGGCCAGCGCCGTCACCGAATCCTCGCTCCTGATGTGCGGCGAGGGCCGGTGCTGGCTCTCGTACGCCCGCAGCGCCTCCAGCTTTCGGACCATATAAGCGGATATGTCGCAGTACACCGTCGAGCGGGGCATCGGCTCGGACGCCCATTGGATCTTCGACATCTCGTACATGAAGACGTTCGGCACCAGCCACTTGCCGAACTGCTGCGCGATCGGCCGGGCGGCGGCGAACCCGGCGTCGAAGACCGCGCAGTGGTCCTGGTCGTAGTCGGCGAAGCTGGGCAGGAGCAGCAGGTCGGGCCGCCGCTCGTTCAGGACCTGCTCGAACAGGTCCACCAGCTCCCGGCGCGGCAGCGTGTCGAGCCGCTCGGTCAGCCCGCGATCCCCGTACGCGATCTCGCAGGTGAAGCCGAGCAGGCCGCGCACGGCCTCGATCTCGTCCAGCCGCTGCTGGTAGGTCGTGGCACCGGCCAGCCCGTAGTGGCGCATGCCGTCCACCGCGAGATACAGGACGTGTACTTGGGCACCGAGCACGGCCTGCGCGGCCATCAGACCGGCACAGCCCAGGACCTCGTCGTCGGCGTGGGGGGAGATCACCAGGACGCGGTCAAAGCGGCGCATTCACTGCCCTTCGGTCCTCGCGGGCGCGGTAGTAGTCGGCGGTGTTCATGATCAGCTCGTCGAGGGTGACGCGGGGCCGCCAGCCCAGGTCGGTGGCCGTCCTGAGCGCCGGGATCTTGTGGAACGACTCCGCCTCGGCGTAGTGCGGCCCGTGCACGGTCCTGCCGTCCACGCAGACGATGGGGGAGGGGCTGCCGAGCAGGGCCTTGACGCGTTCGGCGAGCTCCATGACGGTGACGGCGTTGGCCGGGTTGCCGACGTTGATGATGACGTCGTCGCCGTCGAGCGCCGCGTCCATGTAGCCGATGAGGAAGGCCGTCAGGTCGCCGGCCGCCACGAACGCCCTGACCTGCTCCCCGCCCGCGAACACCGTGATCGGCCGCCCGGCGAGGGCCTGCTGCACGAACGTGGGCATCACGAACCCGCCCGCCCGCGACTGCCGCGCGCCCGCCACGTTGAAGGGCCGGATGACGATGCCGCGCAGCCCGTGCCGGCGGCTGTTGCAGACCATGGCCTCGGCCAGCGTCTTGGCGACGGCGTACTCGATGCGCGTGTTGTACTGGGTCGGCACGACGATGTCGTCCTTCTCGTCGAGCACGCCGCTGCGCCCGTACACCTCGGCCGAGCTGAACATGCACAGCGGCACCCCGGCGCTCGCGCACGCCTCGATGACCGGCGCGGTGCTGCCGATGATGTCGTGCCCGAGCCGCCCCGACCGCGCCAGGATGCTGGCCGGGCCCACGTAGGAGGCCGCGTGGATGACGCGGTCCACGCCCGCGAAGTCGCCGCCGGAGGCCAGATGGTCCTCCACGCGCTGCCGGATGACCGTGCAGCGGGGGTCGGCGTCGTAGTCCTCGCCGTCCACGACCGCCCCGGCGTTCGAGTCGATGATCCGTACGCGGTGGCCCGCCGCGAGGTAGGCGTCCACCAGATGTGAGCCGATGAAACCGAGACCGCCGGTGATGACTACTTCGCCACCTGGTGCTCGCACGGACCCGCCTTTCCCGCTAGAGGAAAACGGTCATTCTGGGACCTAGGCGGGATTAAAACAGTTTTCGTCTGTCTTGTCACCCATGGCCACAACTTTTCACCGCGGCGCGTGAACCCCTCCCGGCGCGGGTAGCTCCCTATCTTGACCGGGCAGGGAGACCTGGGGAGACACCACCGATGTCCAGTGAGCTCGACCTCATGCCCGCGGGCTTCGTGCGGGCCATCGACGAGATGAGGCTGGTCGACCACCACGTGCACGGCGTCACGTCCCACGACCTGTCGCGCCGGGCGTTCGAGGAGCTGATCACCGAGTCCGACCGGCCGGTGCCGTCGTGGATGACGCCGTTCGACTCGCAGGTCGGCTACGCCATCCTGGGTCACTGCGCGCCGGTGCTCGGGCTCGATCCGCACTGCACGCCGGAGGAATACCTGGCCAGGCGCGCCCGGCTCGGCGTCGACGAGACCAACCGGCTGCTGCTGGGCGCGAGCGGCATCGGGCACTTCCTGGTCGAGACCGGCTACCGGGGCGAGGAGCTGCTCGGGCCCTCCGGCATGGCGGAGGTCACGGGCGTGCCGGCCGACGAGGTGGTGCGGCTGGAGGCGGTGGCCGAGCAGGTGGCCGCCGGCGGGTGCGGGGCGGGCGCGTTCGCCGACCGGTTCGCCGAGGCGCTGTGGGAGCGCACGCGTACGGCTCGCGGGCTCAAGAGCATCGTCGCCTACCGGTACGGGCTCGACTTCGACCCGGCGCCGCCCGCGCGCGAGGAGGTCACGGAGGCCGCCGGGCGCTGGCTGGCCGCCGGGGGCGGGCGGCTGGCCGATCCCGTGCTGCTGCGTCACCTCATCTGGACGGGGCTGGAGCGGGGGCTGCCGCTGCAGTTCCACATCGGGTACGGGGACCCGGACGTGGACCTGCGCCGGTCGGACCCGCTGCTGCTGCGCGGGTTCATCGAGCTGGCCGAGCCGACCGGGGTGCCGCTGCTGTTGCTGCACTGCTACCCCTACCAGCGGCAGGCGGGGCTGCTGGCGCACGCGTACCCGAACGTGTTCTTCGACGTGGGGCTGGGCGTGAGCTACACCGGCGCGCGGAGCGTGGCGCTGGTGGCCGAGAGCCTGGAGGTGGCGCCGTTCGCGAAGCTGCTCTTCTCCTCCGACGGCTTCGGCCCCGCCGAGCTGCACTATCTCGGGGCGCTGCTGTGGCGGCGGGCGATGGCGCGGGTGCTCGGCGGGTTCGTGGCGGAGGGGGAGTGGTCGGTGGAGCAGGCGATGCGGGTGGCCTGGATGGTGGGTGCGGAGAACGCGCGCCGCGTCTATGACCTCGGAGGGTGAGGGCGAATGATGTTCCGCCCATGTGTGGACAGAAAACTCATCGATGACGAAACCATCTCTAACCTCTAGGCTCGACCGCGATGGATCTCGAAACTTTCTCCCCCGGTTCGGGGCTGCTCGAACCCCGGGCGGCACTCCGCTCTGACGCGCCCGCCGTTGACCTCAACGGCACGTGGCGCTTCCGCCTCTCACCCACCGCGAACGTCCCCGACGACTTCGCCCAGCCCGCCTTCGACGACGCGGACTGGGACGAGCTCCCGGTCCCGTCCCACTGGAACCTGCACGGGCACGGTGCGCCCGCGTACACGAACGTCGTCTTCCCGATCCCCGTCGACCCGCCCCGGGTCCCCGACGAGAACCCGACGGGTGACTACCGCCGCGTGTTCGACCTGCCGGAGGGCTGGACGGGCGGCCGGCTGCGGTTCGAGGGCGCCGACTCCTTCGCCAGGGTCTGGCTCAACGGCCACGAGCTGGGCTTCTGGACCGGCAGCAGGCTGCCCGCCGAGTTCGACGCGGGGCCGTACCTGCGGCCGGGGCGCAACGTGCTGGCCGTGCGCGTGCACCAGTGGTCGGCCGCCACGTACCTCGAAGACCAGGACATGTGGTGGCTGCCGGGCATCTTCCGCGACGTCACCCTCACCCGCTCCGCCGCCGACGTCTTCGTGCGCACCTCGTACGCGGACGGGCGCGGCACGCTGAGCTTCGAGGGCTCGGGCACGCTGAGCGTCCCCGAACTGGGCGTCGCCGACCTCGCGCCCGGGGCGGAGGTGACGCTGGAGGCGGAGCCGTGGACGGCCGAGACGCCCCGCCTGTACGACGCCGTCCTGACCCTCCCCGACGAGACGGTACGGCTGCGCGTCGGCTTCCGCACGATCTCCATCGTCGACGGCGTGCTCCTGGCCAACGGCCGCCCGCTGCTGTTCAAGGGCGTGAACCGGCACGAGTTCCACCCGGAGAGCGGCCGGACCCTGACGTACGAGACGATGCGCGAGGACGTGCTGCTGATGAAGCGGCACAACGTCAACGCCGTCAGGACCAGCCACTACCCGCCCCACCCCGGCTTCCTCGACCTGTGCGACGAGCTGGGCCTGTGGGTCATCGACGAGTGCGACCTCGAGACCCACGGCTTCGGCCAGGTCGGCTGGCGCGCCAACCCCACCGACGACCCCCGCTACGCCGACGCGCTGCTCGACCGCATGCGCCGCATGGTCGAACGCGACAAGAACCACCCCAGCGTCATCATGTGGTCGCTCGGCAACGAGGCGGGCGTCGGCCGGAACCTGGCCGTCATGTCCGACTGGACCCGCGAGCGCGACCCGTCCCGGCCGATCCACTACGAGGGCGACTGGTCGTGCGCGCACACGGACGTCTACTCCCGCATGTACGCCTCGCACGCCGAGGTCGAGCTCATCGGCCGGCGCGAGGAGACGCCGCTGGACGACCCCGAGCTGGACGCGCGGCGGCGGGGCATGCCGTTCATGCAGTGCGAGTACGCCCACGCCATGGGCAACGGGCCCGGCGGGCTGGCCGAGTACCAGGAGCTGTTCGAGAAGTATCCGCGGCTGGCCGGCGGGTTCATCTGGGAGTGGATCGACCACGGGCTGGCGCATCCCGAGTACGAGTACGCGTACGGGGGCGACTACGGCGAGCCCGTGCACGACTCGAACTTCGTCATCGACGGCCTCGTGTTCCCCGACCGCACGCCGTCGCCCGGGCTGATCGACCTGAAGAAGGTGTTCGAGCCGGTGCGGTTCGAGTTCGGGGACGGCGTGGTGCGCGTCGTCAACGGCTACGGCTTCGCGGACCTGTCCCACCTGGAGTTCCTGGCCACGGTGGAGGCGGACGGGGAGACGGTCGCCGAGCACCGGCTGACCGTGCCCGCCGAGGGCGGCGAGGTCAAGCTGCCCGCCGGCTCGGGCGCCGGAGAGGTGTGGCTCACCGTACGCGCGGTGCTGGCGGCCGACCAGCCGTGGGCCGAGGCGGGCCACGAGGTCGCCTGGGGCCAGGCGCTCCTGTCGCCGCTCGTCGGCGAGGCCGTCGAGGGCGCGCCCGCGACGTGGACCGCCGGGCTGGTCCGCGACGGCGGCGAGATCACCGTGGGCGACTCGGCCTTCGACCTGGAGACCGGACGCCTGATCAGGTTGTTCGGCGTGGAGGTGGAGGGGCCGCGGCTCGGCCTGTGGCGGGCGCCGACCGACAACGACACCTACGGCGGCCTGGCCGGCAAGTGGCGCGGGCTCGGCCTGCACCGCCTGACCCACCGCGTGGACGCGGTCGAGACCGGCGACGGGCTGACCGTGCGCACCCGGGTCGCGCCGGCCGCGACCGACCTCGGCCTGCGCGCCACCTACACCTGGACGGCGTCGGACGGCGGCCTGGAGCTGCGGGTGGACGTCGAGCCGGAGGGCGACTGGGCCGACCCCATCCCGCGCCTCGGGCTGGACATGACGCTGCCCGCCGGCGCGGTCGAACACGTCATCTGGTTCGGCCGGGGGCCGGGCGAGGCGTACCCGGACACGGGGATGTCCGCCAGGGTCGGCCGCTGGCGGGCGAGCCTGGCGGAGTTCCAGACGCCGTACGTGTTCCCGCAGGAGAACGGCCACCGGGCGGACGTGCGCTGGGCCGACCTCGGCGCCTTCAGGGTGCGCGGGTTCCCGGTGTTCGGGCTGACCGCGCGGCCGTGGAGCGCCTTCGACCTGGACCGGGCGCGGCACCGGCCGGACCTGGTGCCGGGCGGGCGCGTGCACGTCGGCCTCGACCTGGCCCAGCAGGGCATCGGCACCGCGACCTGCGGGCCCGGCGCGCTGCCCGCGTACGACCTCAGGGCCGGGCGGACGACGTTCCGGCTCCGCTTCGAACCCAGCTGACCGACGGATCTGATCATGCGCGGCCCCCCGGCGGGGCCGCGCGCCCTTCGTGCTGACGTTTCACTGACGCTCAACGGGAGGACTGTGATGGATGCCAAGGAATACCTGGCCGGTGTGTTCGACCGCGCTTCCGGCACCTACGAGCAGGTGGGGGTGCCGTTCTTCGCGCCCGTGGCCGCCGAGCTCGTACGGCAGGCCGGGCCGGGGCCGGGCGACCGCGTCCTGGACGCCGGCTGCGGGACGGGCGCCTCGCTCGTGCCCGCGGCGCAGGCCGTCGGCCCCACGGGGCGGGTGGTCGGGCTGGACCTCGCGCCCGGCATGGTCGCCGCCGCCACGGCCGAGATCGACCGGCACGGCCTGGGCCACGCGACCGTCCTGCTGGGCGACGCCGAACGGGCCGCGGAGCTGCTGCCCGGCGAGCGGTTCGACGTCGTGCTGGCCGGGATGATGCTGTACTTCCTGCCCGACCCGCTGGCCGCCGTCCGCTCCATGACCGGGCTGCTGCGGCCCGGCGGCCGGCTGGCGGCCAGCCTGCTGGTCCGGTCGAGCCCGGTCGAGGTCGAGCTGCTCGGCCTGGTGGGGCGGGCATTGGAGCCGTACACCTCGGGGGCGGGCGGCGCCCCGTTCAGCCACACGCTGGGCACGGCCGAGGAGCTGACCGGGCTGTTCGTGGCGGGCGGGCTGGGCGGGGTCCGGTACGAGGACGTGGTGTTCGAGGTGACCGTCGAGGCGGGGCAGGTGTGGGACTGGCTCTGGTCGGCCGCCCGCCGGGCCCCGCTGGAGGCGATCCCGGAGCACCTGCGCGGGGAAGCCCGGGCGGCCCTGGAGGCGTCGCTACCCCAGGACCGCTTCGTCCTTCCCCGCACGGTGCGCTTCGCAACGGGCATCCGCCCCTGACCGACCCGGCCCGAGCCCGGGCCTGGGACCGGGGCCCTGATCGACCTGGCCCGAGCCCCAGCCCGGGACCCGGGCCTTGATCGGCCGGGACCGGGCGTGCTGAGCGCGCCCGGTCAGCCGTCGGGGCGCGCGGGTCAGGCGTCGGGCGCCTGGGTCAGGCGTCGGGCACGGTGAGGATCGTGCCCGCGCCGACCGTCAGCCCGCCCTCGCGGATGGCGAAGCCGAGCCCGGGCTCCAGCGCGACCGCCTTACCCAGCTCGACCGACACGTCCACCGTGTCACCCGGCCGAGCGGTGAGGGCGGCGCCGGACTGAGCGTCGTCGGTGCCGGGCTGGGCGGTGGGGGACGACAGCAGCGTCATCTCCCCGGGCACGTCCGTCGTCCGCAGGTAGAACTGCGGCCGGTAGCCGGACGCGATCGGCCTGCGCCGCCCGCCCTCCTCCGCGGTCAGGAGGTACACGCGGGCGGTGAAGGACCGGTGGGCCCGCTGGCTGCCGGGCGCCGCCAGCACCATGCCGCGCCGTACCTGCTCGCGGCGGACCCCGCGCAGCAGCACGGCCGCGTTGTCGCCGGCCTCGCCCCGCTCCATCGTCTTGCCGAACGTCTCCACGCCCGTGACGACGGCGCCGAACCCGTCACCGAACCCGACCGCCTCCACCGTGTCACCGACCCGGACGGTGCCGCGCTCGATGGCCCCGGTGACGACCGTGCCCCGGCCGGTGACCGTGAGCACGTTCTCGACCGGCATGAGGAACGGCGCGTCCACGTACCGCACCGGCACGGGGATGTGCTCGTCCACCGCCCGCAGCAGCGCCTCGATCGACGCGGTCCAGACCGGGTCGCCCTCCAGCGCCCGCAGCCCGGACACCCGCACCATCGGGACGCCGTCGTAGCCGTGCTCGGCCAGCAGCTCCTGCAGCTCCAGCTCGACCAGGTCGGTCAGCTCCGGGTCCGCGCCGTCGGCCTTGTTGACGGCCACGACCAGGTGCTCGACGCCTACCCGCTTGGCGAGCAGCACGTGCTCCCTGGTCTGCGGCATGATCCCGTCGTGCGCGGACACGACCAGGATCGCGCCGTCGAGCTGCGCCGCGCCCGTGATCATGTTCTTCACGTAGTCGGCGTGCCCGGGCATGTCCACGTGCGCGTAGTGGCGGGTGTCGGTCTCGTACTCGACGTGCGAGATGTTGATCGTGATGCCCCGCTGCGCCTCCTCGGGCGTGCGGTCGATCCGCTCGAACGGCGTGTACGTGGCCTGCCCGCGCTCCGCCAGCACCTTCGTGATGGCGGCGGTCAGCGTGGTCTTGCCGTGGTCGACGTGCCCCATCGTGCCGATGTTGAGATGCGGCTTGTTCCGTACGTAGGCCTGCTTGGCCATGGTTCCTTCCTTGAGACCTGGTTTCCGTGTGACCCGTGCTCGGGGCCGACAACCTCCCCCCGCCGGGTCACCTCAGGACTCACGGGAAGAGGTCAACGCTCCAGGCCGTCGCAGGCACGCTCAAGCACGCCCGGCACCGCGGGCGTCACAAGGAGAGCGTGCAGGAACATGCGAACCATAGTGCGATCGTCAGCACACAACCGCAACCGAATATTCCCGGGGGGCCGACGCCACCCTCCCGTTGCCCATCTGGGTGGTCGGCCGTTGGAGCCCACCCCGAGCCAAAGGTCTTCGCCATGGCGGCGCTTCGCGCCAAGAGGCTCAGGCGCCCTTATCAAGGCGCCTGACGGCGCACCCCCCGCGCCTTCGCGTACCCGCCCGTTGACCGACGAGGCGGTGGGCCATCTGACGCCCACCCCGGGCCCGCACGCCTTTCGGGCCATTCGGAGGCCGATGCGGAGACAGGACAGTGGTCGGGCCGATGTCTTGCCGAGAGGGCGGAAGGATACAGCGGCGCAGGAGTTTCCCCAGCTCGCGGCAGCTCATCCAGCGGGTCAGCCGCCGCCGATCAATGCCATGCCGTACCCGCCGATCAGGGTCGGCCCGGTGATCGGCGGGGCTGCTCCCACCCCGCCGGGACGGGCGGCCCGACGCACGCCGCGGGTGTAGGCACACGTGGGCAGGTCCGTGACCGTGGAGTTTCGTGGTCTGGGCAGCGGGCCCGCGACATTTCCTCAGGACCCCTCGACGGTGGCCAGGCGGCGTCGGAGGTGGACGCGTTCGGGCTCGCTCCCGGCCGTGTCGAGAGCCGCGCGATAGGCCGCGGCGGCCTCGGGGAGGCGGCCGAGGCGGTGCAGCAGGTCGGCGCGCGCCACCAGGTAGGGGTGGTAGTCGCGCAGCCGCGGCTCGCCGGACAACTCGTCCAGCAGCGCCAGGCCCGCCTCGGGTCCGTCGCGCATGGCCACGGCCGCCGCCCGGTTCAGCGCGACCACCGGGGACGGGTCGAGCGCGAGCAGCACGTCGTACAGGGCCACGACCTGCGGCCAGTCGGTCGTGGCCAGGTCCGCCGCCTCGTCGTGGAGGGCGGCGATGGCGGCCTGCACGCCGTACACGCCGGGCGGGCCGCCGCTCAGCGCGGTCACCACCAGGGCCGAGCCCTCCTCGATCAGGTCCCGGTCCCAGCGGGCGCGGTCCTGCTCGTCCAGCAGCACCGGCTCGCCGCCGGGACCGGTACGGGCGTCGCGGCGCGCGTGGACCAGCAGCATCAACGCCAGCAGCCCGGCGACCTCCCGCTCGGAGGGCAGCAGCCGGCGCAGGATCCGCGCCAGCCGGATCGCCTCCTCGGCCAGGTCCAGGCGCTGCAGGTCGGGCCCGGAGCTGGCCGCGTACCCCTCGGTGAAGATCGAGTAGATCACCTGGAGCACACCGGGCAGGCGCTCGGGCAGCTCGTCCGCGCCGGGCACGCGGAACGGGATGCGGGCCTCGCGGATCTTCTTCTTCGCCCGGACGATCCGCTTGGCCATCGTCTGCACCGGCACCAGGAAGGCCCGCGCCACCTCCGGCGTGGTCAGCCCCGCCAGGCAGCGCAATGTCAACGCGCCACGGTCCTCGGTGGGCAGCGCGGGGTGGGCGCAGGTGAAGAAGAGCTGCAGCCGCTCGTCCGGCAGCTCGCCGTCCGCGTCGGCCGGCGGGGCGTGTGCTGCCCGCTCCGCCTCCACCTGCAGGATGGCCAGCCGCGCGGCGAACGCCTGGTCGCGCCTGAGCCGGTCGACCGCCTTGCGCCGCGCCGTCGTCATCAGCCACGCGCCCGGCTTGGGCGGCACGCCCTCGACCGGCCAGTGCGTCAACGCCGCCTCGATGGCGTCCGAGGTCACCTCCTCGGCGAGGTCGAGATCGCCGAACCGGCGCACGAGCGCGGCCAGCAGCCGGCCGCGCTCCTCCCGGAAGACCGCCTCGACCTCACGCACTTCGCCACACCTCAGACATCATGGGCAACTTTGGCACCTCAGGCACGACGCACCTCACGTACCTCAGGCACCTCAAGCACGAGGCACCTCAGACACCTCAGGCACGTCGAGCTTCTCAGGCGCCGAAGTCGGCGATCGGACGTACGACCACCGACCCGCCGCCGCGCGAGCCCGGGCAGCGGGCGGCCCAGTCGAGCGCCACGTCGAGGTCCGGTACGTCGATCACGTAGAACCCGCCCAGAACCTCCCGAGTCTCGGCGTACGGCCCGTCGGTCACGGTCCGGACGCCGTCCCGGTCGACGCGCACGGTCGTGGCGGTCACCAGATCGGCCAGCGACTCGCCGGACACCCAGACACCCGCCTCACGCACGGCCTTGTCATAGGCCATCCAGTCCTCGACGGTGCACTGGTCGCCCTGGTCGGCGGTGGCGGCGTTGATCAGCATCATGTACTTCACGGTGTTCCCCCCATGGGTCAGGTCAGAGTACGGCAGGCCCGCCGCACACCCTCACCACGAACGGACTCCCGCCAAATGGACAGGGCCTCCCAACATTTTCCTCAGACAACCACAAGACCCGAGCCCCCTGCGCGACCAAGGCAACCGCAGGGCATGCCACCGCACGCCAATTCGCCGAGAAACTGGTCATGAAAGGCGGCATGCCAGGCCGAAGTCCTCCGAAGAGATCGCACGCTCGCTGATCGCAGGTCAGCGCGACCGAGCCCTCCGTCGTGTCCAGACGATCGCCGCCAGCGCGACCGCCCCGATCAACAGGGCGATCGCCATTGGGCCGGTCCAGTCGAAGGCGGGTGCGTGTTCGGAGCTGACGCGGGTAGGCGTTCCCAGCGCCTTGATCAGCTCGGGAGTGAGCGGCTCCATGCCCTGGGTCTGGTCGGAGGGCCGCAACGGCTGGTCGCCGGGAGGCAGGAGCCTGTTGCCCGAGCACGACGTCGTGGCCAGTCCCGAGCCGCGGGCCTTGGCGAACACCAGGTGGCGGGCGCCCTTCACGAACTCGTATCCGCAGGCCGGCCCCTGCGCCTTGGTGAACACCTCGACCTCGGCGCCGAGTTCGCCCTTGTAGACGTGGTCGGTGCGGAGCGTGGCGGTGACGCTGCCGCCGTTGAGCATCGGTTCGTTCACCTGGACGTTCGTGACGGTAGCGGAGAACGCGGCCGTCGCGTCGTTGACGTGCTGCTGTGGTGTACGCATCGCACATGAGCAGCCCGAGCGGGCGTCCACCGTACCCGCGGAAACCATCAGCAGAGCGGCCACCAGGGAGAGCACCGCGAGCATACGCATCGTCATGTCCATCTGGACGTATCGCAGCCGTGATCGGTTCGGTTGAACCAGATCTTCGGCCACTGCCCTGGCGCGCCGCTGCGGGGCAGTCGGAGCACCCGGCTAACCACAGGATCATCCCAGCGGCGATGCGCTTCATGGGACGATCGGAGAGTGGGCCGCTATGACCGTTTCGTGGAGGAGTTGCTTGATTTCCTGCTGATGCGGCTTGATGAGACAGGCTTCGCGCAGCTCGTCGCCCATGAACCGAGGCGCATGATCGCCGGGTACTCGAACGGCAGTCACTACGTGGCCGGCAACCGTTGGGGGCCCCAGACCACCTGGTTCACCGGTTGCGCAACCTGCTCGCCGATTCCCTCTCGCGTCATGATCGACCCGGTGACCGGCGCCGAATGCGTGCGGTGGCGGGCGATCGACTGGAAGGCATACAGGGAGGGCGCCGTGCCGCATGAGCAGCGGGACGGCCGTACACATGAGCTTGAGACATGGGGCACCTACCTCGGCATGAACGTCGAAGAGTGGCCGTGCCTGTGTGTCCGGTCCTTGGCGCTGCCGTTCGCCGATGACCCGGACTACTGTTACGGGTGGAGGCCGGAGTATGCCGTATTCGCCTCTGGGAAGCTTGTTCACCCTGACGACGATCGCCAGTGGCCCCATCAGCTCCCGCCACCCCTCGGCGCTGCCCAACGGCGAGTGATCAACCTCGCGGCAGCATCCAGATCATCACTCGGGTGACGACACTCCAAGGCCGCGCTTGGTCGGTGGTAGGGTCGCCGTGCATGTACCGACTTGAGGAGGTGAGACCCGTTAACGCTGTAGCAGGCCGGGTGCTCAACTCCCTCGTGAACGTGCGGTTCGTCTGACATAGGTGGCCGCGGGAGCGCCCGTAAGGCATCCCGAAAGGCAACGAACCTATGCGTTTCATTTCAGAGACGACCTCGAACGGTGTCTCCGAACGTCTCTTCATGCTCCCGGACCTCCCCGGCGTCCTCTGGTCGCCCGCCGACGCCGACGGGGGCCGTCCTCTCGTACTGCTGGGCCATGGCGGTGGCCAGCACAAGACGGCGCCGGGCCTGGTGGCCCGTGCCCACCGCTATGTGACGGAGTGCGGTTTCGCGGTGGCGGCCATCGACGCGCCCGGGCACGGCGACCGGCCCAGGACCGAACGTGACGAGCGGTTCGCGGCCGACCTCAGGGAACGGAGGGCGGCGGGCGAAGAGATCGGTCCGCTGATCGTCCGCTTCAATGCCGAACGCGGCGCGCAGGCGGTTCCCGAGTGGCGGGCCACCCTCGACGCCCTCCAGGAACTCGACGGCGTCGGCGCGGGCGGGCCCGTGGGATTCTGGGGGGTTTCGCTGGGCAGCGCGGTCGGCGTGCCGTTCGTCGCGGCCGAGCCGAGGATCAACGCCGCCGTCTTCGGCCTCGCCGGGCACGAGACGCTGGGCGAGGCGGCGGCTCGGATCACCGTCCCGGTCGAGTTCCTCCTGCAGTGGGACGACGAGCTGGTGCCGCGTGACTCGGGGCTGGCGCTGTTCGACGCCTTCGCCTCCAAGGAGAAGACGCTGCACGCCAACCCCGGCCCGCACGTGGACGTTCCCGCGTTCGAGCTGGAGAGTTCGGAGCGCTTCTTCAGCCGGCATCTCCTCGGGCGGATCAGCGCATAGCGGCGCGCTGTGGCGGCCTCGGCCGGTGGTGGCACCGTGCACGAGGCCGTCCCCGTCTGCTGAGCCCTGGGGAGGAAAGAGCCGAGCAGGGTCAGCGGGGTCTGGTGAGCGACCACAGGGAGGCCACCATGAGGAGGGCGGTCAGCCCGCCGCAGATCATCGCCGTGGAGACCGAGAAGGCGTCGACGACCCGGCCGCCGACGAGCGCGCCGAGGGCGAACGTCGCCTGGAAGGAGGAGGTGAAGACGACCGTGGCGGCCTCCGGCGTTCGGGGGGCGGCGTTCATGAACCAGGCTTGGGAGCAGACCGGCACGCCCCCGTACGCCAGGCCCCACAGGACCACCAGCGCGACGGCGCCGGCGGTGGTGGTGCCGGCTGCGGGCAGTGCCAGCGTGGTGAGGGCGATCAGGCCGCCGCAGGCCATGAAGGCCGCTCGCGGGGCGGTCGCGACCGCCTTGCTCGCGAGGAAGTTCCCTGCCGTCCCCGCGATGCCGTACGCCAGGAGCGTGGCGCTGACGGCGGCGGGGTCCAGGTGGGTGACGTGCTGGAGGAAGGGGGTGACGTAGGTGTAGGTGCCGAAGTGCGCCAGGACGACGAGGAACGTGGCCAGCAGGGCGATCCTGGTGCCGCGTTCGCGCAGGAGGCCGAGCAGGACGCGGCCGCTGGTGACCTGCTGGGCGGGCAGCGGCGGCAGCAGCATCAGCAGGGCGACCAGCACGAGGAGCGACAGCGCGGCCAGGGCGAGGAAGGCGGTTCGCCAGCCGGCGAGGTGACCGATGAAGGTGCCGGCCGGCACGCCGAGCACGGAGCCCAGGGGGACGGCGGAGAAGATCAGCGCTGTGGCGGCGCCGACCGAGCGGGGCGGCACGAGGCGGGCGGCCAGCCCGGCGCCGATCGACCAGAATCCGCCGATCGTGAGGCCGACCAGCACCCTGGAGAGCAGCATGATCCAGTACGAGGTCGCCACCGCCGCCAGCACGTCGGCGACCGCGAGCACCGCCATGAGCACGCACAGCATCACCCGGCGGTCCAGGCGGGCGGTGGCCAGCGTGACGGCGGGCGCGGCGACGGCGGCGACGATGCCGGGCAGGGTCATGGTCAGCCCGGTGGTGCCGTCGGAGATGCCGAAATCGGCGCCGATGTCGGGCAGCAGGCCGATGGGCAGGATCTCGCTGGTGACGATGGCGAAGATGCCCAGCGTGAGCGAGGCGACCGCCAGCCGGCTGACGAGCGGTGAGCGCGGCCGGGCTTGGGTGAGCGTGGACATGGTTCCGTTCGGTTGGTTGGGGACCTTGGGCAGGGCACCAGCCAAGCAACGACGGAGGGGTGGATACCGGCAGGTTTCAGACCGCACCATGCTTCTGGCGGCCCTACGACAGGGCGCCGCTCGCCCCTCACCCTGTCATCCCGCCCGGGTGGCCCGGGTCTCGCGGGAGTCGGAGGTGTCGGACCGGGCGGCCTCGGTCTCGCCGGAGTCGCCGCCGCCGGACCGGGTGGTACGGCGCCGGTTGAAGTAGTGCACGGTCAAGAGGCCGAGCAGCGGCCCCCACGCGGCCAGCGGCGCGTACGTCACCCAGAAGACGACCGCCTGCCAGCCGTGCACGATCAGACCGGAGGGGTTCCCGTTGATCATCCGGCCGGAGGCGAGCATGACCAACGCGAACGGGAAGACCAGCAGCACCGCCGCCCCCAGGCCGGCGGGTACGACGGCCGCCAGGATCGGCACCCGGCGGCCGCCCAGACCGGGGATCCGGCGCGGCCACACCTCACCCCACTGGGCGACCAGCCCGACGGTGAGGAGCGCCGCCGCCTCGCTGACCACGCTGAGCGCGACGATGTACCACCACCGGCCGTCGATCAGCATCGGCCCGTGGCCGGGCGGGGGCGCCGAACCGAACTCCAGCAGCGGCGCGCCGAAGATGAGGGCCGCGATCCGCCAGATGCCGGAGGGCAGCGGGATCAGGGTGGTGGCGTAGGCGGCCCACACGGCCCAGCGGGGCACGCCCGCCGCCGTCCGCCCGTGCAGCTTCGCCAGGATGACGCGCAGCCGTCCGATCTGCGGTGCTTCGCCGAGGGTGGTCATACGGGGGCCTCCGGTCAAACAGGTGGTTGTTCGCTTGGCGACTTCCGATCGTCGCGGCCACCGCGTCCGCGGGCCTCCCCCATGTGGGGGAACCGCGTGCGGAACCACCTGCCCGAGCTCTGGCCTGGGACCAGAGTGTGATCCTCACCGTGGTTGAGGAACCACCTGCCCGAGCTCAGAGCGTGATCCACTCCGTGCTCGTGGTCACCTCCTCGAGCACCTCCGGGATCGGGTTCACCCCCAGCCCCGGCCCCGCCGGAACCTCCAGGTGGCCGTCGGACAGCTCGAACGGCTCGGTGATGTCGGTGGAGTAGTAGCGCCGCGACCCCGACGTGTCGCCGGGCAGGGTGAAGCCCGGCAGGGCGGCCAGGGCCACGTTCGCCGCCCGGCCGAGGCCGGTCTCCAGCATGCCGCCGCACCACACGGCGATCCCGTTCGCCCGGCACAGGTCGTGGATGCGCCGGGCCTCCAGGTAGCCGCCGATCCGGCCGGGCTTGATGTTGACGATGGAGCACGAGCCGAGCGCGATGGCGGCGGCCGCGTGTTCGGCCGACTCGATCGACTCGTCCAGGCAGATCGGTGTCGTGAGCTGCTTGGCCAGCCGGGCGTGCTGCACGAGGTCGTCGTTGGCCAGCGGCTGCTCGATCAGCAGCAGGTCGAACGCGTCGAGCCGGGCCAGACGACGGGCGTCGCTCAGCGAGTAGGCGGCGTTCGCGTCCACCTGGAGGAGCAGGTCGTCGCCGAACCGCTCGCGCACCGCCCGGACCGGCTCGACGTCCCAGCCGGGCTCGATCTTGAGCTTGATGCGGACGTACCCCTCGTCGAGGTAGCCCCCGACGGCGTCGAGCAGCTGCGGGATCGAGTCCATGATGCCGACCGACACCCCGCACGGCACCCGCGTACGGGAGGCGCCGAGGAAGCGGGCGAACGACTCGCCCGCCGTTCTCAGCTGCGCGTCCAGCACCGCCGTCTCCAGAGCCGCCTTCGCCATGCGGTGGCCCTTGATCGGCTCCAGCGCGCGGCCGACGTCGTGCACGTCCAGGCTCTTCGGCAGCGCGGGCAGCAGGAAGCGGCGGATCACCTCGGCCGCGCCGTCGGTGTACTCGGAGGAGTAGAGGGGCTCGCCCATGGCCACGCACTCGCCCCACCCCTCGGCGTCCGGCGTCACCACCCTGACCAGCAGGACGTCGCGGGCCGTCTCCGTGCCGAACGACGTGCGGAACGGCGCCACCAGCGGCATCGCGATCCGCCGCAGCTCAACTCCAGTGATCTTCACGTTCTCTCCACTACGTAGTAGAACCCCACGACCGGCCGTTCCCGGGGGCAGCGCCGCGCAATCCCGCGGTGTGCCGGCTCCAGGATCACAGACCGGCTAACGGGGCGTGATGAGGAGCCTGCTGGGGGCCTCCTGGCTGAGGCGTACCGACTCCAGGGGGATCGTGAGCTCCGGGGTGCGGTAGCGGGCGGCCAGGCAGGCGCGTACGGCCTCCGCGCGCATGTCGCCGTCGAGCGAGCTGCGGCCGTCGCGGCGGATCTCCACCGCGCACGGCCCCGGCTGCGCGGCCATGACCAGGCCCGCCACGGTCGCCCCGGCCAGCGCGCCCAGGTCGCCCTCGGTCCAGCCGTAGTGCCACCTGCCCGCCGCCACCACCGGCGCCGCCGGACAGCAGTCCGGCGCGGTGGCCACCACGTCCACCCCCTGGAACAGGGCCTCGGCGATCTCCTCCGCGCACCTCGCCACGAGGCTGCCCACGCGCAGCCCGGGAAAGTCCGGCATCGGGCCGCCCGCCCCGTAGATGAGCTTGATGCCCGTTTCGAGGGGCTCGGGACCGCCGTCGCGCCAGCCGCAGACCACCACGTCGCGCGACCCGGCAGACCTCCATGTGCCGATGCGCAGCATATTCCTTGGGCTACCCTTTGCCGCGGATCATCACACACCGTCACGGACCGTGGCTGTGCTCAAGAGGGCGCATCGGTAGCCCATGTTCATCGGAAATTCACCTGGAATGATCGCTGGGCGGGTTTTGTGGGGGTGTGAGGATGACACCGCCGCATGACTCGTCGGATCGCCCGCCGGTGAGGGCGGCGCGGAGCGCTGCCGGGAAGCGGGTCGTGTCGCCGGCGCTGGTCGGGCGCGTCGAGGAGCTGGCGACGCTGGTGGCGGCGGTGGCCGGCCCGCCGGCGGTGGTGTCGGTCGAGGGCGAGGCGGGGGTCGGCAAGACCAGGCTGGTGTCGGAGCTGCTCGGCCGGCCCGAGGTCGCCGGCCGCCGGGTGCTGCTGGGCCGGTGCCACCGGTTGCGCGAGTCGTTTCCGCTGGGCCCGGTGATCGAGGCGGTGCGCGGCATCGGGGACGGGCTGCGGGGGTTGCGCCTCAGCGGAGTGGCCGGAGCGTTGCGCCCGTTGCTGCCGGAGCTGGCGGAGGTGCTGCCGGCCGCGCCCGATCCGCTGGACGATCGGATGGCCGAGCGGCACCGGGTTTTCCGGGGCCTGACGGATGTGCTGGTGGCGGCTTCGCCGGCGGTGCTGGTGCTGGAGGACCTGCACTGGGCGGAGGAGCAGACCACCGATTTCGTGGCCTATCTGCTGGGCGATCAGCCGCCCGGGCTGACGGTGGTGCTCACGTACCGGGGTGAGGAGGTCAGCGCGGCGGTGCGGGCGTCGACGGTCAGGTTGCTGCCCGGCACGAGCCAGGCCCATCTCGTGCTGGCGCCGCTGGACCAGGACGAGACGGGCGCCCTGGCGACCGTGATCCTGGACACCGAGCGGGTGTCGGACGAGTTCGCCCGCTACCTGTGGGAGCGCACCGCCGGGCTGCCGTTCGCGGTGGAGGAGGTGCTGGCCCTGGTGCGTGAGCGCGGTTCGCTGGTACGCCGCGGCGACCGCTGGACCCGCAGGGTGCTGGAGGAGCTGGAGGTCCCCCGGAGGGTCCGGGACTCCACGCTGGAACGGATCGCCCGGCTGCCGGTCGGCGCTCACCGGCTGGCCGAGGCGGCGGCCGTGCTGCAGACCCCGGTCACGCTGGCGGTCCTGCTGTCCGCCGCCGGGGACCCGGGCGGGATCGAGGGGCTGGAGGAGGCCATCGGCTCCGGCCTGCTGGTCGAGGACGGCCCGGCCCTCGGGTTCCGCCATGTGCTGGCGGCGCAGGCGGTCTACGAGACGCTGAGCGGTCCCCGGCGGCGCGAGCTGCACGGCCGGGCGGCCGACGCGTTGCGGGCCCTCGACCCCGTCCCTCTCGGCCAGGTGGCCCATCACCTCAAGCACGCGGACCGGCTCGCCGAGTGGGCCGAGGCCGCGGAAAAGGCGGCCGGGCAGGCCGTCGCGCTGGGGCACGAGGACGAGGCCGTCCGCCTGCTCGCCGACGTCGTGCGGCACGCGCCGATGACGGGCGAGCGGCGCGGCCTGGCCGCGGTCAAGCTCGGGTGGGCCGCACTGGACACGCTGGGCGCGCGGGAGGTCATCGAGTTGCTGGACCGCGTCCTGGACGACGACCTGACCGGGCCGGTACGCGGAGAGCTGCGGTTCCTGGTGGCCGTCGCACTCGGCCAGGCGGGACAGGACCCGGCCCGGCAGCGGGAGCTGTTCATGGCCGCGATCGGCGATCTCCAGGACCGCCCGGACCTGCGGGCGTGGGCGCTGGTGGGCCTGGGCGTCACGCCTGGCCCGAACGAGCCGATCCGGGAGAACGTGCGGTGGCTGAGCCGCGCGCTCGAACTGGTCGACGAGGTCGACGACCGGCTGCTCGAGGTGTTCGTGCTGGGCAAGGCCGGCTCCGTCTTCCTGGACATCGGGGATCCGTCGTGGCGGGGCGCGGCCGATCGCATGCTGAAGATCACCGGCGGTTCCCCGCAGCAGCGTCGCGAGGCGAACGCCCACTATTCGGTCGGCATCTCCGCCTGTTACGCGGGCCATTTCGACATGGCCGAATCCATGCTCACCAGCGGGCTGCGCGCCTCGGCCGTGCAGCAGAACCGGCGGCTCGAGGTCATGCTCCGCAGCGGGCTCGCCCTGCTGCGGTACTGCCGCGGCAGCTGGACCGGATTGCGCGAGGAGGTCGACGGCCTCCTCGCCGACGTCGCCCACTACGCGCCGAGCCGCATGGACGTCGAGCTGGCAGGCGGCAGCCTCGATCTGGCGCACGGGGCGGTGGACCGGGCGGAGGAGCGGCTGCGGCGGGTCACCGAGCTGGCGGTGGAGATCGGGGCGTACGAGGTCGTGCCGGCGGCGGCCGGGGGATGGGCCCGCGCCCGGCTGGCCCGCGGGGACGCGCGGGGCGCGCTGCACTGCGTCCGACTGCTGCTGCGCGAGCTCGGCAAGTGGGGCTGCTGGCCCTCGGCCGGCGCGGCGCTGCCGTCGGCGGTCGAGGTGTGGGCGGCGGCCGGCGAGCACGATGAGGCGCGGCGGTTCGCCGAGCGGGTGGAGCGGGAGCTCCGGCACCTGGACGCGCCGCTCGCCGCCGCAGCCCTGTGCTATGCCCGGGGCGTGCTGGACGGCCGCGCCGGCGACTTCCTGGCGGCGGCCGAGAAGTACCGGAACGCCTCCGCCCCGTACGAGGCGGCGCGGGCGAGCGAACGCGCGGCCGGCCTGCTGCTCGACGGAGACGACCCGCGCGGCGGCGCGGTGCTGCGCGACGCCGTGGCCGTCTACGAGCGGCTCGGCGCGTCCTGGGACCACGGCCGGGCGGCCGGCGTCGCCCGGTTGCACGGGGTCGCGCTCCCGGCCCGCCATCGCGGTGGCCGCCAGGGTTACGGCGCGGAGCTGTCCCCCCGCGAGCGTCAGGTGGCGGAGCTGGCCGCCCGCGGGCGGACCAACAAGGAGATCGCGCAGGCGCTGTTCGTCTCGGCCAAGACGGTGGAGAAGCACCTCGCCGCGGTGATGCGCAAGCTCTCGGCCCGCTCACGCACTGAGCTGGAGCGCCTGCTGGGGGACACGGCGGGCAAAGATGGGGGATTCCCCAATAGCTAGCTGTTCGCCCGCTCTCGCATCGTGTCCGTGTGGAAGAGAGCAGATCACCGGCGCCGGACGACGAGATCGGGCCGGCCGAACGCGAACGCGATCGGGACGCGCCGCCGTCGGAGGAGCCCGAGGCCGCTGTGCCCGCCGAACCGGACGAGGACGGGTGGGTGCCGCTGTGAGCTGCCGAGAGAACCAGTCCTGACCGTGGATCACGCAAAGCACGAAAGGGTTTCCATGCGCGTTCTCCGTTCCGGCGCGCCCGCGGCGTTAGCGGGCGTGTTGATGGTCGCGGTCGCCGGACCCGCCGCGGCCGTACCCCCCGCCTCCCCGCCACCGTCGCCCCCCGCGAGTCCGGCCGCGGCCGAGCCGCCGGCGGACAAGACCTTCACCCTGCTGACCGGCGACGTGGTCCGGTTGCGGACCGCCGCCGACGGCGGCGCGATAGGTGAGGTCGTCAAGGATGTCGCCCCCCTGGGCGACATCACCTTCCAGCAGCTGAGCGGCGGTCTCTACGCGCTGACCGGCGAGACGCTCCGCCAGATCGCCGCGGGCAGGCTGGACCGCGAGCTGTTCAACCTGACGAGGCTCGCCGAGTACGGCTACGACGACGCGCACACCGGGCAACTGCCCGTCATCGCCACCTACGCGGGCGCGCAGGCGCGGGCCGCGCTGCCCACCGCGCCGCGGGGCACGTCCCGCAAGCGGGCGCTGACCAGCGTCAAAGGCCAGGCGCTGGCGGTCGACAAGAGCAGGACGACCGACGCGTGGGCGGCGCTCAAGGGCGCGGACACGCAGAAGATCTGGCTGGACGGCCGGGTGAAGGCGTCGCTGGACGTGAGCGTGCCCGCGGTCGGCGCGCCCGCCGCCTGGTCGGCGGGGCTGACCGGCAGGGGCGTGAAGATCGGGGTGGTGGACACCGGCATCGACCGGGACCACGCGGACTTCGCCGGCCGCATCGCCGCGTCGCAGAGCTTCGTGCCCGGCACCTCCTCCGCGGCGGACGACAACGGGCACGGCACCCACGTCGCCTCGATCGCGGCGGGGTCCGGCGCGGCGTCCGACGGCAGGTACCGGGGCGTCGCGCCGGACGCCGAGCTGGTGGTCGCCAAGGCGCTCGACGCCACAGGGTCCGGGGCCGACTCCGACATCATCGCCGGGATGGAGTGGGCCGCCAACCAGGGCGCCAAGGTGATCAACATGAGCCTGGGCGGCATCGCGACCGACGGGACCGACCCGCTGTCGCAGGCGGTCAACCGGATCTCGGAGGCCACCGGCGCGTTGTTCGTCGTCTCGGCGGGCAACGACGGCGACACCGACTCGCCGTACTGGATCGGCAGCCCGGGCAGCGCGGACCAGGCGCTGACCGTGGGCAGCGTGGACAAGACCGCCCCCTACGAGCGCAGCTGGTTCTCCAGCTGGGGCCCGCGGCTGGGCGACAACGCGGTGAAACCGGAGATCACCGCGCCGGGGGCGGCGATCGCCGCCGCCAGGGCGGCCGGCTCGAAGCTCGGAGGCAACGTCGGTAACGACCGGTACCAGTCGCTGTCGGGCACCTCGATGGCCGCGCCGCACGTGGCCGGCGGCGCCGCGCTGCTGGCGCAGCAGCACCCGGACTGGAGCCGCGGCCGGATCCGCGACGCGCTGGTCAGCACGGCGAACCCGGCCAAGGAGGGCGAGGTGACCCGGGAGGGCGGCGGCATGATGGACCTGGCCCAGGCCGTGGCAGGCGGCCTGACGGCGACCGGCACCCTGAACCTGGGCATGATCAGGCCGCCGTACGCGACGGCCACCGGGACCGTGACCCTGCGCAACACCGGCGCCGAGGCGGTGCGCGCCACCCTCGGTCTCACGCTGTCCAGGATGGACGAGAGGATGGCCAAGGCGACCCCGTTCGAGCCCGGCGCGGCGGTCACGGTGACCCCGTCGGCGGTGGACGTGCCGGCCGGCGGCACCGCCACGGTGACCGTCACGGTCGACCCGGCGGCGCTCGGACTCGGGGCGTACTACGGCTTCCTCGAGGCGCGGCACGGTGACACGGCAGCGCGGACCACGCTGGGCTGGACCAAGGACGGCGAGCGGGTCCGGCTGAAGGTCCGCGGCATCGACCGCGCCGGCGCACCGGCGCACACCACGTGCTGCTCGCTGCTGAACCTGATGGACCTGCAGACCGGCCAGGAGTGGCTCGGCCTGTACGACCGCGGCTCGGCGTACTTCATGGGGCTCGGCTACGACCCGATGCTGGTACGCGGCCGCCGGTACGCCCTGATGACCAACATCTCGGACTGGACCACGGAGGAACCGTACTCGAAGCTGTCGGAGACCATCGCCGGCGAGCCGGAGCTGGTCATGGACCAGCCCCGGGAGCTGGTCTTCGACGCGCGGAAGGCCCGGCGAGTGGAATACCCCACCCGGCGGCCGGCGGAGGCGGTCGACCGGATGGGCGTGCGCTGGGACCGGCGCGTCGGAACGCCCGGCCACGACATCGGCGTGATCGGACAGACCTTCCACGGCAACACCGGCCCGGCCGAGGTCTACGTGCTGCCCGGCACGACCACGGCCGTCACTGGCACCTTCATGATGGGCTTCGGCACGCAACTGGTCGCTCCCGCCCTGACCATGAAGGTCACCGGCCCGCGGGCGCCCAAGCTGAGCCCCGCCTACCCGCTGGAGTTCTCCAACGTCTGCGCCGCCGTCCCGCGCTGCACGGCCACGTTCCGGTCGCCCGGGGCGTACCAGGTGGTGGCCGCGGGCAAGGGCAGCCCGGCTGAGCTGGCCGCGGCAGGCGTCCGGGGCAGGCTGGCGCTGGTCGACGAGACCCTCGCCATCGACGAATGGGGCGCGACGACGCCGCTCGACCAGGTGGCGGCCGACGCCGCGGCGGCGGGCGCGGCAGGGGTGCTGGTCGCCGTGGCCGACGCGGGGCCGGCCCGCCGCGCCGTGGAGAAGCCGACCACCGTGCCGGTGGCGGTGCTCACCCACGAGGACGGCGAACGGCTGGGCGCGGCCGCCGCCAGGGGCCGGACCACCGTGGAGACCGGCGGTGACCCGGTCTCTCCCTTCCTGTACGACCTGTCCTACATCGTCAAGGACAAGATGCCGGCGGACACCGTCTTCGAGACGGGGCCGAAGGACCTGGCCACCATCACGGCCCGGTACCGCGCGGACGTCCCCGGCACGGTCTACCGCGTCGACGGCATCGCGCCCAACCACCTGATCAAGGCGGTCACCAAGGTCGCCGCCCCGTTCACCCGCACCGAGTACGTCTCGCCGGGCCTGCGCCGGCAGTTCGTCAGCCTGACGAGCGGACTCTACGAGCAGGGCAGGCGCGAGTACGCGGCCGGTGACCGGGTCACCGAGGACTACTTCTCCGCGCCGATCGCGCCCGGGCCCACGGGCACCGGGCCGAGCCTGACCGCGCAGGCGTACCCGCAATGGGGGTACGGCTACCTCTCGTTCAACCTTTACACGCTCCGCATCGGCAACGGGTACCACTACCTGCCTCAGCAGGCGCAGTCGAACATCCGGTTCCTGAAGGACGGCAACGTGCTCTGTGAGAGGCCGTACATCAGCAGTTGCACGCTGGAGACGCCGACGCCCGGCCGGTACCGGATAGAGCTCGAGACGACGCAGTCGATCAGGCCGCTGTCGACGTCGAGCCGCACGGCCTGGGAGTTCGCCGCCCGGCTCGACGGCCAGGGCTCGGACGAGGACGAGGAGGGCGAGGTCCTGCCCATGGTCGACGTGCGCTACGACGTGGGGCTGGATTCGGACAACACGGTCCGGGCCGGGGCTGAGTACCCGATCAGGCTCCTGCCCGGCCACCAGCCCGGATACGGCGGCGGATTGGGCAGGTTCACCGTGCGCGCCTGGGTCAGCGGTGACGACGGGGCCACGTGGACCGACCTCGGCAGCCGCAAGGTCCGCGGCGGCGCGACGGCCGGGTACGAGGCCAGGGCGCCGCGCGACGGCGCGTTCGTGACCCTGCGGGTGCAGGCCACCGACGCCGCCGGCAACTCGATCGACCAGACCGTCACCAGGGCCTGGAAGGTCGCACGGAGGTAGGACGGCGGCGGCGCCGTCCTGGCTACCCTTGCGTGGGTGGAAGAGGAGATCGCGCGCGTGCTCGGCGGCGGCGGCGACGCCGTCGTCGAGCCGCTCACGCACAACCCGCTGAACGCGGTGACCGGCGGCATCTGGCGGGTGCGCAGGGGGCAGAGGTCGGCGGTGCTCAAGGTGCTGACCCGCCGGAAGGAGGGCGGCGAGGGGTGGGGGCACTCCGACGACCCGCGCCACTGGAACTACTGGCGCAGGGAGGCCGACGTCTACGCCGACGGCCTGCCGGAGCTGTGGGCGGGCTCGGGGGTGACCGCGCCGAAGCTGCTGGCGCTGGTCGAACGCGACGACGGCGACCTGGCGCTGTGGACCGAGGACGTCGGCGGCACCCCGGCGACCACCTGGGGCCTGGAGCGCCACACGCTGTTCGGGCACCAGCTCGGCCTGGCCCAGGGGGCGGCGGGCGAGGTGGAGCGGCCGTGGGCCAGCCGGTCGTTCCTGCGCGACTACCTGGGCTCGAAAGCGGTCCCGTACGAGCTGCTGGAGGACGGCGCGGCCTGGCGGCACCCCCTGGTCGCCGAGAACTTCCCGCCCGGCCTGCGCGGGGAGCTGGTGCGGCTGCACCGGGACCGGGAGGAGCTCCTGGCCGTCCTGGAGTCGCTGCCGAGGGCGCTGTGCCACCTCGACGTGTGGCCGAGCAACGTGATCGGCCGCGACGGCGAGAGCGTCCTGGTGGACTGGGCGTTCGCGGGTGACGGGGCGCTGGGCGAGGACGTCGGCAACCACATCCCGGACAGCGTGTTCGACCTGTTCCTGCCCGCCGGGCTGCTGCCCGCGCTCGACGCGGCCGTCTACGGCGCGTACGTGCGGGGCCTGCGCGAGTCGGGCCGGCGCGGGGACGAGCGGCTGGTGCGGCTGGCGGTGTGCGCGTCCGCGGTCAAGTACGACTTCCTGGCCCCGCTGATGCTGGCCCGGCTGGGGGAGACGCAGCTCGACTACGGCGGTGCCAGGCCGGTGGACGCGGCCCGCCGGTTCAGGGAGCGGGGCGAGGCGCTGATGTTCCTGGCGGGGTGGGCGGAGGAGGCCCGGAGGCTGGCCGACGCCGTCAAGCTGCCCTAGCGGTCGAGGACGTGGAGGGCGTGCGGGGAGGCGCCCAGCGGCACCGGGCCGTCGTCCCCGCACACCACCACGTCCGCGACCCGTGCCCCGAACAGGTCGGGCACGTAGATGGCGGGCTCCAGGCAGAACACCATCCCGGGCTCGAACACCGCGTCCTCGCCCGGCCACGGCCCCTCGTCGTGCCCTAATCCGACGCCCCGGCCCACGTGCGCCGCGGCGAAGCGCCCGTACCCGCTGCCGTCGATCACCTCGCCCACGGCCCTGGCCACCTCGTCCACCGGCACGCCGGGCCGCACGGCCGCGAGCCCGGCCCGGTGCGCGGCCAGCACCACCGAGTACATCGCCTCGAAGTCCTCGGGCGGCTCGGCCACGGCGAACACCCCGGCCACCTCGGCGCAGTAGCCGCCCCACCGCCCGCACACCGACACGCCCAGCGCATCCCCGGGGTTGATCACGCGGTCCCCGGGCACGTGCGCGGGCCGCGCCGTGTGCTCCCCGGCCGCCACCCGCAGCGCCAGCAGCTCCTCGCACCCCGACTCGGCCAGCAGCACCCGCAGCCGGTACGCCATCGCCCGCTCGGTCGCCCCGAACCAGGCCAGCTCCCGCGCCCGCGCCAGCACCCCTTCCGCCGCGGCCACCGCGCGCCCGACGGCCTCGACCTCGTACGGCTCCTTGCGCAGCCGCAGCGGCCACAGCACCGAGGAGGCGGGCACGAGCTCGGCCTCGATCGCCAGCGCGAACAGCTCCCGCACCCGCATCTCCGGGTCCACCCCGACCCGGCGCGCCCCAGCGGGCACCACCCCGGCCGGATCGGCGGTCTCGGCCACCACGTCCTGCGTGACCACCAGGAACGCGCCCCCGAGGAAGGCCCCGAAGAAACGGGAGTCCGGCGAGGGCCGCAGCACCAGGGCCTCCACCCCGGCCTCGCCCATGGCGGCCCGCACCGCCGCCAGCCGCGCCGCGGGCACGGGCACTGGCACGGGGGCGGGCGTCACTTCGGCTCGTGCAGCCAGCAGGCGACCGGCCCGAAGTCCGGCTCCTTCACGCGGCAGACGTCCATCACGGACGGGCAGCGCGGGTTGAACCGGCACCCGCCCGGCGGGTTCGCCGGGTCCGGCACGTCACCGGCCAGCTCGGCGGGCAGCACCCCCATCCCGTCCGGCTTGGGGATGGCCTGGAGCAGGGCCTTGGTGTACGGGTGCTTCGGGTCCGCCCACACCTCGGCCGTGTCGCCCACCTCGACGATCTTCCCGAGGTACATGACGGCGATCCGGTCGGCGATCAGCCGCACCACGGACAGGTCGTGGCTGATGAACAGCAGCCCCGCGCCCGAGTCCACCGCCAGGTCCCGCATCAGCCTGGCCACCTGCGACTGCGCCGAGGCGTCCAGCGCCGAGATGGGCTCGTCGCCGATCAGCAGCCGCGGCCGGGCCGCGAGCGCCCTGGCGATGGCGATGCGCTGCCGCTGCCCGCCGGAGAACTCGTGCGGGTGCCGCCCGGCGAAGTCCCGCGGCAGGCCGACGCGCTCCAGCAGGTCGGCGGGCGAGGTGGCGGTGTCGTTCGAGGTGCGCAGCCCGTCGGCGATCTGGTCGCCGACCCGGCGCCGGGGGTTCAGCGACGCGTACGGGTCCTGGAAGACCATCTGGATCCCGGTCAGCTTCCTGCGCCGCAGGCCGAGCGGGGTGACCGGCTGCCCGTCGAAGGAGATCGAGCCGGCGGTGACCGGGTTCAGCCCGCAGACGGCGCGGGCCAGCGTCGACTTGCCGCACCCGGACTCGCCGACCAGCCCCACGACCTCGCCGGGGTTGACGGCCAGGCTGGCCCCCGCCACGGCCCGCACGGCGGGCCGCCCGGGGGAGCGGTGCTCGACGACCAGGTCGTCGATGGCCAACAGCGTCATTGCGCCTCCGCGTCGGGTAGGGACTCCAGCAGGGAACGCGTGTAGGCGTGCTCGGGCTCCCGCAGCACGCGCCCGCGCGGCCCCGACTCCACGACCAGGCCGTCCTTCATCACGCTCACCTCGTCCGCCACCGCCGACATCACCCCCAGGTCGTGGGTGACCAGCAGCACCGCCAGCCCCAGCTCGTCGCAGAGGCCGCGCAGCAGCCGCAGCACGCCGGCCTGCACGGTCACGTCGAGCGCGGTGGTCGGCTCGTCGGCGATCAGCACCTTGGGGGAGCAGGCCAGCGCGATGGCGATGGCGATGCGCTGCCGCATCCCGCCGGAGAACTGGTGCGGATAGCGCCCGTACGCCTCCTCGGCCCCCGGGATCCGCACCTTGCCCAGCAGCTCCACCGCCCGGGCCCGCGCCTCGCGCCTGCCCAGCCCCAGGTGGTGCCGCATGTGCTCGGTGAGCTGCTTGCCGATGGTCAGCATGGGGTGCAGGCTGGTCGCCGGGTCCTGGAACACCATGGCGACCTCGCCGCCGCGCACCCGGTTCAGCTCCTTGGGCGGCAGGGTGAGCAGGTCGCGCTCGCCGAGCCGGATCGCGCCCGACACGCGGGCGCCGTGCGGCAGCAGCCCCAGCACGGCCAGCCCCGTCATCGTCTTGCCCGAGCCGCTCTCTCCGGCCAGCCCGTGCACGCGGCCGGGCTCCAGCGCGAGATCGACGCCGCGCAGGATCTCCTTGCCGCCGATCGACATCTTGAGCCCCGTGATCCCCAAAGTGCTCACAGGGCACGCTCCTTGATCGCGCGGGCCGTACGGGGGTCGAGGGCGTCCCGCAGGGTGTCGCCGAGGAAGTTGAACGCCAGCACCACCGTCAGGATCGCCAGCCCCGGGAACGTCGCCACCCACCAGCTGTCGAACACCTCCACGCCCGAGGCCACCATCGCCCCCCACTCGGGAGACGGCGGCTTGGCCCCGAGGCCCAGGAACGACAGCCCGGACAGCAGCAGCAGCGCGGTGCCGATGTCGAGCGTGGCGAGCACGAGGATGGGGCCGGTCACGTTCGGCAGCACGTCCACGCGCAGCGAGCGCCACACCGAGAAGCCCAGCAGCCGCCCGCTCAGCACGAACTCCCGCTCGCGCACCCCCAGCACCAGCCCCCGGGTGACGCGGGCGTACGCGGGCCAGGCCACCACCAGCACGGCCAGGACCGCGTTCGTCAAGCTGGCGCCCAGGGCGGCGGCCACCACCATGGCCAGGATCACCGTCGGGAACGCGAACACCAGGTCCGCCAGCCGCATGATCGTCTCGTCGACCCACCGGCCGAAGTACCCGGCGCAGGCGCCGAGCAGCCCGCCGATCAGCACCGACAGCACGACCAGCAGCAACGTCAGCGGGATCGACACCCGCGCCCCGTACATGACGCGGCTGAGGATGTCGCGGCCGAGCTGGTCGGTGCCGAACCAGTGCCCGGCGCCCGGCGGCGCGAGCCGCGGCAGGTCCTGGGCGAGGGGGTCGTGCGGCGCCAGCACGGGGGCGGCCAGCGCGATGACCAGCCAGGCCACCGCCAGCACGGCGCCGACCACGGCCAGCGGCTGCCGCCACGCCTCGGGCAGCCGCGCGAGCAGGCCCCTGCGGGCCAGGGGGTCCCGCCGTCTCATTGCAGCCTCACTCGGGGATCGATGACGCCGTACAGGACGTCCACGATCAGGTTGATGACCAGGTAGACGACGCCGACGACCAGGCCGACGCCCATGACGGCGGGCAGGTCGAGGGTGGTGGCGCTCTTGTACGCGTACTGGCCGACGCCGGGCCAGGCGAAGATCGCCTCGACCAGCACGGTGCCGGACAGCAGGCTGCCGAACGCCAGGCCCGCCACGGTGATGACGGGCACCAGGGCCGAACGCAGCACATACCGGAAGAGGATCACCCGGCCGGGCAGGCCCTTGGCCCTGGCGGCGCGCACGTAGTCCTGCCCCAGCACCTCCAGCACCGCCGAGCGGGTGAAGCGGGTGAGCAGGCCGATCGTGTAGAGCGCCAGCACCAGCGCGGGCGTCACGAGGTGCCCGACCGCGGAGGAGAACACGTCCCACCGGCCCGCCACCAGCGCGTCCACGGTCTGCAGCCCGGTCACGGCCGGGACCGCGCCGTTGAGCGCCGCGTCCACCCGGCCGCTGCCCGGGGTGAGCTGCAGCCGGTAGAAGAACACGTAGAACGCCACCAGCGCCAGCCAGAACGTCGGGACGGAGATGCCGATCAGGCTCAGCACGCGCAGCGCGTGGTCCGACAGCCGGTCCCGGCGCAGCGCGGCGATCACGCCGAACGCCACGCCCAGCACCAGCGACACCAGGATCGCCGCCCCGGCCAGCTCCAGCGTCGCCGGGACGAACTCGGCCAGGTCCTGGCTGACGGGCCGGTGACTCTGCTGGCTGGTGCCCAGGTCGCCGTGGAGCAGGCCCTGGAAGTGGATCGCGTACTGCTCCCAGAGCGGCTTGTCCAGGCCGTGCTCGGCCCGCCACTGGGCCACGATCGCCGGATCGCCCAGCGCCCGCTGGCCGAGGTTCGCGGCCACGGGGTCGCCGGGCACCAGGTTCGTCAGGACGAACGTGACGAGCGTGATGCCCCAGGCCATCAGGACCGCGAGCAGGATGCGCCGGATCAGGAAGCGGACGAGCGGATGGACCCGTCTCGCCCGGCTCCGGCGGGCTTCGCCCGGGATGTCGGACACCTGCGAGGCTCCCTTACTTCACGCCGAGATCGGCCACGTCCACCGTCCACACCGGGTGGTACTCCAGGCCGGTCACCGACGCCGCCGTCACGATGTTCTGGCTGGGCTGGATCAGCGGGATGAACGGGCCGGAGGCGTTCAGCTTGGTCTGCACGTCCACGTAGGCGGCCTTGCGGGCGTCGTCGCCGATCGTCGTGGCGGCCTTGTCACCGGCGGCCTCGATCTCCTTGGCCGCCCCCGCCTTCCAGCCGGCCCGCAGGCCCACCGTCTTGCCCGGGAGGAACGCCAGGTAGTCGCTCGGGTCGGGGTAGTCCGGGCCCCAGTACCACAGGCCCATCTCCTCCTTGCCGTTGCGGTAGTTGTCCAGGGCCGTGGTGACCGGCGCGGGCTGCAGGTCCACCGTGATGCCGACCTCCTTGAGGTTGGCCTGGATGCGCTCGGCCAGCGGCTGGAAGGACAGGCCGTTCACGGTCAGCTCGCTCGGGTACTCCAGCTTGACGGTCGGGTTCGACACGCCGCTGGCGGCCAGCGCCGCCTTGGCGCCCTCGACGTCCCGCTTGGCCGCCTGGTCGGCGGGCAGCGCGCCGAGCAGCTGCGACGGGATGACGCCCGGCGCCTGCGCCGAGCCCTCGCCGGCCAGTTCCAGCAGTCCCGCGTAGTCGACGCCCTTGCGGACCGCCTCCACGAACTTGGCGTTCGGCGTCGTCTTGCTGATCGCGGAGTCCTGGTTGGCCAGCAGGAAGATGACGTTCGCCGAGGCGGTCTTCTTGACCTGCAGGGTCGCGGGCATGCCGGTCACCTGGTCGCCCGACAGGTTGAGGGCGACCTGGCTGTCGCCGCGCTGGACGTTCAGCTTCTGCGTGGCGGCCTCGACGTTGCGGATGACGACCTTGTCGTAGGCGGGCTTGGTGCCGTAGTACTTGGGGTTCGCCTTGAGCGTGACCTGGCTGCTCACGTTGAACGACTCGATCTCGTACGGGCCCGAGCCCGCCGAGGCCGAGTTCAGGTACTGCTCGGCCTTGTCCTGGGCGTCCGCGGTGGCGCCGTGCTCCTTGGCGACCTTGCTGTTGAGGATGCCGAGGGCCGGGTTGGGCAGGATGTACGGCAGCGCCGGGTTGGCCGCCTTCGACGTCAGCGTGATCGTCGAGTCGTCGGTCTTGGCCACCTCGACGCCGTCCAGCAGGAACGACGGCGTGCCCTTCATGTCCCGCACGCGCGTCAGCGAGAACACCACGTCGTCCGCCGTGATCGGCGACCCGTCCGCGAAGGTGGCGCCCTTCTTCAGCTTGAGCGTCAGCGTCTTGCCGTCCGTGCTCAGCTCGTACGACTCCGCGAGCGCGGGCACCGGCTTGGTCACGTCCGCGCCGTCGAACGTCAGCAGCGTCTCGTAGACGGCCTTGCCGACGATCAGCCCCGTCGGCTCGTACGTGCGGCCCGGGTCGGCCGTCTTGAGGTCGAAGGACGTGTCGATGACGAGGGTCTTGCCTCCACCGCCGGACGCGGCGGGAGCCTGGGAGCCGCCGCTGCCGCAGGCGGCCAGGGCGAGTGCACCGGCGAGCAGCACAGCCGCCGTCTGCGAGCGGGTCGCCATGATGGGTCCTCCAAGATTTGGACGTTCGGCAGGAAGATGTCGAGGATTGTGCGGCAGAACGTCCAGGCACCGTGCGGTCGGTAAGACGTATATAAAGGTCAGTGAGGTAATGATGAGTGAAATTTCCAGAAATGGTGTCAGCGGCGGCGGTCAGCCTGGACGGATCGGCATCGGTCTCGAGCTCGACGACATCCACATGAAGATCCTTGAGGTCCTGCGCGAGAACGGCAGGATCTCCGTGGCCGCGCTGGCCGAACGGGTGGGCATCTCCCGCGCGAACGCCTACACGCGCTTCGAGGCGCTGCGCGCGGACGGGGCGATCAAGCGCTTCACCGCCGAGATCGACCACGTGCGGACCGGGCTCGGCATCACCGCCCTGATCTTCGTGACCGTGCGCCAGCAGATGTGGAAGCAGTTCCGGGCCGAGCTGGCCCGGATGCCGGAGGTGGAGTACTGCGCGATCACCACCGGGCAGCACGACGCCATGATCCAGGTACGCGTGTCCGACGTGGCCGCCGTGCACACCATGGTGACCGATCGCCTGGCCAACATCCCGGCGGTCAAGGCCACGGAGACCGTGTTCATCCTGGACGAGGTGCTCAAGCGGCCGTACGTGCTACCCAGCGACCGCGACCGTGATCGCGACCGAGCCCGCCCGGCGCGGCGGCCGGCCCAGGAGGGGGCGCAGGGCGGCGTGCCGCTCGGCAAGATGCGCTTCGTCGGCGCCGCCGAGGGCCGCGCCGCCCTCCGCAAGGACGACTGAGCGGTCAGCCGATCTCCTGGCACACGCTCACGTGGAGCGTGTCGTCCCCGTCGAAGCTGAACTCCTCCACCAGGCGCAGCAGCCCGTCGTCGCCCGCCTCGATGCGGCTGCTGCTCTGCCCGCCCGCCTTCCCACCGGCCTTCAACACGTGCGCGTACGAGATCGCCACCTGGGCGCCGTCGCGCATGCCCACGAAACGCCCGTGGGTCACGGTGTCGCCGGAGTAGCTGCCCCACACCACCCCGTCAGCCTCCTGGTACAGGAACTCCGTAGGGCTGTCCTGGTCGACTGCGCTCGCCGTCGAGCTCACCATCACGAATTTGCGGCCGTTGAGATTCACGCCCGACATCGTGGCTCACATTCCGGAAATGTCAGCATCCGTCTGGACGGATCGCGGGGAGACCGGTCGGTGATCGACAATCCGTCCAGTCCGGATCCCCATCACAGGCCGAGCCACGACGAGCGCGTCGTTGAGCCCGTCGTGGCGTGGAGGCCGGTCGTCCCGGAGTGCGGGCGCACGGCCGGGCCCATGGCCCGGCCGTCCGCGTCGCTCCCTCAGGCGCGGCGGCCCAGACCCCGTAGCTGGTCGGTGGACAGCACGGAGACGTTCTGGTCGATGGGGATGTCGGTGTACTGGTGGATGGCCCAGGTCTTCCAGTCGGCGGGCGGGGCGACCGCGCCCTTGGCCTTGCTGTAGTGGGCGACCCACAGCGGGTACTCGGCCAGGCCCTTGCCGTACTTGTTGGCGAACTTCCAGCCGCTGTAGAACATCGGCGTCGTCCCGGTCTTCTTCTTCACGTACGACAGCCAGGTCTTGGCCCAGGAGTTCACCTCGGCGACGGACTTGCCGTCGGTGGTCTCCAGGTCGAGGACGAGGATGTCGCCGGCCGCGCCGGGCTGGGAGTTCACCACGGACAGGAAGTAGTTCGCCTCCGCGATGGGGTCGTTGGCGGGGTGGCCGTAGTGGTAGGCCCCGCGCACGATCCCCTTCTTGCCCAGCTCGCGCCAGTGCCTGGCGAAGGAGGCGTCGCGGAAGTCCGTGCCCTCCGTGGCCTTGATGATGCCGAACTGGGCCTGGGTGGAGGTCCAGTCGTACAGCGGCTCGTAGTTGGAGATGTCCAGGCCGTAGATGAGAGACCCGGTCTTGTGCTGAGACGCGTTCACCGGCCCCTGCTCCGGGGATGCCGCCGCGAACGCCACGCCGGCGATGGCGGTGGTTCCGGCGAGGGTCGCACCGGCGACGGCGAGGCCGAGGCGCTTGGTGAGGAGAGCGCGGGGGTTCTGGAGGACGTGGGCGATTGCGGCAAACCGAGGCTTGGACACGACGGCATTGACTCCTTGCTTCCATACCGCCTACCGGGTTAGCTGACGGGTTCGGGCTTGGAAGTGCCTTACGGGCGCAGCCTGGGCTGGCGTCCGATTCACCCCGGAAATTGGGTCCCCGGCTCCGCGAGGCGCGGATTAGGCGGCCGAATGCTGTCCCCGAAGAGCTTCCGGAGGACAGCGCACGGTCCGGTCAACGAAGCGGCACGATGAGGTGAAGTAACCACATCTATGCCGCGATTAGGCAAAAGATAGGCATCTACCCACAGATAGCGCAAGCAGGACAAATCGGATTCGCGGGTATCGGTCGCCGGGCGGCGGGGAAACGCCGTGCCCACAAGGGTTTTGGCACTTGGTAAAACTTGTGGCCGCCGCGTCCTGCCTCGCTCGCGAGAACGCCGATGGCCGACGCGGCTGGGGCATCCCGGCCGCATGATGCTGCTGTGACTCTGCACGATCGCGCAGGTAATCGTGGCCCGAGGCGGCCGTGATTCGCACGTTGCCAACCGTCCGATCTGGCATAGAAGGTCTTGCTGGAGGGAGGTTTGCGATGTTGGTTATATTCATGGCAAAAAACGCGGTCTGACTCGATTGGGGCGAGATGGTCGCGGTGGTGGATGAGGTATCGCCAGACTTTCGCATACTGGGCCCGTTCGAGATCCGCGTTCAGGGGCTGGCGGGCGACCTGCCCGGCCAGCAGGTCTGCTGGCTCCTGGCCGCCCTCCTGCTCAGCGTCGGGAAACCCGTGCTGGAGGAGCAGCTCATCCGGTACGTGTGGGGCCCGTCGGGAGGCAGCCTTCCGGCCCTGCGGACGACGGTCTCCCGATTACGGGCCTGGTTCCGCCGGGAGCTGGACATCGCGGATGCCATCGAGCACGCGGGCCCGCGCTCCTACCTGTTGCGGCTGTCCGCCGAGCACGTCGACGCCGAGCGGTTTCTGGCCGTCCGGACGGAGCCCGACGACCTGGACCGCCTGGCGGGCGCTCTGACCCAGTGGCGGGGGGACGTCCTGGCCGACGCGCCCGACTGGGTGCGTACGCATCCCCAGGTGCGCCGGCTCCGCCGCGAGCGCGTCGCCTGCGCGTGCCGGTTCGCCGACCTCGCGCTGAAACAAGGGGTGCCGGACACCGCGCTGGGCCACCTGGAGACCCTGACGGAGGCCGCCCCCTACGAGGAGCCCCTCCACGCCCGGCTGATCACCCTGCTGGGAGCCGTCGGCCGCCGCGCCGACGGGCTTCGCCGGTTCGAGCGCACGCGGCGCAGGCTCGCGGAGGAGCTGGGCATAGATCCCTCGCCCGAGCTGCGCGAGGCGCACGCGCGGCTGCTCCGGGAGTCCCCCGGCCGCGTTCCGCCGGCGGTCCCGGCGCCGGTGGCGCCGGTGTCCACGCCGGCGCAGCTCCCCGCGGACCTGCCCACGTTCATCGGCCGCGACTTCGAGCTGTCCAGCCTGCTCGCCCCGTTCCAGCAGGAGGCGCACGACACGGACCCGGGGAAGCCGACCATCGGCGTGATCGACGGGATGGCCGGGATCGGCAAGACCGCGCTGGCGGTGCACGCCGCTCATCAGCTGTCCCCGCTCTTCCCGGACGGCCAGCTCTTCATCGACCTGCACGGTTTCACGCACGACATAGCACCGGTCGATCCCGCCGAGGCGCTCACTCAGCTCCTGCGCCCGCTCGGCCTGGACGAGGAGCAGATCCCGGAAGGCGTCGAGCAGCGCGCCGCCCTGCTGCGCAGCCGGCTGGCCGGCCGCCGCATGCTGATCGTGCTGGACAACGCGGCCACCGAAGCACAGGTGCGGCCGCTGCTGCCCGGGACCTCCGGCTGCCTGGTGCTGATCACCAGCCGCCGGCAGCTGATCGGCCTGGAGAACGCCCACCCCATCGCCCTGGACCTGCTGCCCCTGCCCCAGGCGGTCGAACTCTTCACCGCCGTGACCGCCGGCCATCCCCGGGCCGACGCCCGTTCCGACCTCATGGAGGAGGCGGTCAGGCTCTGCGGGCGGCTGCCGCTGGCGATCCAGATCGCGGCGGCCCGGCTGCGGGCCCGCCCCGCCTGGACCGTCACGTACCTGCTGGAGCTCCTGAGCGACGAGCGCCGGCGGCTGCCCGAGCTCCACGCCGGTCAGCGCAGCGTGGCGACCGCTCTGCAGGTGTCCTACCAGCACCTCACGGCCGAGCAGCGGCGGCTGTTCCGCCTGCTGGGCCTGCATCCGGGGGACGACATCGACCAGCACGCCGCGGCGGCGCTGGCCGGGCTCACCACCGACCGGAGCAGGCATCTCCTCGAAGACCTCCTGGACGCGAATCTGCTCCAGCAGCGGGTGCCCGGCCGCTACCGCTTCCACGACCTGGTCCGCCGGCACGCGGCCGACATCGCCGCGCGCGACGAGTCCGAGCCCGCCCGGCGCCAGGCGGTGGACGGCCTGCTGAAGCACTATCTGCGCACCGCGTCGACGGCCGTCCGCGTGCTCGCGCCGGAGGACAAGCACCACCATCCGCAGCTCGATCCGGAGCCGGCCGAGTTCCGCGGCGAGGCCCAGGCGCTGTCGTGGCTGGACGCGGAGCGGGCGAACATGCTGGCTCTCGCGCAGCACTGCGCGGATCAGGACTGGGCGGTGCAGACCGGACGCTTCTCCGCGGTTCTCGGGCACTACCTGCAGATACGCGGCCACAACGCGGACGCGCTGGCGCTGCACAGCCTCGCCCTGCGCACCACCCGCCGCCACGGTGACCTGCCCGGTGAGAGCCATTCGCTGCGCGAGCTGGGCTCGCTGTTCTGGCGGCTCGGGCGTTATGCCGAGGCGCTCGACCATTTCCGGCAGGCCCTGGAGCTGTTCCGGCAGACCGGCGACCAGGCGGGCGAGGCGCACGTCCTCAACAACCTCAGCTCGCTCTACTGGCGTCAGGCCCGCCACGACCAGGCGCTGGATCACTGCCGCCGCGCCCTGGAGATCTTCCGCCGGACCGGCGACCGCACCGGCGAGGCGCACGCCCTCAACAACCTCGGCCTGATCTGCCGGTCGTCGGGTGACTACGCCGAGTCGCTCACTCATTTCGAGCAGGGCCTGGACATCTTCCGCCGATCGAGGAACCAGAGCGGCGAGGGCTACATGCTCAACGAGATCGGCATCGTCCACCGGATGTCCCACCGGTACGAGACGGCGCTGGACTGCCACGGGCGCGTCCTCGCCATCGCCCGCAACACCGGGGATCGCAACCTGGAGTTCGAGGCCCTGCACGCCCTGGGCGAGACCTTCCACGCCGGAGACCAGGCCGACGACGCGCTCACCCATCACCAGGAGGCGCTGGCCCTGGCCGGGAAGCTGAACCAGCCGGACGACCAGGCCCGCGCCCACGACGCCATCGCCGCCATCCACCAGCGGCTCGACCGGCCGGACCGCGCGCGGCGGCACTGGGAGAGCGCGCTCGACCTCTACACCCGGCTCGACCTCCCGGACGCCGACCGGATCCGCATCCTGCTGGCCGGCCTGGACGGCGGCGGGCTCCGGCAGGAGCGCTGAGCCTGGACGGGGGCGGGCTCCGGCAGGAGCGCTGAGCCTGGACGGGGGCGGGCGCTACCAGGAGCGCTGAGCCGCCCCGGCCGCGTAGACGGCGGCCTGGACCCGATTGCGCAGCCCGAGCTTGCTGAGGATCTCCTTGACGTGGCTCTTCACGGTGGACGGCGCGATGGTCAGCACCGCCGCGATCTCCGAGTTGGACAACCCCCGGGCCATCAGGTCGAGGATCTCGCTCTCGCGCCTGGTCAGCAGCGGCCCGCCGTGCCCCTCGACATCGGCGCCCAGCGTCGCCGACACGACCGCTATGGTGGCCGCCCTCGTCCTTTCCACCAGGACATAGCCGGCCGCCATGACGCGTACGGCCGCGACGAGGTCGGCGGCGGCGAGATGCCGGTCCGAGATGGCGCAGCAGCCCAGCCCGAGCAGGTCGAACTCGGATCTCCGGATGTCGGCCGCCAGGAAGAGCACCGGCACCCGGCCGCGCCCGCCGGGCGCCCGCGCCGCCGCCACGATGTCGGCGGTGATCGCGGGGACCTCGACCAGGAACAGGTCGGGCGTGACGCGCGCCCTGTAGGCATCGGCCAGGTCGGTGGCCTCGCCCACCACCTGGATATCCGGATGGCGGGACAGAATGGACTGAATGCCGTTACGCGCAAGCGTGTTCTCGTTGACCACCATGACTTTTATCGTCCGCATCGCCCATCCAGCCCGGTGAATGAAGGGACACCTGCCACCAGGAACGCTAGTTCCGGCCCATGACCGATCGATGACACGAGGCTGTCAATCGGTGTTCTCGCTGGTCATAGGGTTCGGGGGCCGGTGAGGCGGCGCAGGGCCAGCTCGGCGTAGAGAGCCGCGCCGTCGGCCAGCACGGACTCGGCGAACGCGGCGTCCGGCGCGTGGTTGTACGGGGCCCGCGCCGGATCCCGATCGGGCGGGCAGGCGCCGAGTATCGCGATGGTGCCCGGGACCTCTTCGAGAACGAAGGAGAAATCCTCCGACACCAGGGAGGGCCCGGCCGCGGCGACGAACCGTTCCGCGCCGAGTGCCTCCCGTACCACCGACCTCAGGAACCGGGTCTCCCGGCAGTCGTTGACCGTCATCGGATACTCGGCGGTGAACTCCAGCGCGGCGCCGACCCCGTGCGCCGCCGCGACGTTGCGGGTGAGCGCCGCCAGGCGGTCCCTGACCGCGGACCGCGTGCGCTCCGACAGCGTCCTGATCGTGCCGGAGAAGCGCGCCTCCTCGGCGATCACGTTGGGCGAGGCGCCCGCCCGGACGCTTCCCACCGTGACGGCCACCGGATCCCGCTCGCCGTGGCCCGCCCCCACCGCCCGGAACGCGGACACCAGGTCGCAGAGGGCCGGCACGGGGTCCCTGGCCAGCCGCCACAGGGCGCCGTGCCCGCCCACGCCGCGAACCACCACCTCGAACACGTCGCAGGAGGCCATCATGCGGCCGGACCTCGTCATGACCACGCCCCGTGGCAGCCCGGCGGACACGACGTGCAGGGCGTAGGCCGCCGCCGGACGCGCGCCCGCCGCGTCGAGCACGCCTTCGTCGATCATGATCCGCGCGCCGCCTTGCCCCTCCTCACCGGGCTGGAACATGAAGATCACGTTGCCGGGGAGGTCGTCGCGTCGCCGGCCGAGCAGCCGTGCCGCGCCGGCCAGCATCGCGGTGTGCAGGTCGTGGCCGCACGCGTGCATGCGCCCCGGCACGGCGGACACCTGTCCCGCGGGCCCCCGCTCGGTGAGCGGCAGCGCGTCCATGTCGGCCCGCAGCAGCACGACGGGCCCCGGACGCGGGCCGCGCAGCACCGCGGTCACGGAGTCCGCGCGGACGCCGGTGGAGATCTCCAGAGGCAGCCCGGCCAGCTCGGCGAGCACCTTGTCCCGCGTACGGGGGACCCGCAGCCCGAGCTCAGGCTCGGCATGGATGGCACGGCGCAGCCGGACCAGATCGGGCTCCAGCTCCGAGGCCGCCTCACGCAGGCTCATCGGCCTGTCCCGGCGCGGGGCTGCCCAGGATGAACTCGCCCACGCTGCCTTCCACCATCGGGTCGAGCCCGGTCGCCCGGGCGAACTCGGCCGCGCCGTGGCCCCCGATCGCGCTGGGGGCCAGCCCCATGGCGGTGGCGACCAGGTACATCGTCTGCGTGAGCACCCCGGCGTCCTTGAGGATCAGGGCGTAGGCCATCTCCTGGTACTTCCACATCACCCGGCCGAACCGGGCCGAGATGATGAGGAGCGTCTGGGGCTCCTGCTCCGTCCGCGCGCACCTGGCGCCGATCTCCAGCAGCCGGCGCACGTCGCGCGTCATCGGGCGCACCAGCCGCAGCCGGTGCCGCCGGGGGTCGTAGTGGTGGAGCCCGGGCTCGATCCCGGTCACCCGTCTGACCAGGGGATAGATCTCCAGCTCGTAGGCGGATCCCCCGGCCGGATAGGGCCGGCTCACATAGTCGACGCCGTCGGCGACCCGGGTGTGCCGGTCGCGCGCGCAGCGGAAGAGGAACTCGCCCAGTTGCCGGGCCGTGAGCGGGTGCCGGTCGTCGTGCCGGCGGATCGACCGGCGATCCTCCACCACCGCCGTCAGCGGAGGGTCGCCACGCCGCAGGGCCTGGAGATCCGGCCGGCACAGCTCCGTCTCGCGCCCGGAGAACGGCTCGTGATCGGCCGGCAGGGCCGGGAACCGGTCTCTGGCCCACCAGGTGTCGCCGAAGGGCACCCGCGGGTGGCCGCGGACCAGCCTGCTCCGATCGTGGAACCACAGCTCGTGCGCCCCCCACTGGCACAGGCGCAGATCGTGCTCCTCCTCGCCCCCGGCCACGGCGAAGCCGGCCCAGCGCAGATCGCGGCGCAGCCGCTCGCCCACCGGCCCCTCCTCGCCGGCAGTTCCCGACGGATCGGCCAGCACGCCGAGGAGCCCGGGGTCGTGCACGACCATCGAGCACCAGGACCGCGCGGACTCCACCGCCATGCCGCCGCCGTCCCTGTCCCGATGGAGCAGCGCGAACCGCGACAGCACCATTCCGGCCGGAACGGTGGCCGGGGGCGGGCCGGGCGGGGGCCGGAGCGGCACCAGGGTGTAGAGCGGCGTGCCCTGGCGCCGGACCTCGATCGACAGCCAGCCGCCGGACGCCAGCCGGGTGATCAGCTCCGCGAGCTCATCGCCGTCGTCCCCGGTCCCGAGCAGGCCGGATCGGCTGACCGGGCCGGTGGCCAGCCGTTTCATGAGTGCCTTCCGCGACGGCGACACGTGGCCGAGCCGCTCGTCGTGGAGCGCGTCGGCGACGTGCAGCTCGCCGTCCCGGGTGATCGCGCACCGGGCCTGCGGCCTCAGCTCCAGCACCTCGTCGCAGGCGGTCACGCGACGACCTCCGGGGCGAGCCCGGCGCCGCGCAGCATCGGCTCGATCACCTCGGCGTCCCCGGCGGCCACCAGGTGAAGCTCGGCGGGCCGCAGGAGCCGTGCCGTCTCCCGCGCCGCCGCGGGGTCCAGGCCGAGGACGGCGTCCAGCCGCCTTCTCGGGAAGTCCGGCGGGTAACCGCGGCGGATGGGCCGGCCGTACCACTCGACGACCTGCTGCGGGGTCTGCGCCTGGATCGGCTGCGCCTGCACGATGCTCTCCGCCGCCGACGCCGGCTCGCCGTCCGCGAGGTCGCCGCCGCTCAGCCGGTCGACCTCCGCCACCATCTCCTCGACCGCGGCGCCGGTGCTGGGCGTGCGTACGGACGTCTGGACCAGGACCTGGCAGGAGTGCCCGGCCTGCCAGGAGCGGGAGACCAGCCAGGCGTGAGCGCCGTAGCTGTAGCCCTTCCGCTCGCGCAGCAGCAGGTTGAGCCGCGAGCCGAACCAGCCGCCCAGGCAGTGGACGACGACCTCGAGCGCGATCCTGCCCGCGGTGTCGAGGAGCGGGACGGACCGCCCGTAGACGATCGCGGTCTGCACGGCCCGCGGGACGTCGACGACGACGGTCCTGGCCGGCGCCGCGGGCTCGGGCGCGCGCCGCCTGACGGGCTCGACGTCCCGGCTCCACCCGCCGAACGAGTTGTCCAGCGCGTGCTCCATCGCCGACCGGCGCAGGTCGCCGGCCACGACGAGGCAGGCGTTGGCCGGTCCTGCCGAGCGGTCGTACAGCGCGCGCACGGCCTCGGCGCGCAGGCCGGCGACGGATCCGGCCGTGCCGCCCGCCGGCAGGCCGTAGCCGCAGCCCGGGGCGTGGGCGGCGGCCAGGAAGGCGTCCATGGCTCTGGTCGGCGGATCGGCGCGTTCCCTGGCGAGCTGCGCACCGCGGCGCGCCACCAGCCGGTCGACGTCGTCCGGGGCGAGGCGGGGCTCGATGACGGCCTCCGCCAGCAGGTCGAGGACCTGGGGGAACCGTCCGGCAGGCGCGCTGACCGTGATGGAGCACGCGTCGTGGTCGCCGGTCGCCGTGATCCGCCCGCCGCAGCGTTCGAGATCCACGGCGAACCGATCGGAAGGGGTCGCCAGGGCCTGGACGAGGACGCGGGAGAGCCCGGCGAGCTCTGGGCCGTCGCCCGCCGTGCCGAACCGGAACGAGAGCTGCGCCGCCGCCATGCCACGATCGGGGAGGTCGACCAGCACTGTCCGCAGGCCGCCGGGCAACGTTCCTTCCTTGAAGTCCGGCACGTGCGCTTTCATCCGGTTCCCTTCTGGCCGAAGCGGTAGGTGAGGACGACGCTGCCGCCGCCCGCCGCCCACTGGCCGGCCGTCCGCTGGACGTCCGACGGCGTGATGGAGTAGGTGAGAGGCAGGACGTCGTTGACGCGGGCCGGGCCGTCCATCAGCAGGCCGTGCCAGGAGAGCTCGCCGGCCCGGCCCTCCGCGGTGTCGAGCCGGCTCAGCCAGCTCGCCTCGACCTGGGCCACGGCCCGTGCCAGGTCGTCCTCCCCCGGGCCGTGTTCGGCGAGGTCGATCAGCTCGCGCCGGCAGGCGGCCGCCACCTCCGCCGGATCGGTGCCCGGCCGCGGGACGAGGTGGACGACGCCCAGGGACGCGGCGCCGGTCAGGGGGATCGTGGTGATCTTCACGGTCGCGGCGAGGTCCTGCCCGCGGACCAGGCGCTGGTTGAGGCGGCTGCCCTGCCCGTGGCCGAGCAGGACGCCGGTGAGCCGGGCGACCTCGAACTCGCGGCCGCCCGCCGCCGGCAGCCGGCGGCCGATGAAGACGGCGGCGGGAGCCGGCTCGTGGACGGTGAGGCTGAGCTGCTCGTGCGGGTGGAGCGCGGGGAACGCCGGGCGCGGCGGGAGCGGACCGGGCGAGATCGGGCCGAAGTACTCCTCGATCCAGGCCATGGCCTGGGCGGGGTCGAAGTCGCCCACGACGGTGAGGACGGCGTTGCCCGGTGGATAGTGACGCGTGAAGAACGCCCGCACGTCGTCGAGCGAGGCGTTCTCCAGGTCGTCCACCGATCCGATGGGCAGATGGTGATAGGGGTGACCCGGCGGGAAGAGGGCGGCGGCGAGGCGTTCCAGCGAGGTGCCGTGGGGGAGGTTGTCCAGGGTCTCGCGGCGCTCGCTCTCTACCACCTTGCGCTGCAGGTCGAGGGCCTCGCCTGTCACGGCCGGGAGCAGGTCGCCCATCCGCTCGGCCTCCAGCCACAGCACCTGTCTCAACGCCCCCGCGGGCACGCTCTGGTGGTAGGCCGTCGAGTCCATCGACGTGATCGCGTTGGCCTGCCCGCCGAGCCGCTGGACGGTCCGCAGGTGCTCGCCGGCGGCGACCTTGGAGGACCCGCAGAACATGAGGTGCTCGAAAAGGTGGGCGAAGCCGGTCCGCGGCGGTCGCTCGTCGCGGGAGCCCACGCCGTATCTGACGTTCACGGCGACGACGCCTGCCGTGTGGTCCTCGGAAAGGAGCACCCGTAATCCGTTGTCGAGGCGCCGATCGAGATAATCGACGGCCGATGTTCCCATGTCACCTCCTCGCATATTTCCGGACCGGCCGACGAGGGCCGGGTGAAATTCACCCGGCCCTCGCTCCGCAGCTTTTCGGCAGGCGCCGGTCGTGCGGTCAACAGCGAAATGCTATGGCCTCACGCGCAGCAGCAGCCGAAGTTGATGGCGTTCGAACGCTGGCCGATTTCCTCGCCGTCCTCGAATACCTCGGCGCCGTCGTCGAGCGAGTGCCCGGTGACGTCAGCGCCGCCCTTGACGGCCACGGACACCGCGTCCGTCAGCCGCTGCGCCGCGTCGATGACCTGCTCGGTGGGGTTCATCGCCTGCTCTTTCCCGGATTCGGAACCCATGGCTCCTCCTTTGCCGAAATCTCACCGGTCCGAACGGCCGGCCAAATTCAGAATAATCAGACAAATACTGGTATGTCGAGATATTGGGGGGTGGAAATTTTTATGCTTGATAAACCGAAAAATGGCATGCCGACGGGACGCCCGACCAGGCGTTACGGATATATTCGCCCCCGGAAAAGGGTGGGCTCAGTCTATTTCTCGCCTTTTCATGAATGCCTGGACGTGTGTCATCGCGGCGCCGCCGAGTTTCGCGGCCACCCGCCGGCACGAGCGTATGGAGATCGTGATCGCCCCCTTTCCGCTGACGTCGTCGATCCGCCGCAGAGCCGCGTCGAGGCAGGAGAGCGCGCGGCCGGCGCGCCCGCGTTCGCCGTGTCCGAGCGCGGCGGCCAGCCGGGCGAGCACCGCGAGATCCCATGAGGCGTGCTCGTCCGGCTCCTCGCCGTCGGCCGGTCCGTGCCCGTCGAGCAGGCCGGCCCTCAGGCGGCAGCGGTACGCCGCGGCCGGCAGGCCGATCTCCGCGTACCGGGCCGCCGCCCGGCCGGCCCACGCCGCCCCGGCGGCCGGGTCCCCCAGCAGCTCCGCGATCATGCTGCGGAACTCGTACAGACCGGCCAGGCCGATCGCGTGGCCCATGTCGGCGAACGCGGACTCCGCCGCCGAGATGACCCGCTCGGCCTCCACCTCGTCACCGGTCATGGCCAGCAGGAACGCGGCAGGACAGCTGACTGCGGCGTGCAGCGCCGGCCTCCCGGCGACCTCCTCGCGCAACTCGAGGCATTCGCTCAGCGCGACGGCGGGTGGGGCGTCGCCGTACACCAGGCAGAGGGCGAGATTCCCGTAGATCTCGGACGCTCCGAAGCAGAGCGGCAGGTCCGTCGCCGTCAGCCTGGCCGTGCGCAACCGCGCCTCGGCCGCGGCGTAGTCGCCCGCGCGGGCGTCGCGGAGGGCCTCGACCAGCAGGAGCCTGGCCAGCGCACCGCGCTCGCCGGAAAGCTCGGCGAGGCGGTGGGCCTCGGCGAGCAGGGCCGTGTCCCAGACGCCCGTGCCCAGGTTGATCGCGATCTCGTTGGCGTGCAGGTGGGCGGCGGCGGGCAGGTTGACCGTCGCGGGCACGGCGCGGCGCACCTCGCGGATGCGGGCCAGCGCCTCCGTCGGCCGGCCGGCCGCGGCCATGGCGTACGTCTGGACGACGGCGATCTCGGCCCTGAGCGCGCGATCCTCTCCGGCCAGCGCGCCGGCCTCCTCGGCGAGCCGGAGCGCCGGCGGGATCCTGGACTGCGCCACCGCCACCCTCGCCGCCGTGCACAGGCAGCTCGCCGCCAGCACCGCGGCGGCCCGCTCGGACCTCGACCCGGGATCGAGCTCCAGCCACGCCCGGTGAGCGCGCTCGGCGTGGGCCGCGGCGGCCTCCATGGCCTCGGGACGGCGGCTCGCCCGCGCCTGGAGCAGCTCCGCGATCCTCGTGTGCACGGCCGCCCTGTCGGCCAGGCGCAGCCGGGTGTAGGCCACCCGCGCGGGCAGCGTGGCTCCGACGGGAGCGCCGTCGAGCGGCCCGGCCCCGGCAGGCTCGGCCATCGCCCCGTCGAGCAGCCCCGCCTCCGCGAGCTCGGCCATCGCTCCGTCGAAGGCCGGGTCGTCTAGGTCGCACGTCGCCACGAAGTCCGGCAGCTCCACGTCCTCCCCCCAGGCGCCCGCGCAGCCGAGCACCTGCCTGGCCTCCCGGCTCAGCCGGTCCAGCCGGGAGCCGAGGGCGGCCTCCGCCGACGGCGGGATGAGCTCGTCCAGGCCGGTCGCGGCCAGCAGGGCGAGCTGCTCGACGAACAACGGGTTGCCGGTGGCGCGCCGGACGATCTCGTCGGCCCTGGCGGCGCCGCCGCGCAGCGGCGCCGACCTGGTGATCTCGTCCAGCAGGTCGCGGGCATGCTCGTCCGACAAGGGCCGCACGACCAGGCGATCGCCGCCCGTCAGGCCGGCCTCCCGGGCGCCGAGCAGGAAGACGATGCTCTCCTGCGCGCTCGCGCAGGCTCGGGCCAGGCGCTCCAGGCCCGCTCTGGCGGGGGCGGCGTCGTCGACGATCACGAGCATCGGCCGGTGGGCGGCGAGGGCGCGCAGCCGCCGGGTGAGCAGCCAGACGAGCTCCGCCGCCGTACGGGGGACGGCGCTTCCGCGTACGGAAAGCGCCCCGCCCAGCGCCCGCTCCAGCTGGTAGAGCAGCCAGAGCTGGTCGCGCCGCGCACCGGGCCCGCAGGTGAGGAAGATCGTCTGGACGTCGTCGCCGAGCCGGCGCGTCAGCTCCCGGAGGATCCGGGTCTTCCCGACTCCCATGTCGCCTTCCAGGCGGAGAGTGGAAACGCCCGGTTCGGCGATGGCCGTGGTCACCTGCCGGGTCAGCTCCCGTACCAGCGCGGTCTGGTTGACCAGCCTCGGGGCGACGTCCGGCGGCCTCCGCGGGGACGTGTCGACCCGCCAGGCGCGCAGCGGCTCGGCGAAGCCCTTGACGCTCAAGGGCGTCAGCGGGTGGCACGGGACCGTCCCGCGCACCAGCAGCCACGTCTTGAGGTCGACGACGATCTCGCCGGACGAGGCGGCCTGCTGAAGCCGCGCGGCCCGGTTCATGACCGAGCCGACGGCGAAGGAGGCGTCCCGGTCGGCCGCGACGACCCTGCCGGAGGCGACCCCGAACCGCGCCGACAGTTCGACCCCGCGCCGGCGCAGGGATCTGGCGTAACGGGCCAACCGGCGCAGCGCGTCGCGGGCCGCGGCGACCGCGCGGGTCGCGTCGTCCTCCCGCCCGCCGTCGGCACCGAAGACGGCGACCACGGCGTCGCCGATGAACTTCTCCAGCCGCCCGCCCCGTGCCTCCAGGGCGGCGCCCACCTGCCCGAAATAGGCGTCCAGGACGTCGGTCCAGACCTCGGCGCCGAGCCGGTTCGCCAGCTCCGTGGACTTGACGATGTCGCAGAAGACCACGGTCACCAGGCGAAGCTCGGCGGGCGCCGGCTCCGCGACGGTGACGCGGGCGCCGCACCGCATGCAGAACCGCGCGGTGGACGGGCTCACCTCCTGGCAGCGGCGGCAGCGTGCCCCGCCGGCCGTCCCGGCGATCGTCGTCACCAGCAGAACCCACCGCCCTCCATGTGACCCTCGACGTCGTCGTCGGCGTCCTCAAGCCGCCGCTTGATGTCGGCGAGCAGCACGATCTCGTCGTCCGTCAGCGACTCCAGCACCGCCCGCTGTTCGGGGGTGGCGAGTTCGAGATCGAATCCGAGTGCTTCCAGGCTGAGCCGGTCGGCCATGGTGGTCACCCTCTCCCGCGTGCGTTCACGACCTCTGCCGCGGTCTCCGCCAGCCCGGCCACCGAGGCGAGCGCGCTGCGGGTCAGCAGGCGGCGCTGCGCGGCCGACAGCGGCAGCGAGTCGAGGAAGCCTGCCAGCGCCTCGCCGTGCCCGCCATCCAGGCTCGAATGGCGGGACAGCGTGCGGAAGGCGCCGGCGGGCAGCCCGGAGCGCCGGGCGAGCATGGACGCCAGTTCGCCGGGCGGCGGATACCACTCCAGCACGGCCGTGTGGCCGAGCAGGGCGATCGGATGAGCGTGCCTGATCCAGTAGTACTGGGAGCCGACGAGCCTGGCCACGGCCGCGCTGGGCACCCGCTCGCGCAGGTCCTCGGCGCTGCCCCCGGCCGTGACGTAGTCGTCGGCGACCCATGCGTCGTGGCCGTCCTCGTCGCGGATCTGCCGGGGAAGGTAGGTCAGCAGCCGTGAGGAGATCGGGTCCGCGCGCCGCGCGGACTCCTCCTGGGCGGCGCGCAGGAGCGGCACGGTGGCCCGCACCATGTCGTACGAGGTTCGCAGCCAGGACAGGTACACGTCCCTGACGGGGTCGGCGGCCCACATGCGGCCGGTCGATCGGGACAGGGCGGGCATCACGACGTCCAGCAGGACCCGCAGCCGGGTCCCCGGAAGGGTTCTATGAGGCACGACGGCCTCCACGAGGAAGCGCGGCCACGGCCGTGACCAGCCGCTCGGCCAGGGGCGACCGTTCGACGATCCGATGGGCCCGCCAGCACGCGCCGCACACGTTCCGGTACGTGCTGCCGGCCCCCAGCAATGAGACCAACGCCCGCGGGCCGTGCGAGCCGATCACCCGCAGGAGCGGCGCGTGCCGGAACGCGCGCAGCGCGTCCGGGACCTCCGCGCGGCTCCGGACGGTGGTACGCAGGCCGGAGGGTCCCGCTCCCATGATCACCGCCTCGTCGCAGCAGGCCGTGACGGTGCCGTCGTAGCGGACCGTGGGGGACTTGACGAGAGGGCACGGGCCGAGATCGACCAGCGGCCGGTACGGATGAGCCCGGAACACCTCCCGCCCCCGTCCTTGCGGGATCGGCGTGATCACGTTGACCTCGGCCGAGTCGCCGGCCAGGGCCGGATCCGGTTCGCCGAGCGTCTGGAGGATCAGGTGGCAGTCGGCGTCCCGGATCGCCGTCATGGCGGAGCGGACGCGGTCGCGGTCGACGAACGGCAGGTGGAAGCCGTCGACGCTGAGGAAGACCGTGGAAACGGATCGGAGCACCGAGCGCACCCACGGGCGCGGCGGACCGGCCGAGGCCCAGTACCCGCTGGTGAACAGGACGACGTCCTTGCCCGCCTCGCTCAACGCGCGGACCGCGTGCCGCAGCCCGAACCTCTCGGCGAACGGCTCGCCACCGGTCACCGCCACCGCCCGGACCTCCTCGGTGGCCGCGATGCCCGCGACCAGCTCCACGAACAGCTCGCGGTCGGTGATCGAGGGGCCGTCCGGCCGCGAGGCGACGGAGCAGTGCGCGCAACCGACCGGGCATCGGTCCGTCAGGAACAGGACCACCGTCGCGCCGGGCGTGGCGCGCAGCTCATCGGTGTCGGCCAGTGTCAGCCTGCGCATGCTTCGCCCCCTCCCAGCCGAGGCCGATCAACTCCCGGTAGCGCGGCGATCCCCATCCGGCGGCGACGCGGTACGGATCGCGGTGCTCGATCTCGGGCCGGGCCAGCGTGGCCAGCGCCCGGCCGGCCGGCGACTCCAGGTAGTCGGCCACGCGCCGGCGCAGGTCCGCGTCGCCCGACAGCGTCACGCAGGTCGCGCACACGGTCCCGAGCGCCGGACCCGCCCCGAACCGCCGCCGCACGGCCACCGGGCCCATCAGCCGCAGGGCGCGCAGCACCGGGTCGCCCGCGGCCTTGGCCGCCAGCGCCTCCCAGCCGTCCCTGGCCGCGTGGCCGAGCACGAGATGCCGGGGCCGCTCGCTCTCCAGCAGGCTCTGCCGGCAGCAGCCGAAGACCGTCCCGTCGTAGGAGACCAGCGGCCAGGCCGCGAACGCGCAGGGCATGACCGGGGCCGCACTGGCCCGCGGGGGCCCGTGCCGGGCGCGGCCGGTGGGCTGGATCCGGGTCACCAGGATGGGCACCCGGTCGCCGAACTCCCGGCGGATGTCGGCCACCAGGCCGGCCACGTACTCGTCGTCGTCACCGCCACCGGTGACGTGCAGGCTGACCGCGGGAACGCGTCCGGCGAGGCGGTGCAGGACCTCGAAGACGGCGCCGCGGCCGACCTCCCGCTCGTGGTGGGCGTCGACGCTGGCGCCGACGTGGTCGACGCGGGAGAGCGCGCGGTCGATGGCCGGCGGGACGGCGCGGCCCGGCCTGGCGAAGAACATTCCCGAGAGCACGAACGAGCGGGTGCCCGCCTCCCGCGCCCGGGTCGCGAGGTCGGCCACGAGCCCGGGGCGCAGCAGCGGCTCGCCGCCCGACATCAGGATGACCTCGGGGTGGTGCTCGTGCGTGAAGGACGCCACCAGCGTGCGGAAGGGCGTTCCGGAATGTTGCTCGGCGGCGATCGACGAATCGGTCGAGCAGTGCGCGCAGGACAGCGGGCAGCGTCTGGTGAGCGCGAGCTGCAGTCCGGCGGCGGGCACCGGCCGCAGCGCCGCGATCTCCGCTAGGTGCATCGTCCCTCCCCGGTCCGGTCAGCGCTTGGTGAGCAGGTCGGCCAGCGAGGTCACGAAAGCGGCGACCACCTCGCTGTCGGCGGCCCCGCGCCCGCGTAACGCCGTGCCCAGCCGGGTCAGCGGATCGTCGTCGAGACGTTCGCGCACGGCCGGGGGGAGCGTCCTGGCCGCCACCACCAGGGACAGCGCCGAGCACGCCTGCTGGGCCAGCTCCGTCAGCAGGTCGATCGCGGTGGTGTCCCCGTAGTGCTCAAGGCGCGGGTCGAGGACTTCCAGCACCCCGATCGGCTCGCCCTCCAGCTCCAGCGGCGCGGCCATGATCTCGTTCGGCACGTAGCCGGTCCCGGCGGCGAACTCGCTGTCGAACCTCGGGTCCTCCCTGACGTCCCTGACGATGATCGTCTCGGCGGTGTTCAGGACCCAGCCGGCGATCCCCTGATCGCAGGGGAGCGCCACGCCCATCAGGCGGTCCTCGCCCGCGCCGGACGCCGCCTCGAACACCAGCGCGTCCCGATGCTTGTCGAACAGGAACACCGACGCGGCGGCGGCGCTGAACGCGAGCCTGGCCAGCCGCACCGTCGAGCGCAGGATCTCGTCATGGACGGACGCGTCGAACAACCGGCCCGCGGAGTGGAGCACATCCTCGGAAATGTGTAGATCCACGATCGGTCTCCTCACCTCAGGTTGTCGGCGACACCGGCCAGGACGTGCTTGAGCTGATGGGTGCGGTAGTGCGGGTGTTTCTCCAGTACGCGTGCGCACAGCCCGGCTATGTGGGGCGTGGCGAAGCTGTTGCCCGAGACGGTCCGGGTCTGCCCGCCGAGCCAGGCCGTGTGAACCGCCACTCCCGCGGCGAAGAACTCGACGGGCGGGTCCGGGCTCAGCTCGACGCGTTCGGGATCGGCGGCGCTGTGGGAGCCCACCGACACCACGGAGGGGAAGCGCCACGGATAGCTCGCCACCGGCCGGTTGTGGGCGGAGGAGACCAGGGTGACGCCCGCGAAGTACGCCTCGTCGGCCACGTCGTGCAGCCGCTCCTTCGCGGCGGGCCGGTTGGTGGACAGGCTGAGATTGACCAGGGGGAAGCGCTGCCGCACGGCCCATTCGACGGCGGCGGCCAGGGCCTCGCTGCTGCCGCGCAGGTTCCTGCCCAGCACCCGCACGCTGACCAGGTCACAGTCGGGAGCCAGGCTTCTGACGATGGCGGCGCACGCCGTGCCGTGCCCCGCGGCGTCGCCCTCGTCGTCCGGCCGCACGCTCCACCCGACTCTGGCCGGGCCCGCCTCGGGCTCGACGCTGTAGCACCGGACGCGCCCGCCGATGGCGGGATGGTCGGCCTCCACCCCGCTGTCGATGAGGCACACCGTCACGCCCCTCCCGGTCGCGCCGCCCCAGGCCCACTCGCGGGTGATCGGGCCGGGGAAGACCACCGAACGCGCCTCCACCAGCCCACCGGCCGAGCTGTGCGCGAAACGGACGGTACGGCGGGGCAGCGGCAATGCGGTCGTCACACCTTCCTCCTGGCGATCGGCTGGGCGGCCTCCGGCAGGCGCCGCTCCCCGGCGTCGTATCCGCGCCAGACGGCGACGGCTATGGGCACCACCAGCACGACGGAGCCGAGCAGCACCGGCTCGAACGTCCCGGCGGACGCCAGCCACAACGTGCCGATCGCCAGGCCGGTCACCTGCGCCATGTTGATGATGGCGTCCACGGCGGCGAACGCCCGCCCGAGGACGTTCTCCGGCACCGAGGTCTGGATCACCGTGGCGTAGACGACCATCAGCATCGTCGCGCCCACGCCGGCCAGCCCGATGCCGGCCGTGGCCAGCACGGGCGATCCCGACAGGAGCATCAGCCCGGTGGCCGCGAACGCCGCCAGCGCCAGCAGCGCCGCGAGCCGCGTCCGCCCGGCGCGGGCGAGCCTGGAGCCGACGGGGCCGCCGAGCACGCCGCCGGCCGCCTGCGCCGTCGCCAGCGCCCCCGCGAAGTCGGCCGACATGCCGAGCCCGGAGGTGATCACCGCGTACCAGATGCTGCTGATCAGGCCCGCGATCATGATGCACCCCACCGCCGACAGGGCGATGACGCGCACGTCGCCGTTGCCGGTGATGAGCCGGGCCCCCGATCTGACCGTCGCGAGGTAGCTCTCCCGTTGCGGCCGTTCCTCGGCCGATCGCCGGCGCAGCCACACGAGGGGCAGCAGCAGGACGATGCCGGCCGCGTACGTCGCGACGTCGAGGAGGATGACGGAGCCTATGCCGCCCCACGCGGTGAAGACCATGACGCCGAGGCCCGGCGACACGATGCGCACCGCTGACAGGGCCGACTGCAGCCAGCCGTTGAGGGCCGGGAGCCGGTCCCTCGGCGCGGCCTGCGGCAGCAGGGCGTCACCGGCGATCGAGATCAGGCCGAGGTTGATCCCCTGGCCGAGCTGGACCGCGTACACCAGCCAGACGTCGGACGCGTCGTGCACGAAGGCCAGGCACGAGATGAGGCCGGCGCCGAGCACCTGGCTGGCGATGAGCACCACGAGCCGGTCGACGCGGTCCACCAGTTGCCCGATCAGCGGGTACGCGAGCGTCGGCAGCGCGAACACCAGCATCGACAGGGCCGCCGCGCTGTCCTTCCCGGTCATCTCCCGCACCCAGACCAGCACGACCAGCGCCGACGCCATGCTGCCGAGCACGGAGCAGGCGCGCGCCCCGATGAAGCACATGGCGGCCACGGCAGACGGTCTCCCGCTCATGGGTCACTCCTTGTCCAGCCGGCTGAACGCCAGCTCCACGGTCTTGGTGAGCTTCTTGGCGAACTCGTCCGCGAGGGTGGGGGCCGCCCGCTCTGCGGGGCGGCCGGACCAGGCAGGATCGGCCACGGCGAGCCGGGCGGCCAGCGCGCCGGCCAACGTGGTCTCCCCGTACGCGCGGGCGCCGTTCAGCGCCTGGCGGAGCGGGCCGGCGGCGTCCTCGTGCAGGTCCAGCCGGAGCAGGGTGTCGCCCAGCGAGGCCAGCCAGCGCAACGGCGTCAGCGGCGAGGCGAACGCGCCCCCGGCGACCTCACGGTTGGCCAGGAGCTCGGCCGACGCGCGCCGCGCGGCCTGCCACTTCCCGGCCTGCACGGCGGCGGCGGCCACGTGGAGCAGCCGGATGAAGGCCAGCCTGCGCAGCGCCGGTGAGCGCTGGTCGAGCGCGGGCGGGGCGAGTTCGAGCGGGGAGACCAGCCATGGCGCTTCCGCCGCGAACGCCGGACCGCCGGCGGCGACCAGGCCGGGCCAGCGCCGCCGGAGCCGCGCCGACGCCTCGATGAGCTCCTGTCCAAGACCGCGCCGCCAGAGGATCTTGCAGGTGTCGATGACGCAGGCCGATCGCGCCAGTTCGAGCGGCTCGGGGCCGTACCGGATCATGGCCGCCACCATCGGGTCGTCGATCTCGAGGTCGGGCAGCCGCACGGGCCGTCCTGTCGCGAGCTCCTCCAGCTCCCGCAGGCCGTGCAGCGCACGGCGGAAGTCACCCGCGAACCCCTCCGCCCGGAGCAGGTTGATCTGCGGTTGCAGGGCGAGCGAGGCGGCCAGCGGCCACTCGGAGGTCCCCCGGCGGCGCAGCGCCAGGGCGATCTCGCCCCGGCACACCGCCGTCGCCTCGGTGAGCCGGCGTACGCGGTAGAGCAGCAGCGCCAGCAGGTTGCAGCCGACGAACAACCGGGCGAGGTCGCCCGGCGGCTCCGACAGGATCGCGTCGGCCCTGGCCAGCACGGCCGCGTTGTCGGGCGTCACGCGCTCGTCGTCGGCCAGGTACCCCAGCCACGCGTCGGCCGGGGGGAACGACTCCAAGGTGGCGCTCGCGCTGGTGCTTGTCGTCATGTCGATCATTTCAGGCCAGAGGGACGGGTTCGAGATGGACGCGCGTCGCGTCGACCAGGGCGCGGCGAGAGGCGTGGCGGGCAAGGCGGCCGGCCAGCGCCGGGCTGCCGTGACCCAGCTCCAGCGGATACAGGTCGGGCGAGCGGGTGACCACGGTCCGCGTCCCCATGGCCGCCAGCCAGGGCGGAGTGAGGTCGGCGGCGTACACGCTGATCTCGCGTGCGGCGAGCCCGGCGGCGATCTCCTCGACCAGCGTCCGGCTGTCCCCGGCCAGCTCCGGGGCCTCAGAGTCCACGGCCGTCGCGGAGTCGAGCCGATCGAGCAGGCCGATTCGGCCCGGGTCGAGATAGTGGAAGGCGTGCTCGACGAAGTCGTCGAGCGCGAGCTCGCCCGAGGGGCCGGACGCCAGGTGGTGCGCGCACGCTTCGAGCACGCTGACCGCCTCGCCGGCGGCGCGTGCCACGGCCCGGCTCAGCGTCCGGTCGGCCGCGCTGCCGACCGTTGCCACCGCCTGCCCGTCCGCCCGCCCGTCCACCCGCCCGCGCAGCAGGCAGACGACGGTGGGGATCCCGTGGGCGGCGGACAGGTTCACGAGGCTGAGCCGGAATCCCCGCCGCAGGAGCTCCTCGGTCTCGTCGTCGGCGAAGCCGGCCGGCGACAGCCGTGGCGGGCGCAGGCCGTAGCGCCAGGTGGTCATCAGCGCGTCCCGTTCCAGCAGCTCCAGCAGGCCCCGCTCGACGGCCTGCCAGTAGGACTCGCCCGCGGCGGCGCCGTTGGAGGATGGCCGGTCCGAGCGGCCGGCCAGCGGGCAGGACGCCGGATGCAGGTAGTAGCCGGCGGCCGGGTGAACGCGGGTGTCTCCCGTCGCGAGCTCCCGCACGTGCAGCGGCATCGTCGTCAACGGGCAGTCCCCGTCCGATGCCGGACTTCCGGTGGGGTACGGCGGCTCCTGCAGGACGAGCCGTTCGGCGAACTCGCTGAAGGCTTTGCGGCGGGCCTCGTCCCGACTCGGTGCCCGGCTGCCGCCGGTGGCCGGGCGGACGGCCGGGTGGACGCGGTCGACGGAGGCGCCGGCGACCGCTACCCGCCAAGCCCCTCCCTGCTCGGGCGCGGTCTCCTCGACCCTGATGACCGGGCCGGTACGGCGGGAGACGAGGCGGTCGGCGAGTTCGGGCCGGCGGGCCGGCCTCCAGAGGTCGGGGACGCCTGTCAGGATCGCGCGGTCGGGCAGTGGGTGGTCGGGCGTCGTGTGGTCAGGTGCCGCGTGGTCGGGCGTTGCGTGGTCAGGTGTCGCGTGGTCGGGCTTCGTGGGGTCAGGCATCGCCGCCGCCGCATGCGGGGCAGGAGGGCACGGGAAGGTGCTCGTGGCGGCTGATCGCCGGGCCTTCGTCCAGCGACAGCTCGAAGCACGCGCCGCGCAGCCACGGGTCGCCCGCCAGCACCCAGCCGAGCACCAGCGACGCCGCCAGGCCGGCCACCATGTGCCGGTGCCAGGGACCGGCGGCCCCGGCCGTGCGGTCGCGCAGCAGGGCGCCGTACTCGTTCGGATGGATGACCGTGCTGCTGCGCCGCGTCCAGAGGCACTCCAGGCACCCCGTCTCTTCCGGTACGAAGAGCGGCCCGACGAGCACCGGGACCACGGCCCGGGAGTCGACCAGGATCCACGAGGTCCCCGACTTGAGGAAGGCACGGTTGACCTCGGGCAGCTCGGACGCGTCCTCCGTGCCGGCGACCACCACGGCGAGCCGGTCGGCGGGGCACGGGTGGAAGCCTCGGTCCCTGTGCACGTCGACGCGCCGCGCGCCGAGTTCCGCACCGAGCAGCTCCGCGATGGCGTCGCCCAGGCCGTCCCTTCCCTGGACGGTGATCGCCTGGGGGAGCTCTCGCTCCACCGGCCGGTCGGCGGCCTTTCCGGCTCTCAGCAGGGCGAGGTAGGAACTGTCGGCGGTCCCGGCCCGCTGGAGCACGCCCTGCTCGGCGAGCCGTCCCACCAAGGGTGCCGACGCGCCGGAGACGCCGTGCCCTCCGGCGAGTTGGTCACGGACGTCGCATGCCGCCTGCCCGCGTACGACGCCGTACCAGTCGCCGGCCGCGACGACCAGCCCGTCCGGGATCGGGGCCCAGCTCGCGTAGGGGGCCGGCACGTAGTCAGACATGCTGACCACTGTCCTGACGGCGGTAGCCGTTCGCGGCGGCGGCCAGCTCCAGGCGGGTTTCCCAGTTGAACTTGTAGCTCGGGCAGGGTTGCCCGCCGTCGTGCCAGAGCTTCGGACAGCTCCCGCCGCACACCGGCAGGAACGGGCATCCGGCGCACGGCCATCGGCGCTCGGCCAGCTCGCCGTACCAGCCGTCGAAGGCGCCTTCCGGGCGAGGTTGCCCGCGGCCGAGGACCTCGACTGTGGCGATCCGGCCGCGATCACGGTCACGGGGCACCAGGGGATGCTCCGAACAGGAGTAGATCGCTCCCGAGGGGTCGATGAGTTCGCCGCGCCGGGTGGTGGCGATGCAGGTGGTCTCCTTGGGGTGAGCTGGCAGCAGCGGGATCTCCATCCCGGCCGACTGGGCCGTCCGCAGCCATTCCGGCTCGCGTTCCGCGTACGCCTGGGCGGCGAGCTCCACGCTGGACACGTCGTTCCCCCAGGAATGCACCCGGGCGAGCGAGAGCTGGACGCGTGGATGCCCCAGGCCGCGCTCGATCAACGTGTCGATGAGGGCGGAGGTGTGGTCCTCGTTCTCGAGGTCGATATTGACGCGGATCCCGAATTTCAGCTCCGGAAATCGATCCTCGCGGATCACCGTGGACAGCAGATTGAGGAGCCGGTCGAAAGTGCCCCGGCCGTTCTTCATCTTCCTGCGGCGGTCGTGCACGGCCGCCGGGCCGTCCAGAGTGACCTCGACCCATTCGACCCGGCATTCGTCGTGCAATAAGGCGAGCTTTCGCTCATCGAGCAGACTGCCGTTCGTGACGACGCTGGCGACGTATTTCTTTCGCAGCCGTTGAGCCTCGGGAACGAAATGGCCGCTCATGTCCACGATGGTGCGCATGGCCATCAGCGGTTCGCCGCCGAACCAGGTGATGCGGACCTCCCGGCTCCCCGGGTCGGCGATCGCCGCGATGACCCGGTCGATCATCCGGCTCATCCGATCGTGCCGGAATCCGCCTTTCACGTGCTCCTGGCCGCAATAGCTGCAGGCCATGTTGCAGTACGCGGTGGGCATGATGGAGATGCGCCGGGCCTGGGGGGCCGCGGAGGATGCCTGCAGCCGGCCCAGCACGACGGCGAGCTCGTCCTCTTCCGCCGGGACCACGGCCTCGGATCTGACCAGCGAGCGCAGGGTCGCCTCGTCGAGCGCGTCGATCGTCTGGGATTTCAAATGGTCGGCTGTCGCGGGGGAGAGGTGAATGTAGCGGGCGGTTCGGGCGGAATATCCCAGGCACACGGGACGGCCGGAGGGAGAGGTAAAGGGTTGTCGCGATATAAGGAGATATTTGCTTCTCTTATACGCCATCAGGTGGCCCCCTCGCAGATGTCCGGCGCGGCGTGGCTCAATAGTGAAAGGGGTACGGGGCCTTATCAATCACCCGAAGGAGGGAAGGTGCGCCTATATCCCCCAAAAGGGGGATTTGGGGTAAGGGGCGGAAGCCCCGGGCTCCCGGCCGGTCACGGCGACCGCCCCCCGTGGAGCGCCGAGGTCGCCCGTGCCCAGGACGCCGTCGTGCTCGCTCCACGCCACCGGGCGCCCGGCTTGAACACCGAAGTGGGCGCCACGATGCTGGTCCCCGATCCCGGGGGTCGGCCGGGGCGGGCCGTCGCGCGATGACTGCTCTCGGTCCCGTCCGAAGGGGAGCGCCGTCCGAAGGGGAGCGCCGTCCGAAGGGGAGCGCCGTCCGAAGGGAAGTCCCGTCCGAAGGGAAGTCCCGTCCGAAGGGAAGTCCCGTCCGAAGGGAAGTCCCGTTGGAAGGGAAGCGCCATCCGAAGGGAGGTGCCGTCAGAAAGGGCCCGTCAGGAGGAAGTCCCGTCAGACGGGAGCAGGTCCGTCCGGTCGATGAGAGGGCGGGACGCCGTCGCGGCCCTTCCCGCAGGTCGGACAGTCGGGCCGCCTCGGGATGGGGCGCGAGCGGATCTCCAGCGGCCAGAAGTCCACCTCGCTCCACCGGCCGCTCAGCGCCGGCGGCAACCCCGCCAGGACCCGGATCGCCTCCCACGCGAGAATCGAGCCGACCAGCCCGCACAGCGCCCCGATTGCCCCCGCCTTCTCCCTCTTGCCGACCAGCGACTCCATCCGGTCGCGCCCGTGGTCGGCGAAGGTCTCGGTGCGGACGCAGGTCCAGCAGGCGGTCTGTCCCGGCAGGACCGTCGTGCCGAGCACCCCGATGTGGTACGCGTACCCGGTGCCCAGGATGTGCGGCACGTCGGGCCAGCAGGCCTCGCTGACCCAGGTGGACGTGTCGTTGGGCGTGGGCAGGTCGATCGCGTTGATCACGATGTCCGCCCCGTCCACCAGGTCCGCGAGGTCGGCGGGCGAGGTGACGCGCCGGTCGAAGGTCTCGACCGTGACGAAGGGATTGGCGGCCCGCAGCCGGGCCCCGGCCGCCTCGACCTTGGACGCTCCCACGTCGGCGACGGAGAACAGGGTCTGCCGGGTCAGGTTCGACGGCTCGACGCGGTCGAAGTCGCACAGGCGGATGGTGCCGACGCCCGCGTTCGCCAAGGAGAGCGCGACCCAGCCGCCGAGCCCGCCGACCCCGCACACCACCGCGGTCGAGCGGTCGACGCGCTCCTGCAACTGCACGCCGGTGGGGAGGTCGGTGAGGCCTTGGTCGCAGAAATCCTGGAGCAGCCTCAATTGGCGGTCGTAGAATTCGGCGCGCTCGTCCCCGAGCTTCGCGAACGACCCCTCAAGATGGCCGACCCGGCTCAGCAGCCGCTCTTCCGTGAGGATTTGGAGCACCTCGCCGAGCGGCTGCGAGTCACCGACGGACCGCTGGATCTCGGCATATGTGCGGGTGCCGTCCAGAAGCGTTATCACCTGTTTCACGAAAGCGTCGGCGGCGAATCTCTTCACGGTTCTCTCGGCCGTGCACAGGAAGAGCAGTTCGTCGCCGTCGGCCTGCACGATAACGCTTTCCCGCAGGCGGGGGCGCCAATCTGTCACGTGTTCCTCCGAGGAGCGCGGGCGCGGCGAAAACGCCCCGCCCGCGCCCACTCTCAGTTACCGGCGGAATTCGATGCGGTGACCGCTCCCACGCGCAGGCTCGTCTCCTCGAGCTTCACCATGACCGGACGTCTTCTCATGGCTGCACCCCTCGTCCGTGGATTCCACACTGTATTCTCTTCATTGTAGAATTTTTTACAAGCATAAGTCGTCGAGTTCCCGAACCGCCTGGTCGAGATCGTCGGCGACACCGCGTTCGAACAGCCGCATGTAAAGCTCGTCGGGGCCGCGGCCATATCTGCGTATCTGGCCGGCCCGCGCGCGCATGCGCACCTGCGCCTCGCGGACGATCTTCTCGGGGTGGCCGCGCCAGCCGTACGCGTCGAGGAAGAGGCGCAGCCGCTCCGGCCGGGCGGCGAGGTCGCCGAAGCCATCGGCGACCGCCACGCGCCGGGCGTACAGCGGCACCCAGGCGATGGCCACCCAGGCCACGTCCGAGTCGGGTGTGACCGGCCCGGCGAAGTCCCAGTCGAAGAAGCCGGTCAGCCTGCCCTCGTGCCACGCGGCGTTGAACGGCCCGGCGTCGTTGTGCGCGATGATCGTTCCCGGCGTCCAGCACCCGCCGAGCCGCCAGCGCGCCCCGGGGGCGGGCACGTAGTCGGCCACGGCCGCGTGGTAGTCGCGCAGCCAGCGGGCCGTCTGGACCAGCGCGTCCTCGCTCCACGCCCACGCGGGCCACGGCGGCGCGCCGGCGCTCTCGCCCATCAGGTAGGTGAGCATCTCCCGGCCCTGCGCGTCCACGCCCAGGGTGCGGGGGGCGCCGCCGAACCCCACGCGCTCCAGGTGCCGCAGCAGCTCGTGGACCGACGCCGACCACCGGCGCACCGGCCGCCGCACCGTGCCGCCGACCCGCACCACGGCCTGGTCGTTGCCGCCCACCAGCTGATCAGCGGCCACGGTCACCCCACGTCACGATCTCGCCGGCACACGCGCGTACGCCCGCCGCCGGCACCTGCTCCGCACCGAACCCCTCGGCTCCGACCAGCCGCCGGGCGGCAAGGGCGCCCCCGATCGCCTCCGTCTGCTGGGGCGGCACGACGTACCGATCGAGGAGCCGGCGCCCGGGGACGACGGGACCGGCGAGCGCGTCCTGGACAGCCGGGTGCTCCTTCAGGGTCCCGATGACTGAATCCATGACTCCCAGCTTCCGAGATGGCGCTGACCATCATGCCCATCGGCGACCTGCGGGAATCGCACGCTCTCCGGCAGCTTGGCCAGGGTGAGCCGCTCCGCGCCACGCCCGGGAACCGCGATGTTCGTCAGCTCGGGTGCTTCGCCCGGAATGTGCTCCGGCTCGCCGGCCGGCCGCAGACGGCGACGTAACTGCCGCACCGTCATGATGAGCCGTGCCCGGCGCTGACCTCGACCACAGGGGGTCGATCAGCGGCCTTGCTCGTTCGCAGGGAATGGGCTCCCCGTGGTGTGGATCTCGGGGTTAGAGTCTGCCGGATCATGAAATATCGCGGAGAAGGCGGATATGTCGGCTATCGAGCAGCTGAAGTTAACCGACCCTGACCTGGCGGAACACCTGCGCAAGAGCATGGCCGAAGTGGAGGCCAGGCTGCACGCGGCAGCCGCGGAGTCGCCCGACCTCCTGGTGAGCCAGACGGCCGGTTACCTCCTGGGCGCGGGCGGCAAGCGGTGGCGCCCGCTCCTGGTGCTGCTGGGCGCCCAGTTCGGCGACCCGGAGCGCGACTCGGTGCCGACCGCGGCGGCGGTGGTCGAGCTCGTCCACGCCGCCTCGCTGTACCACGACGACGTGATGGACGAGGCGCCGCTGCGCCACGGGGTGCCCAGCGCGCACACCCGCTGGAACAACAAGATCGCGATCCTGGCGGGCGACCACCTCGTCGCCCGCGCCGCCACGCTCAGCCTGGGACTGGACGAGCAGGCGCGCCGCGCCCAGGCGGAGGCCTTCGAACGGCTGGTGATGGGGCAGGTCAGGGAGGTGGCGGGCCCGCGTCCCGGCCAGGATCCCGTGGCGCACCACCTGGAGGTGGTGCGTGACAAGTCCGCCTCCCTGATCGCGCTGTCCGTACGGCTGGGCGGCATCTGCGCGGGCGCCGACGCCGGCACGGTCGCGGCGCTGGGGGAGTACGGCGAGGCGCTCGGCGTGGCCTTCCAGCTGTCCGACGACGTGATCGATATCGTCTCCGGAGCGGACCGCGCGGGCAAGGCGGCGGGGACCGACCTGCGCGCCGGCGTGCTGACCCTGCCCGCCCTGCTGGCGCTGCGCGAGGGCGGGCGGCTCGGCGAGCTCCTGGCCGCCGGCCCGCTCCATGACGACGAGCTGCACGCCGAGGCGCTGGAGCTGTTGCGCTCGTCGGCCGGCCTGGCCGCCGCCGGGTCGGAGGCGGCCAGGTACGCGGCCGAGGCACGCTCGGCCGCCGGCCGGCTCCGTGACTGCCCGGCCAAGCAGGTCCTGACGGCTCTGTGCGAGCTGGTCTCCTCCCGCGCGGCCTGATGCGAACGCCGGTCGGGAGGGGGCGAACGCTGACCCGGATCGTCGCCGAGCCGGGTCAGGGTTCTGCGGGGTTCCGGTCAGAGGTTGAGCGGGATCTTCATGTACGAGCCGTCGATGTTGCCCGCCTTGTCGATGCTCCGCAGGTGGAGCGTCCAGGTTCCGGTGGAACCGGTGGGCTTCATCCAGTAGAACGGCAGGCCGTACGTGGAGTACTGCGGGGTGTCGGCCGGATCGCTGGACACGATGGCCCACTCGATCCGCCCCACGCCCGACCCGCCGGCGTCGGTCGCGGAGGCGTCGATGTGCACCCGCTTCCTGCCGTCGTACTCGTCGTACCCGAGCGTGACGTCGGTGTCGGGCGGGGTCACGTCGTCCGCCCCCGAACCGGTCACCGTGGGCAGCGGGTCCTGGGCCGGGCAGCCCGAGTCGCACGGCGTGACGGAGACGCGGGTCGCGGGGACCGCGACGCCGCCGCCGTTGAGGGTGATGTGGTCGTTCGGCCCGATGAGGATGGGTTCGTAGGGGATGGTCGAGGTGATGACGCCGTTCTCGAAGGTGCGCAGCCGGATGTAGACGTAGCCGAAGTCCGTTGAGGTGATCGTGGCTGCGGCCTTGCCCTGGCGCAGGAAGGCGGAGATGCGCTTGTACGGGCCGACGCCCGCGGCGTACGAGCTGCCGGGGATGTCCTCCAGCTCGACCTCGGTCGCCGGGTCGGTGAACCCGGTGCGCAGCCCGCCCGCGTCGGTGAGCAGCAGGTTCACCGGGCCTCTGACCTGCACCTCGGTGCCCGTGAGCCCGCCGGCGGCGGCCGCCTGGACGGTGTCGTCCTGCTGCGCGGCGAGGGCGGACGCGGTGGGTCCCTCGCCCTGGATGGCGTTGACGGCGTCGTAGACGACCTGCGACTCGTTGGGCAGCTCGACGTGCCCGATGCCGGAGTAGGCGGGCTCGGTCACGGAGTTGCCGCGCAGCGCCGCGGTGAGCCGGGCCGAGCCGAGCGGCACGGTGCCGTCACCGAGGTCGCTCCAGTTGATCATGACGCCGGTGCCGTTGACGCAGCCGTCCCACCAGCCCTTCTTCTCGTTGCAGTGCGCCTCGGGGAACTCGTCGAAGCTCACCGGGGTGGTCACGCCGGTGCCCACCAGGCGGGTCAGGCCGACCCTGGACTCGGCGGGGCGCCAGGCGTCGGACGCCTGGTGCCAGGCGCGGGCCTTGTCGATCAGCGCCAGGTTCTTGTCGCTGAGCATGTCGCGCACCTGGTCGGGGGTGAGCGGGCCGCCAGGTACGCGGTTGACCGGCGGCTCGACCACGGTGTGGTAGTTGTCGGACGGCAGCAGCTCCAGGAATCCGGGGAAGTTCTTGGTGATCTTCGCGGCCTGGTTCCTGTTGATCAGGCAGCGGCCCGCGGTCAGGTCGATCACGCAGGGCGTCTTGTAGTGCATGACGCCCAGCGCCTTCGCGGCGCCCAGGTACGGCGTGGCGATGGTGGTGATGCGGTTGATCATGCCGACGGAGCGCTGCGCGCGCACGGCGGCCAGCGTCACCAGCCCGCCCTGGGAGTGGGCGATGATGTTGACCCGGTCGGAGCCGGTGGCCTGCCGTACCGCCTCGATCCGGTCCAGCAGCTGGTCCGCGTTGAGCTCGGCCGACTTGCGCCAGTCCACGGGATTGAGGAAGAGGTTCTCGCCCGGTTGCGGGTTCTCGATGTCGCCCAGCACGTACCCGGCGTTCTGCAGGTGGGTGACGGTGCCCGCGTAGATGGACTTGATGTTGAACATCTTCATGATGACCTCGGGGGCGTAGACGCCGTTGCCCTGGGCGTCGGTCTCCCCGTCGTCGTTGAGCATGATGTTGTCGAGGTGCGCGTCGGTCAGGCTGAACAGCTTGGTCAGGGTGCCCGGCCAGTATTCGGTGGTCGCATCCCGCAGCTTGGACCCCATGATGCCCGGCACGAAGATCACCGGCTTGGTGACCGGCTTGGCGCCGGTGCCGCACTCGGACTCCTCGTCCTGGGTGTAGGTGAGCTTGCGCAGCAGCGCGGCCGAGTCGTAGACCGCGTCGTGCTGGTCGAAGATCGACAGGTACAGCTTGTGCGACCCGCCGGTGATGGGGGTGGACGCCTTCATCAGCGGCGTGGCCCCGTCGTACGTCGTCCCGGCCCCGGCCGCGGCGGTCATCGTCAGCAGGCCGGTCGTGTTGGTGGAGATGACCTTGCCGGAGGGGTCGAAGGCGAAGTTGTCCGGCGCCAGGATGGTCGACTCGTGGGTGGTCCAGGTGCTTCGGTCCAGCTCGGCGACGAAGCCGTCGTTGTAGGCGGTCCTGACGAACTCGGGGAACTCCTCGCTGAAGTACTTGACCTCGAAGGTCATGCACTTGGCCCAGGAGGGGACGTCCAGGTCGACCTGGAGCACGGTGACGTCGTAGGCGCTGTCGCCGCGGACCTTGCCTCCGCCCGAGTCGCGCCCGTCGGAGGTGAACTGGTTGGGCTGGGGCGCGAGGGTGGCGTCGCCCGTGGTCAGCAGGGCGCCGGTGCCGGAGAGGCCGCCGATGCCGGTGGCCAGGCCGTTGGTGCCGGTGGCGGGCGGGGTGGTGACGTAGGAGGCCGTGACCAGGCTGCTGTCGCCGACCAGCGCGCCGGCCAGTGCCCTGGCGCCGGCGGCGCCCGTGTCCACCGGGGTCACGCTGCCGGCGTCGACGTCCAGTGTGGTGACGCCGGCGGAGCGGGACTGCCGGGCCTTGCGCGCCTTGGCGGCGCGCTCGCGGGTGGTCTTGCGGTCGGCGGGCCTGCCGACGGAGATGGTGTGGCGCTCCGGGGAAGGCGCGGCGGTGGAGGGGGAGTCGGTGGCGGGGGTGCTGGGATCGGCGAGGGCGGGGACGGTCAGTCCGGTTCCTGCCATCGCGACGGCGAGCATGACCAATAAGAACCTGCGGCGCATGGGCTGCTCCAGGCTGGGTCGGGCCGTGAAACGCACTTCGTTCCGGGCGTTCGTGTCACGGCGTGCCGGAGCAGTAACACCAAGATCAAAGCGGTGAAAACGTATACATCAACACGTAAACGGTCAAGGCTGAAAATTAGATATTGACGGAACGTGACGGAGGCTCAATACTCCAGATGATCAATCCCCTGGCCTCCCTACAGCGCCCGTGAAGCACCGGCTGACGTACGCCTGAGTGCTGGCGGTCTGCACCCTTCCCGTCACCCCCCGCACCTGTGTGGAGCATGCCATGCGCCTGGCCAAAAACGTTTTCCGTGCCTTATGCGTGGGCGGGCTCGCGGCCGCGGCCTGCGTCGCGGTGACCTGGGCGATGCTGGCACTGCTCGTGAGCGGTGCGGAAGGGCTGGTCGGGAGCTTCCTGGCCAAGAGCGTGAACGGCGTCACCACCGCGGCGGCGGCCGCCACGGGCGGCCCGGTGGACTGGTGGTCGGCCACGCTGTCCTCCGGCGGCCGGATCTGGCCGGTCCGCTTCCTGCTCCAGGGCTCGCCGATGGTGCTGCTCGCGCTCGGGCCCGTGGCGGCCGGTCTGACGGCCGGCCTGCTCACCCGGGGCCGGGGTCGGCTGCTCGCCGCCTCGGCCGGTTACGCCGCCGTGCTCACCGCCGCGGCCACGGTCACCGCCCTCGTGGCGCCCGGCGAGCTCGCGGCCGTCAGCACGCCCTGGCCGATCGCGTTCGTGCTCGCCCTGGCCTGGTGCTTCACCGCCGGGCTGGTCGGCCAGGCGGCGCGCCGCGTGAAGGTCGTGGCCGGCGCCGCGGCCGTCCTGCTGGTCGCGCAGTTCGCCGTCTCCGGGTCCGCGATCGCCGCCGCCCCGGCGAAGGCCAGGACCGAGCTGCCGGTGGCCATGGCGGCCGCGGGCCCGCCCGAACCCGCTCCGGTCGGCTACCTCCGTCCGGGCGTGACCGAGGCGCTCGCCAAGGTGGGGATCTCCAACGCCGCCGACGGAGCGAAGATCGCCGCCGACACCGGCGTCACCATGGCCAAGGACCCCTGGCTGGGCGTGCCCACGATGCTGAGCATGCGGAGCCCCGCCGGCAAGGACGTCAAGAGCTGGCTGCGCGCCAACGCCGGGCTCCTGGCGGCCAAGGACCCCGTCGCCCAGCTCACGCAGCTGCCCGCCAGGCCCAAGGACCCGCTGGGGCTCAAGCACGACTGGTTCCAGCAGCAGGTCGACGGGGTGCCCGTGTACGGCGGGCGGGTGGGCGTCCACCGCGACGCCAAGGGCAAGACCGTGCTCAGCCTGACCAACCACTTCGTCCCCGACCTGGCCCCCACCGGCACCAAGCCGACCCTCGACGCGAACTCGGCCGTGAGCGCCGCAGGCCGGGCCATGCCGGGCGCGAAGGCGGGCGCGGCGCCCGAGCTCTTCCTGCTGCCCGACGAGCCGGACCCGGGCAAGCCGGTGGCGGCCACGCTGGTCTGGCGGGTGCCGATGGTCGCCGACGACGGCCGCTCGACGGTCTTCTACGTCGACGCGCTCAGCACCGGGCGGATCGTCAAGTTCGAGCCCGGCCACCTGGAGTACAAGAACCGCAGCGTCTGGGACCTGAACAACAACCCCCGCCCCAGCGGCGGCCCGGCCAGGACCGAGGGCGAGGGCCCGGTGTCCGAGCCCGACGTCAACGCCGTCTACGAGAACAGCGGCCGCTTCTACGACTACCTGTCGAGCACCTTCGGCCGCGACAGCTGGGACGGCGAGGGCGCCAGGATGAACTCCTACGCCCGCTACTCCAACGACCGCAACCACCAGCCGGTCAAGAACGCCTTCTTCGACCCGCTGACCGGCGAGACCATGTTCGGCGAGGGCACCGCCACGCTCACCATCGTCTCCCACGAGTGGCAGCACGGCGTCACCTCCTCCACCGCGGAGCTGTTCTCCTTCTTCCAGGGCGGCTCGCTCCACGAGAGCTTCTCCGACGTCTTCGCGGCCTTCACCGAGTACAAGGTCAAGGGCAGCACCAACTGGAAGGCGGGCGAGGGCAGCTCGCTCGGCGTCATCCGCGACCTGGCCAACCCCGGCGCGATCAGCTACAACGGCACGCCGCACCCCGACCACTACAGCAAGTACTGGCTGGGCTGCGCCGACGGCGGCTGGGTCCACTTCAACAGCCTGATCCCCAGCCACGCCTGGTACATCCTGGCCACCCGCATCGGCATCGAGAAGACCCAGGAGATCGCCTACCGAGACCTCACCGTCATGCTCGGCCCGCGCTCCCGCTTCTCCGACACGCGCGCCGGCGCCATCCAGGCGGCCTCCGACCTGTACGGCAAGAACTCGCCCGAGATGCTGGAGGCCTGGCGGGCCTTCGGCGCGGTCGGGATCGACGGCACCTACGAGTCGCCGCGCCAGCAGTGCATGTGCTTCGCCGACGAGTCGCTGACCGGCGTCGGCCTGGAAGGGCTCGACCCTGACGGCTCGAGCACCGACGCGACCGTGGCCGGCCTGCTGCGCGTCCGCGACATCTTCGAGAACGCCGAGTCCGGCGCCGTCATGCACTACGCGCAGCTGTACGCCCGAGCCAACAGCCGCGCCATGGAGCTGCTCACCACCAGCGACACGCTCCGCAGGCAGACCGCGCACCTGATGCAGACCATGGAGCCCGCCTTCCGCACGGTCAACACGCCCCAGGGCGACCTGCTGACCGTCACGCAGGCGCAGATCGACGAGATCAACGCGCTGGTCGACGCCTACCTCGAGGCCGACCTCGACGCGGGCAGCGACGGCACCTGGACGGCACTGGCCCGCTCGGAACTCGAGCACGCCGACATCCAGTCCATGGTCGGCATGACCATCAACGAGGCGTACGCCTACCTCGACTCACTCTTCGAATGAGGAACCACATGCGCCGCCGCCTCCTGACGGCCCTCTGGCTGGTGCCCGCGTTACTGCTGGGCTCAGCCGTGCCGGCCGCCGCCGAGAACGACCCCCTGCCCGACCGGCTCGACCGCGCGGTCGCCGCCAAGCTCGCCCGGCACGACACCACCGACGTGTTCGTGATGCTCAAGGAGAAGGCGGACCTGTCCGGCGGGCGGTCGCTGCGCGGCCACGCCGCCAAGGCGGAGCACGGGTTCCGCACGCTGCGTTCGACCGCCGAGCGCAGCCAGCGCGGCCTGCGCTCCTTCCTCCGGGACTCCAAGGCGATCTTCACGCCGTACTGGCTGGTCAACGCCGTGCTGGTGCGCGGCGCCGACGCCGGTCTGGTCAAGCGGCTGGCCGAGCGGCCCGACGTGGCCCGGGTACGGCCGGCCGGCAGCGTCTCGCTGCCGGAGCCGGAGCGTGCGGCCAAGGCCCTGGCCCAGGTCGCGGGCGCGGAGTGGGGCGTGGACGCCGTCGGCGCCCCGCGCGTCTGGTCCGGCTTCGGCACCAAGGGCGAGGGCATCGTCGTCGGCACGATCGACTCCGGCGTGCAGTACGACCACCCCGCCCTGGCCGGGCAGTACCGCGGGCGCAAGGCCGACGGGAGCTACGACCACAACTACAACTGGTTCGACCCCACGCTGGTCTGCGGCGTCCCCTCGGCGACGCCGTGCGACAACAACGGGCACGGCACCCACACCATGGGCACCATCGTCGGCGCGGGCGGGATCGGCGTGGCGCCCGGCGCCACCTGGATCAGCGCCAAGGGCTGCGAGACGAGCAGGTGCAGCGACGTCTTCCTGCTGGAGGCGGGCCAGTGGATGCTGGCCCCCACCGACCTGGCAGGCGACAACCCCCGCCCCGACCTGGCACCCCACCTGGTGAGCAACTCCTGGGGCGGTGCCGCGGGCGACCCCTTCTACCAGGAGATCGTGAACTCCTGGGTGGCGTCGGGCATCTTCCCGCTCTTCGCCGCGGGCAACGCCGGCCCCGAGTGCGCCACCGCGCACTCGCCCGGCGACTACGCCAACACCTACGCCGTCGGCGCCTACCAGTCCGACGGGGCGATCGCCGACTTCTCCAGCCGCGGCGACCCCGAAGGCGCGACGATCAAGCCCAACATCACCGCGCCCGGCGTGGCCGTCCGCTCGTCCGTACCCGGCGGCGGCTACTCGGCCTACAGCGGCACCTCCATGGCCACGCCCCACGTGGCGGGAGCGGTGGCGCTGCTGTGGTCCGCCGCGCCCGCCCTGCGCGGCGACATCGCCGCCACCAGGCGGGCGCTGGACGAGACCGCCGTGGACGTGACCGACTACAGCTGCGGCGGCGACAGCGCGAACAACCGGGTGTGGGGGCAGGGACGCCTGGACGCCTTCGCCGCCGTGACCTTCGCCCCACGCGGCGCGACCGGCACCCTGGCCGGAACCGTCCGTGACGCCACCGGCGCCGCCGTGCCGAACCCGACCGTGACCCTGACCGCCTCCGGCGTCAAGCGCACCCTCACCGGCGGCGCCGACGGGACCTTCAGCATCCCGCTTCCTCCCGGCTCCTACGAGGTCACCGCCTGGGCCTTCGGGTTCGCGCCCGCCACCGGCACCGCCACCGTGGTCTCCGGCGCCACCGCCACCCGCGACCTGTCCCTGGCCGCGGTCCCGCGTTACGACGTGTACGGAGAGGTCCGGCAGTCCGGCGGCGAGCCGCTGCCCGGCGCGGTGGTCAGCATCGAGGGCACGCCGTACGCCCCGGTCACCACCGAGTCGGACGGCGCGTTCGCCATGCTCGGAGTCCCCGTCGGCACCTGGCGGGTGAACGTGCGGGGCGCCAGGTGCGGCGCCTCCACCACGGTGACGCTCGTGGTCGACTCCGACGAGATACTCCAGATCGACACCCCGCTGCGCACGGACGCCTTCAACAACAAGTGCGACGTCATCCCGACGCTCACCTGGGAGCCGGGCACCACCGCGCTGGCGCTGACGGGCGACGACGCGGGCGTCGCGGTCACCCTGCCCTTCACCTTCCCGCTGTACGGCAAGCCGTACACCAAGGCGTGGATCTCCACCAACGGCTTCATCAACTTCCAGCGGCTCAGCACCCTGTCCATCAACAGCGCGATCCCGAGCGGCGGCCTGCCCAACTCCGCGATCTACGCCTTCTGGGACGACCTCGTCGTCGACTCCTCGGCGCAGGTGCTCACCGCCACCCTCGGCGCCGCCCCCAACCGGCGCTACCTCGTCGAGTGGCGCAACGTCAGCCTCGTCTCCCAGCCCACGGCGCGGCTCACCTTCTCCGCGGAGCTGCACGAGAACGGGCAGATCCTCATCCAGTACAAGTCGCTGTCGAGCGGCCTGATGCCGCGCGGCTCCTCGGCCACGATCGGCATCGAGAACAGCACGGGAACGCTCGGCTTCGAGTACTCCAGCAACGTGCCCGTGCTGCGCGCCGGCATGGGAATCCGCTTCTACGGCGCGGGCGTCGTCCAGGGCGTCGTGCGCGACCCCGCCGGCACGCCACTCAAGGGCATCGAGGTCGGCTACTCCAAGGCGGACGATTCAACCCTCATGGAGCAGACCGTCACCGACGCCTCCGGCGCGTACCGCCTGTTCCCCCTGCCGGGCGAGTACACGGTGTCGATCGCCTCCAGCGACTGGGAGTACTACTCCTCCGAGGTCACGCTCGGCGAGGAGGGGCAGGTCATCGACCTCGACATCACCCTGTATCCCAGCAGCAGCGACCTCTCCGGCGTCGTCAGGGACAGCTCGGGCAAAGCCCTGCCCGGGGTGAGCGTGGCGGTCATGGACCGGAACATCGCGGCCGCGACCACGGACGCGACCGGCGCCTACCGGCTGACCGGCGTCCACGGCGGCACCCAGTGGATCCAGGTGTTCGCCCGGGCCTGCGAGGTGATCGTCCAGAAGCGGCTGACGGTCACCGGCGACCTGGTCGTCGACCTGACCCAGGGCATGCCCGTCGACGACTCCGGCTTCGCCTGCACGCGCAAGCCGCGCGCGTGGATCGAGGGCACCGAGGTGCTCGGCGTCAACGCGACGACCAGCGAGATGGTGCCGCTGCCCTTCTCCTTCCCGCTCTCCGGCGACACCTTCACCAGCGTGGGCGTCACGGGTCTCGGCCTGCTGCTCTTCTACGACGCGCTGACCGGCGAGTGGTCCTGGGCCGCGCCGTACACCGACAACCTGACCTACGACGGCCAGTCCTCGGTGCGCACCGCGACGGTGAACGGCACGTTCGTCGTCGAGTGGCGCGGCGTCCTGCTCAAGGACACCGGACTCCGCCTCACCTTCGAGGCGGTGCTCCATCCGGACGGCCGCATGGTGTTCCAGTACGGCGAGCTGCCCGACGACCCGCGGATCCGCAACGGGGAGGGCGTGGTGGCGGTGTCGAATGCCTACGGGCCCGACGTGCTGCTGATCCGCGGCGCGCTCGAGCCCGAGACGGCCTTCGAGGTACGGCCGGCCCCTCAGAGCTGAAGGCCCGACGACGACCGCCCGCTGTGCCGCTCCGCGGAGCGGGCGGTCACCCGCGGCGACCACAAGCGCTTTGAGACCACCGCCGAGCTGGGTGGACTGGGAGGGCGATCCCGCAGCAGGCACGACCGCCGTCACCCCTGGCCAACACTTCCACACAAGGCGGGACTTTGTGCCACCATGATCGCGTCGTTCCGTCGAAGGAGGCTGCTTGGTCGTTTTCGCCTGTGCGGAGTGCGGCGCCGTGATGACCGCGCGGGTGGCCCGGGTGGCGCTTCCCGACCACTCAAGCCAGAAGTACGGCCATGACCTGCTCTCTGGTCTTCTGGAGCCGGGAACGTACGTGGTGGACCCTGGAGAGGACCGGCCTTGGGAGCCGAGGCAGCCGGAGCCGGAGCCGGAAGAGCATGGCGTCCGACTGCAGACATACTGCATCTCGGGACCCCCGAACAGGATCGGGATCGCCCCGGGCGACGTTCGCGGAACCGTCTTCATCCCGGACAGGTTAGGCGGCTGCTGTTGCGGCTGGGACGGCCAGTACGGTCCCAACCTGGCGTGCGCGGGGTGCGGCCGTCCGGTGGCGACCCGGGTCGACGACTGCGGGTTCTGGCAGGTGGTGTGGCTGGAGCCGGACGCCGTGCGCCCCGTCGCCGTCGACGGCCCCGTCCAGCGGGTGCTCGACTGGCCGGAGTTGCCGAGCACACCGCCCGTTGATGCGCTTGGTTTCTGGAGCCCACCGTGGGAGGCCGCGGTCGCAGTGGCACTGGCGCACCTGCTGGCGGTTTCGGGCGGCAAGCGGGTGTCCGTCCCTGACGGGCCTGTCGCAGAGGCGTTCCGCCGGGCGATCGACATCCTGTTCCCTCCGGGACCACCGGAACGGCACCTCGTCCTGGCCGGGCCCGGCCTGTCGGCCGCGATCACGGACATCGCCCTGGTGCCGCGCCATCCACAGACCGGTGAGGCATGGCCGTGCGACGCGGGAGCGGTGGTGCCGATGGCTGCGGACGTGTGGACGTACCTGGCCTACCACGATGACCGGCGGCTCGTGCCGGCGGCGCACGGGATGCCTGCCGGCGTCCGCCGCGATGACCCGCCCCCGCTGCTGCCGCATCATCTTTTCCGCCCTGATGGGCGGGTGTTCCTCAGCACGCTCGAGCGGCTGGCGCCGGTTCGGCAGCCGTGGTTGCGCCGCATCTATGACCGGGTGAAAGACCGCCCGTACATGGACCCGTTCGTGTAGACGTCAAGCCCCGAACCGGACGTGTCGCTCCGGCTCCAGTGGATCAAAGGGGCAGCCCTGCCTGCCTGCTGCAGCCGATCGCCGGCCTGGGCGGCCTCGCCGAACCGACCTGCCAATCCGTCCCCGACCGGGGCTTCACAAGGAGACGGGGCGGGGCGTCCTTCTGACGGCCCCGCCTTCGTCCCTGGGCAGACGGAGTGGACGGCGGAAGCGGCCGTTACCCCGCGTAGGTCTCGAACTCGGCGACCTTCGGTGTGCTCGCCGAGCTGGTGATCCTGAAGGTGATCTTGCTTAGTGAGGTCGGCGTGAACGTGATGGCGCCCGTCCCGCTGCCGGACTTCAGGACCGCTCCGGTGCCGGCGTCGACGAGCTGCCAGGCGCCGATGCCGCCTTCGGAGCCTGACGCCTCACGGATGACGACTCTGGAGATCGTCGTGGCGGAGCCCCACTTGATCGAGATGTCACCGGTCGAGGCGGCCGGCGACCAGAAGGTGCTCATGCTGCCGTCCCGCACGTTGCCGTAGCTCGTCCCGTCGGCCTTGCTGGAGCCGTCGGAGCCGGCTCCGAGGCTGAGGTTGGGCCCGCCCGGCGTAGGGGTGGGTGACGGCGTGGGGCTGATGGTCGGTGTCGGCGTGGCCGTCGGGGTCTGCGGCGTGCAGCTGCCGTTCGACTCCTGCAGGCCCTTGTTGGCGCCGGCCGTCTGGAGGACGAGGCCCGGCACGCAGCTCGCCCCGTCGAGGGTGTAGGAGTAGGGGATGCTGACGGTGGTGTTGGACTGCGGGTTGGGTCCGGCGGGGTTGTTCTCGCTGCCCGGGGCGGACCAGGTCACGTTGTCGAAGATGTTGCCGCCGACCTGCCAGTAGCCGGCCTCGCTGGTGTAGAAGGTGCCCAGGACGTCCTTGGAGTTCTTGAAGTAGTTGTTCTCCACTTTGGCGCGGGCTCCGGCCCGGGAGTTGATGCCCGACTCGTGGAGGCTCACGTAGGAGTTGTTGTAGATGTGGGCGATGCCACCACGCAGCAGGGGTGTGCGGGAGTCGATGTTCTCGTACAGGTTGTGGTGGAAGGTGATGTAGCCGTTCGAGCGGTCGCTCTCGCTGGATCCGATGAGCCCGCCACGCCCGGAGTTGCGCAGGATGCTGTAGGACAGGGTCACGTACTGGGTGTCGTTCTTCATGTCGAAGAGGCCGTCGAAGCCCTCCGCCTCCCCGCCCGAGGCCTCCAGGGTGGCGTGATCGACCCAGACGTTGCGGACGCTGCTCTCCATGCCGATGGCGTCACCGCCGTTGGACGTGGGCGAGCCCGACTTCTTGACGTTGCGGACGGTCACGTTGCGGATGATGATGTTGCGGGCTTCGCGGATGTGGATGCCCAGCTGGTCGAAGACGGCCCCGCTGCCGACCCCGATGATCGTGACGTTGCTGATCTGCTTGAGTTCGATCACGTCGGCGGCGGTGTTGCAGCTTCCGCCCGAGACCTTGGTGGTGTTGCCGTGGTTGATGGTCCCTGAGACCTCGATGATGATCGGGGTGCTGCTGCTGGCCCGGTTGCACAGGGCCGCATGAATCGCGGTCCCCGTGGTGGCCCTGACCGTCTGCCCGCCTGCACCGCCGGTGGTTCCGCCGTTGGCGGTCGCGTAGCCGGTGGCGCCGCCGGCCGCCGCTGATGCCTGCAGCGCTGGTAAGGCCACACCGGCCGCGGCCGCGATGGCCACCGCGGCCAGCACCGCCTGGAGTCGTAACGCGACTGCTCGTCTCATCCTTGTTTCACCTTCTCCTTCGAACAACGGATGCGATCTTCTCTGCGCGGTCGCCGCCGCGGCATCGGGCTTGTCGCAGGTGCAGGTCGGCCGCTGGCTTCCGGCAGCGGATGAGCACCGCTCACATGAACGGACCCCTCCGCGTTGGGAGTGACCCACACCGTAGGAAAGCGCTTTCCGGGTGTCAATGCAGCGTGAAACTTTCATGTCGCCACCCGGCGGAGCTCTTGGCCGGCGACGAACGCCTCGGCAACCTCGAACCAGGGCATGATCGTTAACTGAACGGCATTGGGGTAGCAGCCTGCGCTGAGTCCGTCAATCCATTGAACAGCTGAACATCGGCGGATACGGGATAGCCGCCGATCCGGCAGCTCATCAGAATCGTGCGAGGAGATCGTAGACGGGAGAAAAGGATGTTCCGGCGAACTATTTTGATTCTCACAATGGCACTTGGGCTCCTCGTGCCATGGGCCTCGGGGGCCTCGGCGGCGTCGGCAGCACCGGCAGCATCGACCGCCTCGGCTGCGGCTGACTGCAACGGGTACGCGCCGTACGCCTATCCTCCGAGCCAGAACGGAGATGTGATTTCCGGAATCGGCGGATGCGGCAACCAAGCCGTCACGGTGGAGATCTGGATCGACGTGCCCGGGCCCGACGTAAGGGCAGGCTGCTGCCCCCGATACACCAGCCCGGTCACCGCATACGCCTACTGCAGCAGGACCGGCGCCGGAAACTACTACACGCTGGCCAGGACGCCGGCCGGTGACAGAGAATCCGCGCGAAGGTGGCTTTGCTAGCTGACACCGCCAGGTGAACGGCTGCATTCTGCGTCCCACATGCGGGGCGCAGAATGCAGCCATTCACCATGAACATGGCTCCATGCCGACTGACGCCGAAACGCCACAATGCACGGCGTCGTATTTACTTTGCCGTCCACAATCGAATTCCCGACCTCGACCCGGGCTCCGCCGACCGTTAGGGTCTGTCGTGATGACGACTTCTGCTTTATCGGGCGCGCGATGGTTGCTGCCTGACGACTACACCCACCACTCCGACGTGGCTCGCCGGCATCTGGTCCCGGGCTACGACCGGCCCACCCGCGACCCGCGGTATTGGAGACCGAACGTCGAACTGCACGACCTCCTGGAGATCTTCTCCGATCGCGGTGTCGAGGTCGACCTCCGCTGATCCACCCGCCGTAGCCGGCCCCAGGGGAAACCGGATGACGGGCCGACGGCCGGGCGATCATGATGGTGTCATGCTGGTCGATCACTTTCCGCCGGCCGGGCTGCGGCTGGTCACGCCGCGGCTCGAACTGCGGCTGCCCTCGCCCGAGGAGCTGGCCGAGCTGGCCGACCTGGCCGCCGAGGGCATCCACGACCCGGACGTCTCGCCGTTCCTCGTGCGGTGGACCGACGCGCCGCGCGCCGAGGCCGCCCGCAGTGTGATCCACTACCACTGGCGGCAGCTCGGCGCGTGGACGCCGCGGGAGTGGTCGCTCGACCTCACCGTGTTCCGGGACGGCGTGGTGGCCGGGCAGCAGAGCCTCGCCGCCCGGGACCTGGGCGTCACGCGTCAGGTGCGCACCACCTCCTGGCTCGGCCGCCGGCACCAGGGGCAGGGGATCGGCACCGAGATGCGGGCGGCCGTCCTCCACCTCGCCTTCGCCGGCCTGGCCGCCGAGGTGGCCCTGTCCGGCGCGCTCGAGCACAACGCCGCCTCCCTGGCCGTCTCCCGCAAGCTCGGCTACGAGCCCGACGGCCGCCTGCGCCACGCGGTGGACGGGAAGCTGGTCGAGGAGCACCGGTCACGCCTGACCCGCGACGCCTGGGAGCGGCATCGCACCGTTCCCGTGCGGATCGACGGGCTGGCGCCCTGCCTGCCCCTGCTGGGCCTCGACACGCCGCCGGGCCGCTGAGTCTCATCGAGCCCCCACGCGTGCGCTGTGCCGCATGAAACCGGCGGACGATGAGCTCGCCGGTGGCCGCGTTCAGGATCACGCGATGGGGAGTGGGCATGAAAGGCAAAATCCCGGGCGGACAACCGCTCGGGATACAAGATCATTATACCCCGGCCGAGTCCGGGCCCGTAGGGTGCCCGGATGATCGGGATACCGGAGGCGTTCGCGCGGAGCACCGTCGAGCGTGAGGGAGACCCGGGAGCGGCGTGGCTCGCCGAACTGCCCGGGATCGTGGACGAGCTGCTGGAGCGTTGGGGGTGCGTGCCGGACGGCGAGGTCATGCACGGGGGCGTCGGGATGGTCGTCCCGGTGCGCCGGCGGGCCGAGGGGGATGCCGTGCTGAAGGTGTCGTTCCCGCATCCCGGCAACGTCCATGAGCCGGACGCGTTCGCGGCGTGGGGCGGGCGTGGAGCCGTCCGGCTGTACGAGCGCGACGACGGGCGTTTCGCCATGCTGCTCGAACGGGTCCGGGCGTCGACCCTGGCGGAGGTCGAGGACGGCGACGAGGTCGTCACGGTCGCGGGGCGGATCAACCGCCGCCTGGCCGTCCCCGCGCCGCCCGGCCTGCCCCGGCTGCGGGAGCGGGCCGGCGCCTGGGAGGTGCGGCTGCGCAAGGACGCCGAGGAGCTGCCGCACACACTGCCACGCCACGTGGTCGACGCCGCCGTGGCGACCGTACGCGAGCTGGGCCCCGTCCAGCCGGACGTCCTCATCCACGGGGACCTCCACCCCAGGAACATCCTGCGCGCCGACCGCGAACCCTGGCTGGCCGTCGATCCCAAGGGGCACGCGGGAGACCCCGCCTACGACGCAGGCACGCTGCTCAAGTCACGTGCCCTGACGCTCCTCGAAGCGGACGACCTGCGCAAGGCCCTCGATCGTACGCTGGACGTCTTCGCCGAGGCCGCCGAACTCGATCGCGAACGCACCCGGCGCTGGGCCCAGTTCCACGCCGTCCAGGCCGCGTTCTGGGGCCGCCGTCACGGCTTCCGCATCGCCCGCGGGGGACCGCGGTTGGACCGGCTCGTCGAGTTCGCGGATCGCCTGTCGGAGTTGCTCGTGGAACCGTCTCCGTGACGCCCACCCAACGGGGCGGGCCCGGGCTCAGTGCATGAGCTTGGTGGTGAGGGCCACGCGTGAGCTCACCCCTAGCTTGGCGTACGCGTTCCCCAGGTGGTACTCGATCGTCTTCACGCTCAGCACCAGCTCCCTGGCCACCTGACGGTTCGTCATCCCGGTCGCCACCAGCCGCGCCACCGCCTGCTCCTGCGGCGTCAGCCGCAGCAGCGGCGAGGCGCCCGGCTCGGCGCGCGGCAGCCCGCACGCGCTCAGCTCCTGCTCGCACCGCCCCGCGTACGGCGCCGCGCCCAGCCTGGCGAACAGCCCGAGCGCCAGCTCCAGGTGCGACTGCGCCTGCCGGCGGCGGCCCAGCCTGCGCAGGAACCGCCCGTACGCCAGCCGCAGCCGCGCCTCGTCGAACGGCAGCCCGGCCACCGCGCCCGCGTGGGCGAGCGCGGTGGTGAAGGCGGCGTCGGCCAGGGCGTTCTCGTGGCGGGCCGCGTGCAGGCCGCCCCGGCAGCGGGCCGCCGTGGCCAGCGCCGACCGCCGGCCGCGCCGCCCCGCCAGCCGCTCGACCGCGACCAGGCAGGACTCGGCCCGGTCCAGCTCGCCCAGCCCCACCAGCGCGTCGATGAGCAGGTCGAGCCACTGCACGACGCCCGGCTCGTACACGATGTCGTGCACGTTCACCGCTTCCAGCGGCTCCAGCGCCGTCGCCGTCGCGGCGTGGTCGCCCCTGGCGGCGGCCAGGTGCGCGGCGGCGGCGCACCCGTGCGCGAGCGCCGCCACCGAGTCCGCCCCGGCGACGGCCGCCCTGACGTGGGACTCCGCGAGCGGCCAGGCGCCCCGCGAGGCCGGGACGAGCGCCGCCAGCCCGTGGCAGACGGGCGAGAGCCACCGCTGGTCGGCGTCGTCGGCCACGGACGCGGCGGTCTCGGTGTGCAGGGCGGCGTCGTCCCAGCGGCCGCAGCGGTACTCGACCTGTCCCAGCAGGGCCGTGGCCAGCATGCGGAACGGCACCGAACGCTCCCCGCACGCCGCCACCACCCCGGACAGGTCGGCCAGCCCGCCCGCCAGGTCGTCGGAGCACGTGCGCGCCAGCCCCCGGCCGAGCAGCGCGTCGAGGTCGGCGATCGACGCCGACGCGGGCGGCGGCAGGTCGGCGGTCGCGGCCAGCGCCGCGTCGATCTCGCCGGACACGGCCAGGCCGGTGAGCTGGGTGAAGCGGTTGTAGTCGATGCTGAGGCGGTAGCGGGGGGAGCTCCTGGCGCGTTCGGCCCAGCGGGCGGCCTGCCTGCCCTCGGCCCTGACCAGGCAGAGCATGGCCAGCTGCTGCGCGGCCCGCGCCGCCAGGCCCGACTCGGGCGGCCCGGCCTGCTGCCAGGCCGCGACGAGCTGCCTCCGCGCCACCTCGACCTGACCGCGCACCATGGCCAGGTGGCCGAGCGCGTAGCCGCGCACCGCCGGGTGCGCGTCCTCGGGCAGGCTCGCGGCCAGCCCGGCGGCCTCGTCGACCCGCCCGTCCAGCAGCAGCGCCTCCACCGCCTCGGCGGCCAGCGGCGCCGGGTCGCCCGACAGCTCCACCGCTGCCTTGAGGTGCTCGGCCGCGCCGCCGAACGCGCCGAGCCGTACCTGCGCCCTGCCCAGCTCCGCCAGCTCGGCGGCCAGCTCCGCGCTCGGGCCCGCCACCGCCTCGATGCGGTGCCGCAGCCGCGCCTGCTCGCCCTCCGCCACCAGCGCCGCCCGCGCGTGCAGGGCCGAGCGGCGCGCCGGGCCCAGGTCGCGGTAGACGGCCACGCGGATCAGCGGATGCGCGAACGCGGCCACGGGCCCGCGCGAAGAGGACCGTTCCAGGAGCACGCCCTCACGCACGGCCTCTTCGAGCGCGTGCAGCGGCTCCGCCACCCCGGCCACCCGCGCCGCCAGGTGCAGCGGGCACGACAGGCCCAGCACGCTGACCGCGCCGACCAGCTCGCGCACCGCCGGCGCGCACCTGGCCACCTTGGCCAGCACCAGCATCGTGTACGAGCGCGGCGCCGGCAGCGGCTCGGCCAGGTCGTCCAGCGCCCGCAGGGGCACCTCCTCCAGGAGCGCCCGCAGGTGCAGCGGCACGCCCTCGGTGTGGGCGACCAGCCTGGCCACCGCCCGCTGCGACACCCGCCCGCCCACCAGGGCGGCCACCTCCGGCTCCCGCAGCCCGCGCAGCCGCACCCGGCGGGTCGCGTCGGCCGCGATGAGCCGCCGCAGCCCCTCGGGCCCCGGGAGCGTGGCGGCCTCGCGCAGCATGAGCACCGCCATCACCCGGTCCACGCGCAGCCTGCGCAGGCAGAACGTCAGCGCTTGCAACGTCGGCGCGTCCGCCCAGTGCACGTCGTCGACGACCAGGCAGAGCGGCTCGCTCGCCTGCCGCTCGCTCAGCTCCGGCAGCAGCGCCGCGCCGACCGCCAGCGGATCGGGCGGCCCGGCCGCGGCCGCCGCCTCGACCTGCGCGGGAAGCCCGCCGAAGAGCCTGGTCAGCGTCCCGTACGGGAGTAACGCCTCACCCTCGTCACCGTCGGAGAACAGCACGTTGCCCGTCCCGCACGTCTCCAGGAACCGCCGGACCAGCGTCGTCTTCCCGATCCCCGCCGCTCCCTCGACCACGACGAGCCTGGGCAGCCCGGCGCTGGCGCGCTCGAACTCCGAGGCCAGGCATCGCAGCTCCTCATCCCGTCCGACGAACGTCATACCGGCCTCCGCACGCTGGGAAATCCAACGTTGCGCGGCGCGGCGGGCGGCTCAAGTAAGACTTGCCTGTCCCTTTGTCCAGAGTCCGTGCGAAAACCAGGGGTTATCCCCGGGTGCCGTCCGACGACGACGTGCCCCCGCGGCCGTTCCACATGCGGCCGGACGGGCCACGGCCGCACGAAGGCCTGTACTCCAGGGGAAATCCCCGGGGCGATCCCTGACGCGCGGAGCCCCCGGACGGCGGATCATGCGAGGCGGGCCCTGGTGGGAGGGGTGCGGGCGAGGGCTGTCGGCGGTTCGCGCGGAGCGGCCCCGGCCCTCGTCGCGCAGGAGGGCACGCCTCCCCGGAACCCGGGCCCAGCGGGGCGGTCACGCGCGTAGCCACACGTGGCCGCCCCGACGCCGTTCACAGCCCCGCAGCTGCCCGGGCCTTTACCGATCTGTGCTTCGCGCCATCATTGCACTGTGTGATAGTAATGTGACGTTGCGTATCCGATGAGTTTCGGGAGATTCTTCATGGTGGCGTACACGCTCTCAATCGTGGCGGCGGTGGGCGCGGTGGCGCTCACCGCGCTGATCTTCAGGAAGGTCAAACGAGCCGGAGAGGACCGAGACCCCAACGGCCCGTCCGCCGCGCACGCGGGAGCGATGCTGTCGGCCATGTTCCTGCTGGTCTTCGCCATCGCGATCATCGTGCCCTGGACCACGGCCGACGCCGCCCGCCTCAACACCCACTCCGAGAGCCAGGCGGCCGTCGACGCGTACTGGGCGGCCGACGCCCTGCCGGGCACCGCGCCGCAGGACGTGCGCAGGGCGCTGCGCGACTACGTCACGTTCGTGGTCAGGGACGAGTGGCCGCTCATGGCCGAGGGCAGGATGGACCCGGTCGGCGCCGCCAGGATGGACGAGCTGCGCGGTCGCGTCACCGACCTGCAGGTGACCGGCGACAAGCAGGACGACGCCAAGGCCGCCGTGCTGGAGAAGCTCAGCACGCTGTCCACCGCGCGGGCCCAGCGCACCGCCGACGCCGCCGCGAGGCCGCCGGCGGGGCTGCTGCACCTGACCGTCCTCACCGGCGTCCTGGTGATCGTCTTCCCGTTCCTGGCCGGGGCCAGGCCCAGGGGTCTGGCGCTGCTGCCGCTGCTGGCCACGGCCGCGCTGCTGGGCTTCGGCATCTACCTGACGTGGGACATCTCCCGCGCCTTCGCCGGGCCGCTGGCCGTCGGGCCCGAGGCGTTCCAGGGGGCGCTGCAGGAGTTCACCCGCATCGGCGGGGGCGTGTGACCGTGGGCGTCAGACGCGCTCCACTCCTGTTCGCCGCCGCCCTGGCCGCCATGGCCGTCGCGGGTCCGGCCGCGGCCGACGGGGTGTCGTGGCCGCGCCCGGTGCCGCACGTGACCGTGCGCCCGCCCACGCCCCCCAAGGGCGTCACCGTCGGGCCCACCGTGTCGGTGCCCCGGGTCCGCACGCGGCGCTCGCCCCGCCCCAAGGTGTCGATCTCGGTGCCGCCCCGCAAAGGGCCGGGGCCGCCCGCGATCGTGCTGCCGCACGTGACGGTCTACCGCGACGGCGTGTGCACGGGAGAGGTCCACGTGGGGCAGTGCCCGCGCAGGAAAGCGGTCCGGGTGCGCCCGCCCGCCCCCTGGACGCCGCCGGTGCGGGTGCCGGCGCCGGAGAAGAAGCCGAAGAAGACGCCCGAGCCCAAGGCGGCCGTCCCGATGTCGCGCTACCAGCGCGCCGTGGCGGCCCCGGCCCGGCGCAAGAGCCCGATCGGCACCGTGCTGGTCATGACCGTGCTGGTCTCGGCGATCACCTCGACCACGGCCGTGGCCTTCCGCTCCCGCCGCTGACGGCGCGGTGTTATTCGCGTGCCGTGCCCCGGTGCCGCGTGACACACTGACCGCCGGGTCGGGCGATCATCGTCCGGGCCCGGCGGTGATCGGGGGAGAGGCGGCCGTGCCCGACGAAGAGGTGCTGACCGGTGGCGGCGTCAACCACGTGGTACGCGTCGGCTCGACCGTACGGCGGCCGGTAGGGGCCTGGACCCCGGCCGTGCACGCGCTGCTCGGCCACCTGCGGGCACGCGGGTTCACCGGCGCGCCCCGCGGCCACGGGATCGACGGCGACGGGCGGGAGATTCTGGACTTCGTGCCCGGCGAGGTCCCCGGCTATCCGCTGCCGGAGTGGGCCATGACCGACGACGCGCTGGTGGCCGTGGGCACGCTGCTGCGGGACTACCACGACGCCACGCTCGACTTCCCCATCGATCCCGATTTTTCGTGGTATTTCCCGCCGGTGGGTCCGGCGGAGGTGATCTGCCACGGGGACCTGGCCACCTACAACTGCGTCTTCCGGGACGGGCTGCCGGTGGCGTTCATCGACTTCGACACGGCGCACCCCGGGCCGCGGATCTGGGACGTGTCCTACGCCGCCTACCGGTTCGTCTCGCTCAGCGATCCCCGGCACGAGGGAGTGGGCTCGGGGCCGGTGGAGGAGCAGGCCCGGCGGCTGCGGCTGTTCGCCGACGCGTACGGGCTCGGCGACGCGGACCGGCGCGCGCTCCCGTCCACGGCGCGCGCCCGCCTGGAGCACCTGGTCCGGCACATGTACGACCGGGCCGCCGCCGGCGACGAGGCGTTCGCCGGGCACATAGCCCGGGGCGACGACCGGTTCTACCATGCGGACATGGCCCACCTGGCACGCTGCGAGCCCGCGTTCCTGTCCGCCCTCGTGACAACGTGATGATCGGTCCAGCCACGGCACGCCCGTCGAGGTGAGGAGGCACGATGCCGGACACCCCCAGGCGCGCCACCCTGGCCACCGTCGCGGCCTCGGCAGGCGTGTCGGTCGCGACCGTCTCCAAGGTGCTCAACGGCCGCAGCGACGTCGCGCCCGCCACCCGATCCCTGGTGGAGTCGCTGCTGCGGCAGCACGAGTACGTCCCGGCCACGCCGCGCCGCGAGCTGTGCGGGAACGTCGAGCTGCAGTTCGACGACGACCTGAACGCCTACTCCACCGAGATCATCCAGGGCGCGGTGGCGGCCGGGGCCGAGATCGGCGTCGGGATCGTCGTCAGCATCAAGAAGGACGCCGGCCGCAGCACGGCCTGGGTCCGTGACCTGGTGGCCGCCGGCCGCACCGCGCTGATCGCCGTCACCTGCGAACAGCTGGCCGCCCAGCAGGTGGCCGCGCTGGCCCGCGCCCGCCTGCCGCTCGTGCTGATCGACCCGCTGAACCTGCAGAGCGCCAGCGTGACCAGCGTCGGCTCCACGAACTTCGCCGGCGGGCTGGCCGCCACCCGCCACCTGCTCTCGCTCGGCCACCGCCGCATCGCGTACGTCGGCGGCCCGGCCACTGCGGCCTGCAACCAGGCCCGGCTGCACGGCTACCGCGCCGCCCTGGAGGCCGAGGGCGCGCCGGTGGTCCCCGAGTACGTGCGGACCGGCCAGTTCCGCTACCACGACGGGCTGCTGGGCGGCGCGGCCGTCCTCGACCTGCCGCGGGCGCCGACGGCGATCTTCGCGGGCTGCGACGAGGTGGCCCTGGGGGTCATGGAGGCCGCCAGGGCACGCGGGCTGCGCATCCCCGAGGACATCAGCGTCGTGGGCTACGACGACACCCAGGTCGCCCGGATGGCCGCGCCGCCGCTGACCACGGTCCGCCAGCCGCTGCGCGAGATGGGCGGGGTGGCGCTGCGCACCGCGTTGCGGCTGACGGCCGGCGAGAGGATCGACTCCCATCACGTGGAGCTGGCCACGGAGCTCGTCGTCCGCGGGTCCACGGCGCCCGTGCCCGGCTGAGGCCAACCAATCGCGCCCCATCCGCATCAAAGGTCACGTGGAGAGTCTGGCGCCGGGTGATCCGGTCAAGATCGGCAAATACTGGCTCGCCGGCCGGCTCGGCGCGGGTGGCCAGGGTGTCGTGTATGAGGCGTACGACGACGAGGGCGGCCGGTACGCGCTCAAGGTCCTGCACGCGGAGGTACGCGACCGGCTGGCCAAGGAGGCCGCCGCCGCCCGCCGGGTCGCTTCCTTCTGCACCGCCAGGGTGATCGACGCCGACCCGGCCGCCACCCCGCCGTACATCGTGAGCGAATACGTCGAGGGCGTGGACCTGCGGCGCGCCGGGCGGCGGTTCGCGGGCGACGACCTGCACCGGCTGGCCACCGCCGTGGCGACCGCGCTGACCGCCATCCACGAGGCCGGGGTCGTGCACCGCGACCTCAAACCGGACAACGTCCTGCTCGGCCCCGACGGGCCGCGCGTGATCGACTTCGGCATCGCCCGCACCGAGGAGATGTCGCGGACGGCCGGCGACTACATCGCGGGCACGCCCACGTACATGGCGCCGGAGGTCTACTCCGGCGGGCGGGCGGGGACGGCGGCCGACGTGTTCGCCTGGGGCGGGATCATGGTGTTCGCCGCGACCGGGCTGGACCCGTTCAGGGCGGAGACCCTCGCGGGTGTCATGCACCGCGTGCTCACCTTCGATCCCGACCTCGGCGCGCTGCCCGAGCCGCTGCGGCCGCTGGTCGCGGCGGCGCTGAGCAAGGACCCGGGGCGGCGGCCGACCGCGCGGGGGCTGCTGCTCGCCCTGGTCGGCGGCGCGCACGACCCGCTCGGCGAGGGCAGCCAGCGCGGCGACGGCCTGCGGGCCGCCGCGGCCGACCCCGGGCTCGGCACGCTGGCCGAGGACGCCTACGACCTGCTCACCCCCGACCAGCGCGAGCTGGTGCCCGACCTGCTGCTGCGGCTGATCACGATCGACGGCGACGGCACGGAGACCGTACGGCGCGCGTCCGTGGCCGACCTGCTCCCCGAACGGCCCGCGGAGCGCAAGCGCATCCTGGACGTCTTCGGCTACATCCTCACCGAACGCGACGGCGAGGTGAGCATCGTCCGCCCGGCCGTGCTGCGCGCCTGGCCCAGGCTGCGGGGCTGGGTGGAGGCCGACCGGCGCGGGCTCGGCGTCCTGCCCGAGATCTCCCGCGCCGCCCACGCCTGGCACGAGCACGGCCGCAAGGACGGCGACCTGTTCCAGGGCAGCAGGCTGGAGGCCGTGCTCGACTGGGCCGCCACCGGCCGCCACCAGCTGACGCTGACCCCGCTCGAACGCGACTTCCTGGCCGCCGCGAGCGGCGTCACCCGGCGCCGGGCCGGCCGCCGCCGCCTGCTCACCACGGCGCTGGCGGTGCTGCTGGTGGTGGCGGTGATCGGCGCCGGGGTCGCGGTCCAGCAGGGACGCCAGGCCGCCGAGCAGCGCGACCAGGTGGCCGCCGAACGCGACCGCGCCCGTGGCCGCGAGCTGATCCACCAGGCCGACGACCTGCGCACGGTGAACCCGGTGCGGGCCATGCTGCTGAGCCTGGCCGCCTGGCGGCTGGCCCCGGGCCCCGATACCCGTTCCAGCCTCACCTCGGCCGTCTACCAGCGCGAGAGCACGGCGTTCAGCCCGCCCGCCGACAAGGGCGCGGCCACGCAGGCGGTCAGCGGCGACGGCCGCGTCCTCGCCGCCGTGAGCGAGCGCGGGGTGCGCGTGTACGAGGTCGCGACCGGCCGCCAGGTCGCCTCCTGGACCTCGCCGCGGCTGGCCGAAGGCGTGTACCAGGTGGCGTTGAGCCGCACCGGCCGGCTGCTGGCCATCGCGGTCGGCCAGGCCGTGACTGTGTGGCAGACGCGCACCGGCCGCCTGGTCGGCGTCAAGAACAAGCCGGGCGACGACCCGGAGCTGCTCCACCCCGATTTCGGCGACCAGGACTCGCTGCTGTCGATCAGCGTCACCAACGGCGTGACGGACCTGTGGGACGCCGAGCACGGCCGCGAGATCCCCACGAAGGAGTGGGATGAGCTCACCCAGTTCACCGTCGCCTCCTCGGGCAGGCTGGTCGCGATCGTGACGCCGTCGGGGGAGACGGTCCGCGTGTGGCGGCTGCCGGGCATGCGGCGGGTGCCCGCTCTCGAGAAGGGCTGCGGCACGGAAGCGGTCGTGGGATTCAGCGCGGACAGCCGGCTCATGTACTGCGCGGGGCAGCGGTTCCAGCTCCGGGACACCGCCTCGGGCAGGCTGGTCGCCGACTCGGAGGCGGAGGAGGACGGCTTGACCTGGGGGGACGCGGTGAGCGAGGCGGTCCCCGGCACCCAGTGGACGGTCCGGCTCAGCGCCGACAACCAGTTGGTCGCCGGCGCGCGCGGGCAGCGCGTCTGGGTCTGGGACGTGACCACGCACGAGGAGATCCTCAAATACGAGGCGCCGGGCGAGGTTACCGACGTGTGGTTCGACCCGACCGGCCGGACGCTGCGCTACCGGGTGGACGAGCGCATCGTCGGCCTCGCCCTGCGGCCCAGCACCGCGAGCACCCGCCCGCCCTCCGGAACGCAGATCGAGGCGATCAGCCCGGACGCGCGCCGGCTGCTGATCAGCACGTCGTCCGCGTACCGGGCGTGGGACGTGGCCGCGCGCCGCTCGACCGCGTCGTACCCCAACCCCGGCAACCCGACGCCGTGGCGGTTCAGCCCCGACGGCGACAGCCTGGTCTTCCAGGACGGGGAGGCGATCGTCGCCTACAGCCTCACCGACGGGCGGCGACTGTGGTCGTTCGGGGGCATTCCGGCGTTCCTCCCCATGGGCGGGGCCTACAGCCGGGACGGCCGCCTGTTCGCGGCGGTCTTCGCGCAGAACAACCAGAAACAGGATGACTTCCGCCTGCGGGTGTGGGACGCGCGGACCGGGAAGGCGGTCAGCAGCGTGAAACTGCCGCTCGTCACCCGCGACTTCGTCTTCCTCGCCGACGGTAAGACGATCGCGTCGGCGAGCGGGCAGTTCTACGACATCATGACCGGCAAGCCCGTCGGCACCGGGTTCGGCGCGGCGCGGAACCAGGGTTACATGGTCGTCGATCCGGCCGGGCGGCGGCTGGCCACGCACGACGGGCGCCGCCTCAGCCTGTGGGACCTGAGCGCCCGGCAGCTCCTGGTGCCTGACCTGCGCGTCGCCGGCCTGGAATTCGACACCGTCGTGTTCGCCCCCGGAGGCGACGTGATCGCCGCCTCCGACGTGAGCGGCGGGCTCCATCTGTGGGACGTGGCGACCCGGCAGCCGCTGGGCGGGGAGATCCGGCTCGACAGCAGCGGCATCATGCACCTCATGGCCTTCACCGGCGACGGGGGGCTGCTGCGGGTGGTCGGCGCGTCGGAGCGGGTTCACGACCTGCCGGTCGCGCCGGAGGCGATGGCGGGCGCGGTGTGCGCGCGGGCCGGGCGCACGCTCAGCCCCCAGGAGTGGCGCGACTATCTGGGTGCCACGGCGTACCGCGACGTGTGCGCGAAGGCGTGAGGCACCGGGTTCGGGAAGAGGGCGGGCCCGGCGGCGGTTTCACCCGATCGTGGAAGAGACCGAGGTGGTGGTGATCGGCGCCGGGCAGGCGGGGCTGTCCAGCGCGTACTTCCTGCGCCGGTTCGGGTTCGAGCCGGTCGTCCTGGACGCGGCCGACGGGGCGGGCGGGGCCTGGCGCCACCGGTCGCCGTCGCTGACCATGGACAAGGTGCACGGGATCTTCGACCTGCCCGGGGTCGCCCGGGTCCCGGGCGTGGACGGCCGCCGTCCCGCCGCCGAGGTGGTCCCCGAGTACTACGCGGCTTACGAGGAGGAGCTGGGGCTGGACGTCGTACGGCCGGTGCGGGTCGCCTCCGTCCGGCACGGCGCGGACGGCCGGCTGGTGATCGGCACGGACGCGGGGGAGTGGTCGGCCGGAGCCGTGATCAACGCGACGGGCACCTGGACCAGGCCCTACTGGCCCTACTACCCGGGGGCGCCGGACTTCGCCGGCCGCCAGCTCCACTACGCGGGCTACCGGGGGCCGGCGGAGTTCGAGGGGCGGCGCGTGATCGTGGTGGGCGGCGGGGCGTCGGCGATGCACGTGCTGTCGGAGCTCGCCGGGGTCGCCGCAGCCACGGCCTGGGTGACGCGGCGCCCGCCGGTGTTCCGGGACGACGACTTCGGCGAGGACGCCAGGCGCGAGGCCGTCGCGCTGGTCGAGGAGCGCGTGCGCGCGGGGCTCCCGCCGCAGAGCGTGGTGAGCGTCACCGGCCTCGGTTACAGCACGGTCGTCCGCGAGGCCCTGGCGAAGGGCGCCCTGGACCGCCTCCCCATGTTCGACCGCCTCACGCCGGACGGCGCCACCTGGCCGGACGGCTTCCACCTGGAGGCGGACACGATCATCTGGGCGACCGGCTTCCGATCGGCCCTCGACCACCTCGCGCCCCTGCGGCTCAGGGAGCCGGGCGGCGGGATCCAGGTGGACGGCACCCAGGCCGTCAAGGAGCCGGCCCTGCAACTGGTCGGCTACGGCCCCTCGGCCAGCACGATCGGCGCGAACCGGGCCGGGCGCACGGCCGCGCGCAACGTCCGTGGCTACCTGGCGAGCCGGCCGGCGCGGCCCGCCGCCTGACCGACCTACTATGCGGAGTAGTAAAGATACCGATTGCCGCAGCGCGCCGGTTACTCGCGCGAAGGGGGTCGACACGGGGTGTGACCCCAGGTTAGCGTCCTGACATAAGGATCTTTATCCGGTCAGGAGGTCCCACATGGAAGTTCCCGGCTACACCGAGATCCGGGAACTCGGACACGGCGGCACAGGTCGGGTCATGCTCGCCGTACGGGACTCAGACGGGCTGGCCGTCGCGATCAAACACCTGTCCGACCCGCTGCGCGAGGACGCGGAGTTCGTCGAGCGGTTCCGGGCGGAGGCGGAGGTCATCCGCGAGATCGACAGCCCGCACACCGCCCGCCTGCTCGACTACGTGGAGGGCCAGGACGACGCCGTCATCGTGATGGAGCTGGTCGACGGCGTGACGCTGCGGCGGCTGCTGGAGCACGAGGGCGCGACGGGCGCGGAGGCGGCGCTCGTGGTGCTGAAGGGCGCGCTGCTCGGGCTGGCCGAGGCACATCAGCGCGGCGTCGTCCACCGGGACTTCAAACCCGAGAACGTCATCATCACCCAGGACGGCGAGAGCAAGCTCGTCGACTTCGGCGTGGCGACCCACTTCGGGGAGACGGCCGCGCTCGTCGGCACGCCCTCGTACATGGCCCCCGAGCAGTGGGACGACGCCCCGGCCAGCGCCGCGACCGATGTGTACGCCGCCGCGCTGGTGTTCTTCGAGTGCCTGACCGGCCACCGGGCCTTCCAGGGCGAGAACGTGGCCGCGCTCGCCTACCAGCACCAGTTCATCCTGCCCCAGCTGGGGGACGTCGACGAGCCGCTGCGGCCGCTCCTCGAACACGGCCTGGCCAAGGACCCGGCCGGGCGGCCCGCGTCGGCGCAGGCGTTCCTGGCCGAGCTGGAGGAGGTCGCGCTCGCCGAGTACGGCGACGAATGGGAGCGGCGCGGGCGGGCCGGGCTCGGCGTCGTGGCCGTGCCGCTGGCCGCGCTGTTACCCAAGGCGCAACCGGTTGCCGAGAGCACCACCAGCGTGGTCCAGAGCACGCTGGCGCCGGCGGCCAAGTTCGCGGTGACGGGCGGGCTGGTGCTGGCCACCGCGGCCGCGGTCGTGTCGGCGTTCGTGATCCTGGGCGACTCGCCGGGGCCTGGGCCGGGCGTCGCGCTGCCGCCCGCCACGTCGCGGACCCCGGCGCCGGCCTCACCGACCTTGGCACCGACCACTGTGCCGCCCTCCGCTGAGCCCACTCCCAATGAGTCGATCACGGGTACGCCGCCCGTCACGTACGCCGGTCAGCCGACGGCTCCACCCACGGCTCCTCCCACGGGCGGGCTTGGGAGCGCCCGGCCCACGACGCGGGAGCCGACGCGCTCCAGCCGGCCCACGGATCGGCCCACCGGCCGACCCACTGGCCGCCCCACCACGCGGCCGCCCACCGGCGAACCCCCGGCCACCCGGCCGCCGACGACCAGGCCCCCGACGAGCCCGCCGGACACCGAGCCGCCCACCACCCGGCCGCCGGTCACCCGGCCTCCGACCACGAGCGCGCCCGATCCCGGCACGCCGCCCGCGACCAGGAACAGGGAGCCGCTCATCTCCGTCTCCGTCCGGGTGTCGGTGAACCTGCCCATCCTCGGCGGCGGCGACGATGACGGGCTGCTGGACGCCGACATCGACCTCGGTCTGGGGTCGAGCCTCCTGGGGATGGTGATCGTGCCGGGCTCGGTGCTGGTCGGCCGGCAGATCGTGGCACGGAGGGTACGACGACCGCGCGATACCGAAAAGTCGTGAGTTGTGTGCGGAGCGGCGTGATCCCCTACTATCAGCTCTCGAATAGAGGGCATCCCCCGGCCTGGATTGGTGCTGACCGGAACCTGCCCTGCGGCTCGGGGTGAGGAGAAGTGTGGCGGTTGCGTCCCGGGCCGACCGGCTACGCGGTTCAGTCCGTGCGCTCTCCGCGGCGACGTTCGCGGTGGCGCTGCTGACGGCGGGGGCTCCGGCACAGGCCGCGCCCAAACCCACGGTGAAGCAGCTCAAGAAGGAGCTCTCGGCGCTCCAGAAGGAGTCGGACAAGCTCATCACCGACTACTACAGCAGCAGAATTGCCCAGCAAAAAGCTGAAAAATCGGAAAAGTCGGCGCGGGAGAAGCTGGCCGCGGCCCAGGCGGTCTACGACCGGGAGTCCGCCGAGCTCCGCGCCATGGCCGTCGCCCAGTACATCGGCGGCGACCCCGGCCAGATCGCCCTCTTCACCAGCGGGCAGGACCCGACGTCCTTCCTCGGCCGGATGGCGCTCAACCAGCACCTCGTCACGCTCCAGGACACCCGGCTGCGCGGCTACGCCAAGGTCAGGGACGCCCACCGGCAGGCCAAGGACGAGGCCGACGCGCGCGCGAAAGAGCTCGCCCAGACGGCCGGCGAGCTGGAGCAGCGCAAGAAGAAGGCCGAGAAGCAGATCGAGCGAATCAAGGACAAGATCGACCAGCTCTACATCGGGCCCGGCGTGCGGCGGCCGGACGGCACGTGGGTCCCACAGCTGCCCGGCGGGGCCGACAACATCACGCCCCGGATGCGGCTGGTCAAGCAGCTCGTCCAGGAGCGGTTCAGCGTTCCGTACGGGATCGGATGTTACCGGGCGATCCAGGACGGCGGCGAGCATCCGCTCGGGCGGGCCTGCGACTTCATGCTGAGCCGCGGCGGCGCGATGCCGTCGGGGGCCGAGATCGGGCGGGGCAACGAGATCGCGGCGTGGGCGATCAAGAACTCCAAGCGGCTGGGGATCATGTACATCATCTACCGGCAGCGGATCTGGCACGCCAGGACCGGCTCCTGGCGCACCATGTCGGACCGGGGCGGCACGACGGCCAACCACTACGACCATCCCCATATTTCGGTTTATTAGGGGGCGTGCCGTCAGTCCTTGGCGAGGGCAGCCAGCAGGCGGTCCTCCGTGACCTCGGGGCCGACCAGCTGGTCCGTGATCGAGCCGTCGCGCAGCACGACCACGCTGTCGCAGTTGTCCACCAGCTCGCTCACGTCCGACGAGATCAGCAGGATCGCCAGCCCGTCCACCGCCAGCTCGTCCAGCAGCGCCTGCATCTCCACCTTCGTCGCCACGTCCACGCCCCGGGTCGGCTCGTCCAGCAGCAGCACCTTCGGCTGCATGGCCAGCCAGCGCGCCAGCAGCACCTTCTGCTGGTTCCCGCCCGACAGCTCCCCGGCAGGCTGCCTGGGTGAGACGGCCTTGATCCCCAGCCGCTTCATGAACGTCGCCACGATGCTGTCCACCCGCGCGTCCGACACGATCCCCGCCCGCGACAGCCGGGGCAGGGCCGCCAGCGCGATGTTGTCGCGCACCGACAGCGTGGGCACGATGCCCTCGGTCTTCCGGTTCTCCGGCACCAGGCCGACGCCGGCGCGGATGGCGTTCCTGATCGACCACTTGCGCGAACGCGCCCCCGCCACCGTCACCTGGCCCGCGTCCACCGGCAGCACGCCCGCGATGGCCCGGGCCGTCTCGCTGCGCCCCGCGCCGAGCAGCCCGCCCAGGCCGATCACCTCACCCGCCCGCATCGCGAGCGACACCCCGTCCAGCACGTGGTGGCGGGTCAGGCCCTTGGCCTCCAGCACGGGCAGGTCGGCGGGCTCGGCCGGCTCGCCGGGGTGGGCGGCGGGCTCCACGGGATGGAACGGCCGCCCCAGCATGAGCGAGACCAGCCGCAACCGGTCGAGCCCGGCCAGCGGTCCCGTGTGCACGACCCGGCCCTCGCGCAGCACCGTGACCCGGTCGCAGATCCCGTACAGCTCCTCCAGCCGGTGCGTGACGTACACGACCGACCGGCCCTCCTCGCGCAGCCGCCGCACGGCCCCGAACAGCGTCTCCAGCTCGGCGTGCGCCAGCGCCGACGTGGGCTCGTCCATGATGACCACCCGCGCGTCCGCCGAGGCGGCCCTGGCCAGCGCGACGAGCTGGCGCGCGCCCTCGCCCAGCGCCCCGAGCGGCCGGCGCACGTCCACCTCCAGCCCGTACGCGGCCAGCACCCGCTCGGCCCGCGCGTGCACGGCCGCGGAGTCGATCAGCCCGAACCGTCCCCTGGGCTCCCTGCCGAGCAGCAGGTTGCGGGCGACGCTCATGGTCGGGACGAGGTTCGTCTCCTGGTGGACGGTGGCGATCCCCGCCCGTTCGGCGTCGGCCGGACTGCCGAACCTGACCGGCCCGCCCGCGAGGCGCAGCTCGCCCGCGTCCGGCTGGTGGACCCCGGAGAGCACCTTCACCAGGGTCGACTTGCCCGCCCCGTTGCCGCCGATCAGCGCGTGCACCTCGCCGGGGCGCACGGACAGGGTGACGTGGTCGAGGGCGGTGACACCCTGGAACGTCTTGAGAACGCCTGCCACCTGTAGCACGGTTGCCTCCGCCTCGATCGTGGTCGAGGAAGGAAACGTTATCGTAACGACCTTGTCACATTCGATCAGAACCGAGCGTAACTCGTCACCAGGCGCTCTGGGGTAGGGGCTGAGGCGCGGGGAGAACCGCATCCGTGGCACATCTCGCCTCCCCGCCGACCGGCGGGAACGACGTCAACCTGCGCCTCGTCTGGCCTCAGTGGCAGGGCGCCGGCACATCGAGCGCCCGGGCGTTCGCCTCCGAGTTCCCGCTCGACCTGGCCCGCCGCGGCTACGCCGTGGGCACGGCGGTCCTCGAAGCGGCCATGGCGGACCGACACCGGGCGCGGAGCTGTTTCATGACGCCGTGAGGCCAGGTCGTGACAGCGTGAGCCGGACGATCGCGGGGAGCGGGAAGAACATGAGATAGAGGTTCGGCAGCCACCAGATCAGCGAGAAGTCGCCGCGCAACGTCCAGAACGCGATCGCCATCAAACCGGAGGCCGTGGTCAGCACGAGCGAGACCAGCATCAGCCCCGGCCCGGACGGCGAGCCCCGGCGCAGGAGGTGCAGGCTGGCCAGGCCGGTGACGCTGGCCAGGAGGTCGATCCAGAGGAACGACCAGTTCCAGTCGGCCATCAGCGGATCGGCGTAGTCGGCGAACGCCCATTCGGGCGGGACCAGCCCCAGCCCGGTGACGGCGAAGTAGACGACGAACCCCAGATCCGTGAGCAGCATCAACGCCTTAGTGACGCGTAGCACGGTCGATCGCCTCCATCAGATAGCGCCTGGTCCGTTCGTGCAGCGCCGCGTCCGGTTCGCCGAGCCCGAGCAGCCTGGCCGCCCACCAGCCGTCGATGGCCAGCCGCACCGCCGTCGCCGCGCCCGGGTCGATGCCGTCGTCGGTCAACCTGGCCTGCCAGGCGGCGAACCTCTCCCTCAGCGGCGCGAGCCCCGCCGGATCCACGAGCACCGCGGCCAGCAGCGCCGCGGTCACCCGGTCGGCCGGGGCGTTGGTCGCTGTGGGGTGCTCGGGGATCGTCGCGTTCAGGTAGGCGCGCAGGAAGTCACCCGGCTCGTCGCCGGTCTCGGCCAGCGCCTGGTCGAAGGCCTTGGTCAGCCGGTCGACCATGGCGGCGACCAGCGCCTGCTTGGTGGGGAAGTGGTAGAACAGACCGCCCTTGGACACACCCGCCCGCCGGGCCACCGCTTCCAGAGTCAGGGCCTCGGCCCCCTCGGACAGCAGCACCTCGGCCGCGGCGTCGAGCAGCCGTTCTTTCGAGCTGGATCGCGGCATAAGGCAAACTATACCGGCCGACCGGTACACTTTGCGGGCCACCCACGCTCGGGTAATGCCACCGCCGACGATGCGACTCCACCCACCTGCCAGCATCCTCCGCCCGCCCGCCCGCCCGCCCGCCCGCACCCACGCTCGTCCGCCCGCACCCACCCGCGCCCGTCCACCCGCTTGCCAACGCCCGCCCGCCCTCGCTCATCCACCGCGCGCCCGCCCATCGCGCCCGCCCATCGCGCCCGCCCACCCGTCCGCATGCCTGCACCCGTGTCGCTCCGCGCGCCGGGCGTCTCATGGCCGCGGCACCCGTTCCCGACAGCCGCACTCGTTCCGCGCAACCTCCGCCCACGCATCTCGCCCACGCATCTCGCCCAAGGGCCCAACCCCGGGGTGCCTGGGCGTTCGGACTTCCGCTTCAACACCGTCGGCAAGGGCCGCGCCCAACCCCGGGGGTGCGTGGGCGTTCGGGCGGGCGAGGGAGAAGGTCAGAACTGGGCGACGTGGAGGCGGACGCCGCGGGCGCTCAGGTCGTCGAGTACGTCCCGGGGTGCCGTGTCGTCCGTGACCAGGTGGTCGATCCGGTCCGGTGGCACCGTCTGGACCATCGTGTCCACGCCGATCTTGGTGTGGTCGGCCAGCACCACGACCTCTTCAGCGGCCGCCGCCAGCGCCCGGTCGACGCCCGCCACCTGCATGTTCGGCGTCGACAGCCCGCGTTCGGCGGTCAGGCCGTTGCCGGAGATGAACGCCCGGCGCACCCGCAGCCCCGCCAGCGAGTGCTCGGCCGCGCTGCCCACCAAAGCCAGGATCGAGCCGCGCAGCGTGCCACCGGTGAGCATGACCTCGACCCGGGGCGACCCGGCCAGCGCCTGCGCGACCAGCAGGGAGTTGGTCACCACGGCCAGCTCGGCGTGCCTGGTCAGGCGGCGGGCGAACTCCTGCGTCGTGGTGCCGGGCCCGATCACGATCGCGTCGCCGTCCTCGACGAGGGCGGCGGCCAGGTCGGCGATGGCGGTCTTCTCGGCGGACTCGAGCGACACCTTGTGCGCGTATCCGGCCTCGCGCGACAGCTCGCCCGGCAGGGTGGCGCCGCCGTGGTGGCGGTTGAGCAGGCCCTCCGACTCCAGGGCGCGCAGGTCGCGGCGGACGGTTACCTCGGAGGAGTGCACGGCCTGGGCGAGCTCGCGCAGCGACACCGCGCCGTTGGCGCGCACCAGCTCCAGGATGCGCTGCCGGCGTTCAGCGGCGAACACGGGTCTGCGTCCGTCGCTCTGCGTGTCGCTCACGTCCCGATCATAGTGGACAGGCCAAGATGAGTTCACCTCTGATCGTATGAGAACGAATTTGATCGGAAATCTTGACCGGCTCGGTCCGCCAGTGCTTACTTGAGAGCGTGTCAGGGTCAAAAGCTGTCCGAACCTGATCGGCGCGTTTCGAAAGGACCCCCCGTGCGCAAGCGCCTCGCGTTCCCGCTGGCCGTACTGATGTCACTGTTATGGCAGCCGTCTTTCCCCGCCGCCGCCGCAGCTCCCGACCAGGCCGCCGACGCCCGGAACGGGCTGCGCGGCGACTACTACCTCGCCTCCGGGGCGGGGAAGTTCGACTTCGCCGAGCTGAAGGCCAGCGTCGTCGACCCCAACCTGGAGCTGACAGACCTGAATCCGACGTTCAAGCTGCTGGCCGGCAGGGAGGACGACGTCTCCGTACGGTGGATGGGTCAGATCCAGCCCAAGTACTCCGAGACGTACACCTTCTCCATCATCGGCGACAACGGCTTCCGACTCTGGGTGGACGGCAAGCCGGTCATCGACCACTGGGTGGACGACTGGGACCGGGAGCAGACCGGCACCCCGATCACCCTGGAGGCGGGCAGGAAGTACGACTTCAAGGTCGAGTACTTCGAGCACTTCGGCGGCGCGAACCTGCGGCTGCGCTGGCAGAGCCCGAGCCAGCCGAAGCAGATCGTGCCCGCGGAGGCGTTCACGCTGCCCGAGGGGTTCGCGCCGCCCGGTCCGTCCGACGCCAAGGTGAACGCGGCCGGTGACGTCGCGACACTGGCGTTCGCCAAGCCCTTGGGGGCGCTGCCGGCGGACGCCCTCGGCAAGCTGGACGTCACCGTCGCGGGCACCAAATGGCCCGCAACCTCCGCAGTCCTGAAAAATCCGCAAACCGTAGAACTGAAGCTGAAATATCCGATCCCGTCCAAGGCCGGCAGCGCCGTCCGCGCCGCCTACGACGGCGCCGGCGGCCTCACCTACGCCGACGGCAGTGCCGTCGAAGCCTTCCCGTACGCCTACGTCGCCAACGGCTCCGCCTACATCCTGCGGACGAAGTGGTCTGACGACGTCAACCCGGCCAATCCGCTGCCCGAGTACCCCCGGCCCCAGCTCGTCCGGGACCGCTGGCGCAGCCTCAACGGGAAGTGGCAGTTCGCGCCGGCCAAGGCTGACGAGGCCGCGCCCGTCGGCCGCGACCTGCCCGAGCGCATCGTCGTGCCGTACCCGGTGGAGTCGCAGCTGTCCGGCATCGGCCGGCACGAGGAGCGCATGTGGTACCGCAGGACGTTCGACGTGCCCCGCACCTGGCGCGGCGAGCGACTGCTGCTGCACCTCGACGCGGTGGACTGGCAGTCCACGGTGTACGTGAACGGCAAGCAGGTCACCACCCACAAGGGCGGTTACGGGCGGATCACCGTGGACGTGACCGACGCGCTCAGGCGCAGCGGCCCGCAGGAGCTGATCGTCGGCGTGTACGACCCGACCGACGCCGGCACGCAGGCCATCGGCAAGCAGCGGCTCGACCCGAGCGGCATCTGGTACACCGCGAACTCCGGCATCTGGCAGACCGTCTGGATCGAGCCGGTCGCCAAGGAGCGCATCGAGCGCGTCGACACCGTGCCCGACCTGCGCGGCCAGGCGCTCTACGTGACCGTCCAGGGAACCGGCGGCAAGGCCACGGTCATCGCAAGGGACGGCCGCCGCGTCGTGGGCAAGGTGACCGGCCCCTTGGGCCGCGAGCTCAGACTCCCGGTGCCGAACCCCAAGCTCTGGACCCCGGACGACCCGCACCTGTACGACCTGGAGGTCAGCCTCAAGGACGACAAGGTCACGTCCTACTTCGGGATGCGCTCCATCGCGGTCTCCGGCAACCGGATCCTGCTGAACGGGCAGCCCGTCTTCCAGCTCGGCCCCCTCGACCAGGGCTTCTGGCCCGACGGCATCTACACCCCGCCGACCGACGAGGCACTGCGGTACGACCTGGTGCAGACCAAGGCGCTCGGCTTCAACGCCGTCCGCAAGCACGTCAAGGTCGAGTCCGACCGCTGGTACTACCACGCTGACAAGCTCGGACTGCTGGTCTGGCAGGACATGCCGGCGGCGTTCCGCACGGATGACAGACCCCAGTTCGAGGCCGAACTGCGCGAACTGGTCGACCAGCACCGCAGCAGCCCGTCGATCATCATGTGGGTGCCGTTCAACGAGGGCTGGGGCCAGTACGACCAGGCCCGCATCGCCGATCTGGTCAAGAGCTGGGACCCGTCGCGCCTGGTGAACAACATGAGCGGGATCAACTGCTGCGGCGCGGTCGACGGCGGCAACGGCGACGTCAAGGACTTCCACATCTACCCGGGCCCCGGCAACCCCGGCAAACCATCGGGGACGCGGGCGAACGTACTCGGCGAGTACGGCGGGCTCGGCCTGCCGCTGATCGGCCACACCTGGTCGGGCGGCGGCTGGGGCTACGCGGTCGAACCCGACCCGGAGGCCCTCACCACCCGGTACGTCGGGATGGTCAAGGAGCTTGAGCGGCTGCACGCCTGCGAGCAGCTCAGCGCCGCGATCTACACCCAGACCACCGATGTGGAGACCGAACTGAACGGACTGATGACGTACGACCGGGCCGTCACGAAGCCGGACGTGAAGCGCGTACACGACGCCAACACGGCCCTGACGAGCGCCATCAACCCACCCTGCACCTGACACGCACACCCACTCGGCACCTGGAAAGCCTCGTCTGAGGAACCTGGGTTCGACGGGCCCCGTCCGACGGTTCCCGTGTCCGACGGCCCTTGGGCCCGACGGCCCCCGCGTCTGAGAAACCTGGGTCCGACGGGCCCCGTCCGAAGATCCCCGCGTCCGAGGGTGCTGCGTCCGACGGCCCTTGGACCCGAGGGTCCGACGGTCCCGCGTCCGACGCTCCCGCGTCCGACGGCCCTGGGTCTGATGGCCCCCGCGTCCGACGGGACCTGGGTCCGTCCAAAGCACGCCGCACCTGAAACACCGCACCTTTGAAAACTGAAACGAACACCGCGCCCGTCCGACGGGCGCGTAGCTCCTGATCGAACCGTGTGCGCCGCACCCCGCCTGAACCGCAGGCCGGAACACGGCGACCGCGGGTGAACGCCGGTCGTCCGGGCCCTGTGGCCCGGGCGCCGGGCCTGATAGGAAAGGAACGCCATGACCCCCCATATCCGGACAGCCGCATTAGCATTGGCCGTCCTCCTCACCGCGGCCGCGTGTGCCAAGGCCGAGGCGCCGCAGGGCGTGCCCGCCACCGCGAGTACGGCGGGGCAGCAGGTCGTGCAGTCGCCCACCGGTTCGGCCGGGCCGACGTGCACGCTCGACCAGTTCGGCGGCACGAAGTTCGACCTCAAGACGGCCACGGTCGGCTTCTCCCAGTCGGAGAAGGAGGCCAACCCCTTCCGCATCGCCGAGACCAAGTCGATCAAGGACGAGGCCGCCAAGCTCGGCATCACGAACCTCAAGGTCACCAACGCCCAGTCCCAGTTCTCCAAGCAGATCACCGACGTCCAGCAGCTCATCGCGCAGGGCGTACGGCTCCTCGTCATCGCCCCCCTGAACTCCGACGGCTGGGAGCCGGTCCTCCAGCAGGCCGCCGCCAAGAAGATCCCGATCATCACGGTGGACCGCAAGATCAACGCCAAGGCGTGCAGCGACTACCTGACGTTCATCGGCTCGGACTTCTACGAGCAGGGCAAGCGCGCCGCCGACCGCATGATCGAGGCGCTGAACGGTAAGGGCAAGGTTGCCATCCTGCTCGGCGCCCCCGGCAACAACGTCACCACCGAGCGCACGAACGGCTTCAAGGACCGCGTCAAGGAGAAGGCGCCCGGGATCACGATCTCGTTCGAGCAGACCGGCGAGTTCGCCCGCGAGAAGGGGCAGCAGGTCACCGAGCAGCTCATTCAGTCCAACCCGGACATCAACGGCATCTACGCCGAGAACGACGAGATGGCCCTCGGCGCCGTCACCGCGCTGAAGGGCGCGGGCAAGGAGCCCGGCGACATCAAGATCGTGTCGGTGGACGGCACCCGCAGCGCCGTCCAGGGCATCGCCGACGGCTGGCTGCACGCGGTCATCGAGTCGAACCCCCGCTTCGGGCCGCTCGCCTTCGAGACCGCCCAGAAGTTCCTCGACGGGCAGCCCATCCCGGACAAGGTGATCATCTCCGACCGGGACTACGACACGGGCAACGCCAAGGATTCCATCGGTGAGGCGTACTGACTTGGAACCGGTTCTCGAGGCCCGGGCGGTCAGCAAGCGCTTCCCCGGCGTACTCGCTCTGGACGGCGTGTCCCTCGCCCTTCGCCCGGGCGAGGTGCACGCCCTCGTCGGCGAGAACGGCGCGGGCAAGTCAACACTGATCAAGGTCTTCACCGGCGTGTACCAGCCGGACGGCGGCGAGCTGCGCTACCGGGGCACTCCCGCCGCCTTCGGCACGCCCATGGAAGCGCAGCGCGCCGGGATCTCCACCATCTACCAGGAGGTCAACCTCGTCCCGATGATGAGCGTGGCCCGCAACCTGCTGCTCGGCCGCGAGCCGCGCGGCCGCTTCGGCGTGATCGACGCGGCCGCGATGCACGGGGAGGCGCGACGCGTTCTCGCCGGGTACGGGGTCGCGACCGACGTCCGCCGGCCGCTGCGCACCCTCGGGGTCGGAGCCCAGCAGATGGTCGCCCTGGCCAGGGCGGTCTCCGTGGACGCGCGGGTGGTCATCATGGACGAGCCCACGTCCTCGCTGGAACCGCGGGAGGTGGAGACGCTGTTCGGGGTGATCCGGCGGCTGCGGGACGCGGGGATCGCCGTCATGTACGTCAGCCATCGGCTGGACGAGCTGTACCGGGTGTGCGATGAGGTCACGGTGCTACGGGACGGGCGCGTCGCCCACTCGGGGCCGCTCGCGGAGGTGGAGCGGCTGCGGCTCATCTCGCTCATGCTCGGTCGTGACCTGAACGAGGTCCGTACGGGCGGCCTCACCCGCTTCTCCCGCACCCGCCACCGCGCCATCACCCTTGCGACATCCTCGCCGGACCCTGTGGGGGTGGAGGGAGGTCCGACTCCGGCGGGCGATGCGGTGTCGGCGGAATCTGCCGCGTCGGCAGGGTTTGTGGCGTCGGCGGGTTCTGCGGGAGCGTCCGGTTCCAGTGCCTCGGTGACGTCCGGCGGTGCTGCTACCGGCGTGCTCGAAAGCGCTGCCACTGGTGCCGTGCCCGAAGGTGCCGTCACTGGTGGCGTGCCCGAAGGCGCTCCCACTGGTGGTGTGCCTGGTGGCGCCGTGACGCGCGGCGGTGGTGCAGCCGGTGCTCTCCCCCATGCGGGTGTTCCGGCTGGCGGCGCTTCCATCGATGCGCACGGCGGTGCTTCGAGTGCCGTACCCGGTGGCGGTGATGCGTTGGTGGCGGTGGGCAGTGGTGCTGCGGCTGTGCCTGGCAACGACGGGCGGGGGAGTGCTGCCGCGTTTGACGGGGACGCGCCGCTTGCGTCCGACGGAACGACCCCGGCCGAGGGGGTGGGGGCGCCGGTGGTTGAGGCGCGGGGGCTCACTCGGCGTCACGTTCTGGAGGGCGTGGATGTGGCCATCGCGCCCGGGGAGGTCGTCGGGCTGGGCGGACTGCTGGGCGCGGGGAGGACCGAGACCGCGAAGGCCATCGTCGGCGCGCTTCCGCTCGACGGCGGCCAGGTGCTGGTGGCGGGGCGGCCCCTCAGAAGGGGGACGAAAGCGGCGATCAGGGCGGGGGTCAGCCTGTTGCCCGAGGACCGCAAGGCCGAGGGCATCATTCCGACCCTCTCGGTACGGGAGAACATCGCGCTGGCCGCCCTTCCCAGTCTGGGCAGGGCAGGCGTGGTGTCCGATGCGAAGATCGACCGGGTGGTCGGGATCTTCATGCGGAGGCTGAGGATCAAGGCCGCGTCGCCGCATCAACTGGTGTCCGAGTTGTCCGGCGGCAATCAGCAGAAGGTGCTGCTCGCCCGCTGGTTGGCCGTGCGTCCCAAGGTGCTGCTGCTCGACGAGCCCACCCGGGGCATCGACGTCGGGGCGAAGGCCGAGGTGCAGGCGCTGATCGACGAGCTGGCCGCGGAAGGGCTGGGCGTGCTGCTGATCTCCTCCGATCTGGAGGAGCTGGTCGAGGGCGCCGACAGGATCCTGGTGCTGCGCGAGGGCGCGGTCGTCGGGGAACTGGCGGGCGACGAGGTCACCGAGGAGAGGATCATGGCGACGATCGCTGAGCACACGGCCGGAGATCTGACGTTCGCGGATCAAAAGGCGGCAGAGGACGCGCCCGCTGATGAGGCGGCGGAGGAGGCACGCCCGGCTGTGGGTGAGGCGGAGGTGGAGCGTCCGGCTGCTGCGGAAGAGGCAGACGTGGGGCGGGCGGTTGCGGGTGAGGGGGACGTGGGGCAGGGGGCCGGGGAGCGGTTGGGTGTGAGGCGGGCGGGCGAGGAGCAGATAGGCGAGGAGCAGATGGGTGAGGGGCGGGGCGATGGCTGAGCTCACCGTGCAGGGGCGCGTCGCGGTGCTCAAACCGCGCGTGTTCGCCTGGGTCCAGGACTACGGCGTGTACGCGGCGGTGCTGGCGCTGCTGCTGTTCAACGTGCTGTTCACCCCGCACTTCCTGGACGCCGCGAACTTCCGCACCCAGCTCGTCCAGGTCACCCCCATCGTGATCGTCTCGCTCGGGATGGCGCTGGTGATCGGCACCCAGGGCATCGACCTGTCGGTCGGCTCGGCGATGGCGCTCGCGGCCGCGCTGGTCGTGCTCTATCTCGGGTACGGCTGGCTGCCCGCGCTGATCGTGGCCGTGATCGGAGGCGCGGTGGTCGGGGCGGCGGGCGGGGCGCTGGTGGCGTACGTGGGAGTGCAGCCGATCGTGGCCACCCTGGCGCTGCTGGTCGGCGTGCGCGGCCTGGCGAACGTCCTGGTGCCGCAGCTCGTCGAGTTCCGCAACCCGGACCTGATCGCGCTCGGCAGCAGTTCGGTGGCCGGGATCCCGGTCATCGTGCTCATCGCGGCGGCGCTGACGGTGGTGGTGCTGTTCGTGGTGCGGCGGACCACGTTCGGGCGGCAGGTGGTGGCGATCGGCGGGAACCGGTCGGCCAGCGAGCTGTCCGGGCTGCCGGTCAAACGCGTGCTCCTGACCGTCTACGTGATCTCCGGGCTGCTGGCGGCCCTGGCCGGGGTACTGGCCACGGCCCGGCTGCAGGCCAGCGACCCGACCTCGCTCGGCCTGTTCATCGAGCTGTCGGCGATCACGGCGGTCGTGGTCGGCGGCACGCCGCTGACCGGCGGCCGCATCAGGGTGCTGAGCACGGTCATGGGCGCGCTGCTCATGCAACTGCTCTCGGCCACCCTGATCAAGCACAACCTGCCGCAGTCGTGGACCCAGATGGTCCAGGCGGTCATCATCCTCGCCGCCGTCTACGCCACCCGGGAGCGCCGATGAACCGTGAACAGGTGAGCCGCATCCTCCAGCAGCACGGCGCCATGATGGTGCTCGGCCTGCTCGTGATCGTGGGCAGCCTGGCGTTCGACTCGTTCGCCACGCCGGAGAACGCGGCCAGCGTCGTCGTGTCGTCGTCCTTCCTGGCGATCATCGCGATCGGGATGACGTTCGTCATCATCAGCGGCGGGATCGACCTGTCGGTGGGGTCGCTGTTCGTGCTCGGCGGCGTGCTGGCCGCGTACGGGTCGCAGTACGGGCTGATCGTGGCGCTGCTGCTGCCCCTGGCGGTGTGCGGGGTGGTCGGCCTGCTCCAGGGCCTGGTCATCGCGCGTACGGGGATGGCGCCGTTCATCGTGACCCTGGCGGGGCTGCTCGGCGTGCGCGGGCTGATGCTGGCGATCTCGAACGAGGGCGCCACCACCTATCTCGTGAAAAATCCGGCCTTCGCCACACTCGGTCAGGGCGAGCTCCTCGGCCTGTCGTACCCCGTCTACATCACGATCATCCTGGCCCTGCTGGCGATGGTCCTGCTGCAGCGCACCGGCTTCGGCCAGAACGTCTACGCCATCGGCGGCAACGAGCAGGCGGCGGCCTTCATGGGCGTCCCGGTCGTGCGCACGAAGGTCTACGTGTACGTCATGTCCGCCCTCCTCGCGGGCCTGGCGGGGGCGTTGAACGCCGCCCGGCTCTCCTCCGGGGTGACGATCCTGGGCATCGGGCTCGAACTGGACGCCATCGCGGCCGTGGTGATCGGCGGCACCCTGCTGACCGGCGGGGCGGGCGGGATCACCGGGACCGTGGCCGGGGTGCTGCTGCTCGGGGTCATCCAGAGCCTGATCAACCAGGTCGGGAGCCTGACGTCGGCGTTCCAGCAGGTGGTGAGCGGGATGTTCCTGGCGCTGGTCGTGGTGGCGCAGCGGCTGCTGAGCAAGGCGCAGCGCCTGACGTGACAGCGGCCCGGGGCGGCGAGGATACGAAGAAAACTCACGAGTGATGTAAGCCGTTTGCAAGATTCGCCGCTCATAATGCGCCCATGCCGCCGATAACTGAACTCAGAGCAGGAGATCCCTCCGGTCTCGGAGGCTACGAGATCCGGGGACGGCTGGGAGAAGGCGTTCAGGGTGTCGTCTATCTGGGCGTCGACGGGCAGGGGAGGCAGGCGGCCGTCAAATGGCTGCGGCCCGAGCTGGCGGGTGACGGGGCGGCGGCGGAGCGGTTCGCCAGGGAGGTGACGGCGGCGCGGCGGGTGGCGCCGTTCTGCACCGCGAAGGTGCTGGACAGCGGCGTGCACGACGGGCGCCCGTACATCGTCAGCGAGTACGTGGACGGCCTGGCGCTGGACCGCGCGGTCCGCGAGGAGGGGCCGCGCACCGGGCCCGCGCTGCACCGGCTGGCCATCGGCACCGCCACCGCCCTCGCCGCGATCCACCAGGCCGGCATCGTGCACCGCGACTTCAGCCCCGGCAACGTGCTGCTGGGCAGCGAGGGGCCCAGGGTGATCGGGTTCGGCATCGCCACGGCGCTCGACGTGACCGCCGGCGACACCACCGTGCCCGTGGGCGATTCGGCGTTCCTGGCGCCCGAGCAGCTCGTCGGCGATGCCGTGGGGCCGGCGGCCGACATGTTCGCCTGGGCGTGCACCGTCGTCTTCGCGGCCGGCGGCGCGGGGCCGTTCGCGGCCGAGAACATGCCCGCGACGGTGCAGCGCGTGCTCAACGCCGAGCCGGATCTGGGGCGGTTGACGGGTACGTTGCGCGAACTGGTCGCGGCCTGCCTGTCCAAGGAGCCCGGTCGCCGGCCGACGGCCGAGCACGTGATCCACCGCCTCCTGGAGCACCCGACCTCGAACCCGGACGCCCTCCACCGCGCCGCAGCCGCCATCGGCGGCCTCCCTCCGGGCTCACCCCCGATGGGGCGCACGCCTCCCGCGAGCGGCCCGTCACCGATGGGTGGCGCGCTGGCGAGTGGTCCCCACTGGGTGGGCGGCGCGCCGACGAGCGGTCCCTCGCCGGTGGGTGGTGTGCCTGCGAGTGGTCCTCAGCCGGTGGGCAGCGCTTTCGCGATGGGTGACGGGCCCTCGGCGGGCGGCACGCCTACGCCAGGTGGCGGGTCGCCCGTGGGCGGTGCGACGCCGTCGAGCGGTGGGTCGCCGATGGGTGGGGGGTCCTGGCCGGGTGGTGCGCCTCCGGCGGCAGGTGGGGCACCGCTGGGTGGTGCGGCTTCAGGGAGTGGCCCGACGCTGCCGAGTGGTGGGGCTTCAGGAGGTGGCCCGACGCCGTCTGGGGGTGGGGCTTCGGTAGGGGAGGGGGCTCAGTGGCGGGGGCCTGGGGCGGATCGGGCCGGTGGGTCTGGGCCGCAGGGGTGGTCTGGGCAGCCGCCGTATCCCCAAGCGCCGTATCCCCAAGCACCGCATCCCCAGCCGCCGTATCCCCAGCCGCCGTACCCACCTCCGTCCTATCCACCGTCGTACCCCCCGCCGCCGCAGGGGCAGTACCGGCCGTTGGGGGGTGAGCAGCCGCCCCCGCCCGGCGGGCGGCCGGGGTTTGAGGCGCCCGTCCCGTTCCAGCAGCCGGGTACGCCGCCCACGGGCATCCCGTACGGCGGCCCGCCCCCGTCCAACCGGAGGAACTGGCTGATCGGCGGGGCCGTCGCGGGCGTGGCGCTGGTGGCGGCGATCGCGATCGTCGTGGTGACCGTCGTCAACCTGCCCCCCAAGCCGCAGGCATTCCCGACACCCGCCACAGCCACCACCACGGCCACGGCCACGGCGTCCCCCAGTCCCACCGCGTCCCCGGTCCCGACCGCGAACCTCATCCCGGTCCGGCTCCCCGACACCGACGCCACCGTCTACGAGAGCCCGGACGACCCGGTCAGGCTGACGACCTACATGGTCAGGGACCCCAAGTCCAAGAACTGGGTGTACCACGCCCGCGACTCCCTCACGGGAGGCTTCACGAAATATCAGGACCAATGGGAGGCCACGCTCTCCCCGGACGGCCGCTACCTAGCCAAGCGCGGCAAGAACTTCGTCGACAACTACGACGCCGTGGAGATCACCGACAAGACGACGGGCGAACGGTTCTCGGTCAAGACCTCGCGGCAGCCGCTCAGCGCGTACATCCAGGCCTGGTCCCGCGACAGCACCCGCCTGCTGCTCAACGTCGGCAACCCGGTCAAGGACACCTGGCAGTCGACCGGCTTCGCCATCGTGGACGTGACCACCAGGAAGGCCGCAGTGGCCTCGCTCAGGGAGAGCTCCCTGAAGAACATCAGGTACGGCTTCGACGACGCCGACACCGGCGTGGTCGCGATGTCGATCGACGCCGGGCAGCAGGCGCTGCGCTTCTTCGACGCCGGCGGCCTGCGCGTCCGCCGCATCCCGAACGTCGGCGCCGGCATCGCCGACGAGCTGTTCTCGCCGTCGGGCAGGCTCTTCGTCACCAACTGCCCGGGCCTGGGCAGCGGCAACAACTGCGTGTACGACAGCCGGACCGGCGCCGAGGTGAAGCGGATCGAGACGGCCTGCGGCGGCCTGGCCGCCTGGTTCGACGACGATCACCTGCTCTGCTGGGTGCGCCCGGACGCCACCGCCGACAAGCAGCAGGTCCAGGTGATCGACTTCACCGGGAAGATGGTGCGCCTGCTGGCCGAGGTTCCGGCCAAGGGCGAGGACCTCGAGGTCGTCTACACGGTCCAGAAGGGCTAACGCACCCGCCCGCGCGGCTTCAGCCGGATGGCGGGCAGGACGGGCGCGGGGAGCGGCGCCCCGTCGAACCCCTCGACGGCGCCGAACCCCTCGCCCTCCATCCAGTCCTTGCGGAACGCGGCGATCTCGTCGTGGGTGCGGCCGACGAAGTTCCACCACATGACGATCTCCTCGCCGAAGGGCTCGCCGCCGATCAGCAGCACCCGGCCGCGCCCCGACAGCCGCAGCGCGGACCGCCCCGGTGGCAGGTAGACCATCGCCCCCGCCTCCAGCTGCTCGATCGCGCCGTCCAGCAGCAGCACGCCGTGCTCGAAACCGGGCGAGAGCGGCACCTCGCACGTGCCGTCCACCGCGATCTGGGCCCCGACCAGCGGGCTGAACGCGGTGGCCGGCGACGCGACCCCGCCGAGCGACCCCATGACGACGGTCGCCTCGAAGCCGGGCCCCGAGAGCACGGGCAGCGCCGGATGGTGTTCGAACGCCGGCCCGGTGTGCCGGTGCTCGCCGGGCAGCGCCACCCACAGCTGCACCCCGTGGAGCACCGTCTCCGGCGACTCCTCCGAGTGGGAGATGCCGCGGCCGGCGGTCATCAGGTTCAGCTGGCCGGGGCGGATCTCCTGCAGGGTGCCCAGGCTGTCGCGGTGCAGCACCTCGCCCTCGACCAGCCAGCTCACCGTCTGCAGGCCGGTGTGCGGGTGCGGCGGCACCCGCATCGTCGCGCGCTGGGGCCCGTAGGCGTCCACGAAGCACCACGCGCCGATCATGCGCCGGTGCACGCCCGGCAGCGTCCTGCTCACCAGCATCGCGCGCGGCCCGCCCAGCGGCACCTCGCGCCCCATCAGCACCTCGCCGCCGGCACCCACCTCTGGGCCCGCGTCGGCGCCGCAGCGGATCTCCCGCGGGTCAAGCTCCAGGTTGCTCACGCCAAGACTGTACGGGCCGCGCGGGCGAAGGTCAGGTGAGGGTCAGGCGAGGGTCTCCCACCAGCCCTCCACCACCTGGGCGGCGGAGGCGTCCACGGCCTCGCCGGGGCGGGGTACGACGATCTTGACGTCCCGTGCCTTGGACTCGCGCCACAGCCGTTCCACCGGCTCGGACCACGGGTGCAGGGCCAGCGTGAAGGTCGCCCAGTGGACGGGGAGCAGCAGCGAGCCGCCCAGGTCGAGGTGGGCGTTGACGGCCTCCTCGGGGTTCATGTGGATGTCGGGCCAGGCCGGGCTGTAGGCGCCGATCGGCATCAGCGTCAGGTCGAACGGCCCGTGCGCCGACCCGATGCCCCGGTAGCCCTCGAAGTATCCGGAGTCGCCCGCGTAGAAGACCCGCTTGTTCGCCCCGGCCACCACCCAGGAGCCCCACAACGTGTCATTACGGGTGAAGGCCCGGCCGGAGAAGTGCCGGGCCGCCGTGGCGACGAAGCTCAGCCCCGCCACCTCGGCCCCCTCCTCCCAGTCGAGCTCGATGATCCGGTACGACGGCACGCCCCACCGCTCCAGGTGCGCCCCGATGCCCAGCGGCACCAGGAACGGCGCCTTCTGCGTCCTGAGCAGCGAGCGCACGGTCGTCAGGTCGAGGTGGTCGTAGTGGTCGTGCGAGATCACGACGGCGTCGATCGCCGGCAGCTCGCCCAGCTCGACCGGCACCGGGTGGTGCCGCTTGGGGCCGACGAGCTGCGAGGGGGAGGGCCGCTTGCTCCACACCGGGTCGAACAGCACCCGCCTGCCCTCGATCTCCACCAGCGTGGAGGCGTGGCCGTACCAGATCGCGCGCACGCCGTCGGCGGGCGCCGGGTCGGTCGGCGGGACGCGCAGCGGGATCGGGCCCGCGGGGCGGCGCTGCTCCTTGTTCTTGGTCAGCTCGCCGAGCAGGCCGGCGGGCGGGGCCGTCATCATGTGGGTCGGCTCGGGCATCGGGTTGAAGAACGTGCCGTCCCTGAACTGCGGCGAGCGCCGCATCCTCGCCGCCCGGTCCGGCCCCGACGTCAGAGGCCGTACGCCCAGCTCGGCGGGGATCTCGCGCAACACCCAGCCCGCGGTCGCCAGGGCCACGCCGCCCGCGAGGACCCGCCGTGCCGTCCGCATTCCTGCCATCAGCCACACTCCCCTGGAAATCTGTGCATCCCGCTCAACCGAGCGGGATTCCCCGGTGTTCCCGTTCTACGATATATCGCGATAGGTTCAGACCGCATCGATCATTTGGTGGCCGGTGTCGCCGGCGCTCCCCAGCGCGCTGCGACGCCCGCCCCGTCCCCGCCGCGGCGACCTCATCGGCTCGATGAACCTACCGGTCGCCATCCTCCCGCCGCACGGCAGCCCCTGCCATGAACGGGTGAGGTGTCGCGACATATGGCCTCACGGTCTGCGGTCCTCGGCCGGTCCGCGGTCGGGGTGGGGCCACGGGTTGGGGCGGCAGCGGTCCAGCGACTTCGACTGCTGGGTCATGACGGGGGCGAGCCGCCCGGGCCCGGGACAGGGCTCGTGGCCGTGCCCCAGGCTGTGCCCGACCTCGTGGCTGATCAGATAGGCCCGGTACGCGGTCAGGTCGCCCCGGTACTGCGGGACGCCCTTCGCCCAGCGCAGGGCGTTGATGACCGAGCGGGTGCCGTTCCAGCAGGACAGCTCGCCCCCGGTGCGGAGGGGCTGGCACTGGAGGGTGGTGAGCAACGGGCTGGACAGGGCGACGCGGACCTGGGCCGGGCCGTGGTCGACGCGTTCGAAGCGCGCCCACCCGCGTACGTCGTTGAGCACCCGATGCACGTCGGCGGCGAACCCGGCCGGGTCGAACGGCAGGCCGGCCTCCACCTCCACCACGTACCGCACCACCTCGCCGGAGCCCGGCCGGGCCGGCGCGCCGCCGGGCACGACCAGGTACCGGCCGGAGGCGGAGTACGGTACCCACACCTCTTTGACGGGGCGCTTCCTGGGAGCGGGGGGAGGCCGGCTCGGCGAAGGCGTGGGGGTGGAGGTAGGTGGGGGCGCGGGGGTCGCGGAGGCGCAGGAGGTCACGAGCAGGACCAGCATCAAGAGCGCGAGCAGCGGCAACGCGGCCTCCCCACAGCGTCACGGTGGGGAGGAAACCGATGTTACCGAAGGCCCGCAGAAAGCCTCGGCCTTCAGGCCGGGGATGAATGCGGTCCCCCTTTTGGGGGATGGCCCGCCGTAGGCGGGGCAGCGCGGAGCGCGGAGCGCGGACCTGGAGCCTCAGGTGGGGTGGCGCTGCTGTTCGATATACGCCTTGATGATCGATAGTGGCGCTCCGCCACAGGAGGCGGCGAAGTAGCTGGGTGACCAGAAGTGGCCGTGCGTTATGGCGCGGTTGACCTGGCCGGTGAACTCCTTGCGCAGGTAGTGCGAGGAGACGCCTTTCAACGAGTTGACGAGTTTGCTGATCGCAACCTTGGGCGGGTAGTGGATGAGCAGGTGGACGTGGTCGTGTTCGCCGTTGAACTCGCGGAGTTCGGCCTCGAAGCTGTCGCACACCTCGATCATGATGTCTTCGCAGCGGCGTAGCATCGCGTCGTCGAACACGTTGCTGCGATATTTGGTGACAAAGACCAGATGGACGTGCATCGCGGAAACCACGTGTCTGCCTCGTCGATATTCCACTTCCTGGCTCATAGACCAGGCGATAATATGTTCGAGTCGGTGAGGCGTGAGCGTCCCGTGGAAGAGGAGGTGTCGCGCGTGCTGGAGGGCCGGAAGTACCGCCTGGAGTTCGACTTCGGGCAGCGGGCGTTCGCCGAAAGGCTGGGCGGAATCTGCCGGGCCGTGTGGAACACCGGTCTCGAACAACGGCGGGAATACCGGCGACGCGGGCAGTGGATCACCTATGCCGAGCAGTGCAGGCAACTCGCCGACGCCAAGAAGGACCCGTACTGCCACTGGCTCGCCGATGCCCCCGCCCAAGTGATCCAGCAGACCCTCAAAGACCTGGACCAGGCGTGCCGCAAGCATGGCACGTGGACAGTGCACTGGAAGTCGAAGGCGAA